>CAZJCA010000005.1:0-41529 GCA_964544505.1 uncultured Oscillospiraceae bacterium
AACGCCGTCACCAACGACTGGAAGGACTTTGAGCACCAGATCACCTTCGATGTCCGCCAGCCCAAGACCCATAAATTTACCATGGAACGGTTACGCAAATTTATCGCCGACCATCCCTATGTCAATGTGATCCGCTACACCACCTTCTTCCACCAGTTCACCCTGGTATTCGACGAGCTGAAACGGGAAAAATTTGTGGACTGGTACGGCTACTCTGCCTCTGTGTCCCCCTTCATTCTCGACCAGTTTGAGAAAGAAGTAGGCTACAAGTTCCGTCCTGAATTCATCGTCGATCAGGGCTATCACAACAACCAGTACCGCATTCCTTCCAAAGAATATAAGGATTTCCAGGCCTTCCAGCGCCGGGAAGTGGCAAAGCTTGCCAAGGAAATGGTGGACATCACCCACGAACTGGGCAAGGAAGCCATGATGTTCCTGGGCGACCACTGGATCGGCATGGAGCCGTTCATGGAGGAGTGGAAGTCCATCGGCATTGATGCTGTGGTCGGCTCCGTGGGCAACGGCTCTACCCTTCGTCTGATCTCCGACATCCCCGGTGTCAAATACACCGAAGGCCGTTTCCTGCCCTACTTCTTCCCCGACACCTTCCACGAAGGCGGCGATCCCGTGAAGGAAGCCAAGGAAAACTGGGTCACCGCCCGTCGTGCCATCCTGCGTAAGCCCATCGACCGCATCGGCTATGGCGGCTATTTGAAGCTGGCTCTGCAGTTCCCTGAATTTATCGACTATATTGAGTCCGTCTGTAACGAGTTCCGGGAGCTGTATGATAACATCAAGGGCACCACGCCCTACTGTGTCAAGACGGTGGCAGTGCTCAACTGCTGGGGCAAAATGCGTGCCTGGGGCTGCCACATGGTCCACCATGCTCTCTACCAGAAGCAGAACTATTCCTACGCTGGCATCATCGAAGCTTTGTCCGGTGCACCTTTCGATGTAAAGTTCATTTCCTTTGATGATATCCGTAAGGATCCCAAGCTGCTGGACAGCATCGATGTCATCATCAATGTGGGTGACGGCGATACCGCCCATACCGGCGGCGCAGAATGGGAAGATCCCACCATTTCCTCCGCTATCCGCAAGTTCGTCCACAACGGCGGCGGCTTCATCGGCGTTGGTGAGCCCTCCGGCCACCAGTACCAGGGCCGTTATCTGCAGCTGTGCAGCCTGCTGGGCGTAGAGAAGGAAACCGGCTTCACCATGAACTACGACAAGTACAACTGGGAAGCCCATCCCGATCATTTCATTCTGGAAGATGTAGCCGGCGAAGTGGACTTCGGCGAAGGCAAAAAGAGCATCTACGCTAAGGAAGACACCAATATTCTTGTGCAGAAAGAAAAAGAAGTGCAGATGGCTGTCAATGGTTACGGCAACGGCAGAAGTGTCTATATTTCCGGCCTGCCCTACTCCTTTGAGAACAGCCGTGTGCTGTATCGTGCCATCCTGTGGGCAGCAAGCAGCGAAAAAGACCTTTACAAATGGTTCTCCAGCAATTATAATGTAGAGGTCCATGCATTCGTTGCCAACGGCAAATACTGCGTGGTCAACAACACCTACGAACCTCAGGACACCACTGTTTACACCGATAATGGTAGCTTTACCCTCCATCTGGATGCCAATGAGATTCGCTGGTACGAAATTTGATTGGAGAAAGAGATATGGATCCCCTGCTTCATTCTGTCCTCAGCCAGTTTCAGCTGGACAGTGAACCCGTCAGCTGTGAAAGACACGGCTGTGGTCATATTAACCGCACCTATTTGGTCACCACCCAGTCCGGCCGTCGCTATATTCTGCAAAAGTTGAGCAATCAGGCTTTCCCGGATATTGCCGGTTTGCAGGAAAATATCGCTGCTATTACCGCCCATCTTCACAAAAAGATCGACGATCCCAATGGTGCGCTGACACTGGTTCCCACAGTAGACGGTAAATCCTGGTATCACCGTGGCAAAAACGATGATTGGCGCATCTATCACTTTATCGAAAATGCCATCTGCCTGGAAGCACCGGAAACCCCGGAAGACTTTTATCAGTCTGCCATTGCCTTTGGCACATTCCAGCAGCAACTGTCCGATTTCCCTGCGGAAACACTGCACGAAACCATCGTCAAATTCCATGACACCACCAACCGCTATCGGCTGTTTAAGGAAGTTCTGGAAAAAGATCCCATGGGGCGTGCCAAAGAAGTGCAGGCGGAAATTGAGTTTGCGCTGGCTCATGAAGAAGTTGGCGGCAGTCTGGTGCGGATGCTCCAGGCAGGAAAGCTTCCTCTGCGTGTGACCCACAACGACACCAAGCTGAACAATGTCATGCTCCGTGCCGATACACGGACACCTCTTTGTATCGTGGATCTGGATACCACCATGCCCGGCCTCAGTGCCTACGACTTTGGCGATTCCATCCGTTTTGGTGCCGCCACCGCTGCTGAGGACGAGAAAGACTTGAGCAAGATGACCATTGATCTTGACCAGTATCGCATCTTCACCAGAGGTTTCCTCGCCGCTTGCCCCGGCTTGACGGAGGCCGAACGGGATGCGCTGCCCTTGGGCGCACTGATCATGACACTGGAGTGTGGTGTCCGCTTCCTGACAGACTATCTGGATGGCGATCACTATTTTGGCATCCACTATCCCACCCACAACCTGGATCGCTGCCGTACCCAGTTCAAACTGGTGTCCGAAATGGAGGCCAAGTGGGATGCTATGCGGCAGATCGTCAAAGAAGAGACTTGCTGATTTTTTAAAGATCCAGTCGTGTTTTTTCTTCTACCATTCGTCAAATCTTTGTAACGGCATACTGATCATTTGAGATGCTTGTGATGAAGTTTTTTCAATTGCAACAAGGCCGCAGCCATATAGGCTGTGGCCTTTGTCATACTATTTATAGCGCACACTTGTTCTTGGTAACAAAACATTTTTCTTCTAATTCGTCGAAATGGACGAATTAGATATGGACATTCTGTATTTTTTATGTTAAACTGACTATGGAAAAAGTTGATCCAAGGATGAACTTGGTAATCCATTGAACACGAGGAGGCTGCACTTATGCTGGATGAATCTTACTACCGCAAGACAGATGAGATCATTGCCCGCTATGTCCGGGATGCCCGATCTCTGATCCCCATCATGCAGGACATACAGGCGGAGTATCGCTACCTGCCCAAAGAACTGCTGAGCTATGTTGCCAAAGAAATCGGCATCACCGAAGCAAAAGCCTATTCGGTTGCCACCTTCTATGAAAACTTCTCTTTTGAAGCAAAGGGCAAGTATGTCATCAAAGTCTGCGACGGCACTGCCTGCCATGTCCGCCACTCCACCCCGGTTTTGGAAACCCTGTGGAAAGAGCTGGGACTGAGCAAGAAAAAGCACACCACCGATGATATGATGTTCACCGTGGAGACCGTTTCCTGTCTGGGTGCCTGCGGTCTGGCTCCCACCATGATGGTCAACGAGCAGGTCTACCCTGCCATGACCCCGGAAAAGGTCCTTGCGATCATTGAGGAATTGAGAGGTAGAAGCGTATGATCTGTAACAAAGACGAACTCTCTCAGGCAAAGATGGCTGCCGCTGAGCAGCTGAAGCAGTACGACTGCCGCATTCTGGTCTGCTCCGGTACCGGCTGTATCGCCACCGGCTCTCATAAGATCCACGAGATTTTTGAAACGCTCGTCAAGGATGCTCCCGGCGTATCGTTGGTATTTTCCCCCTGTGGAGGCCATGACGGCGATAAGACCGTCGGTGTGAAAAAGACCGGGTGTCAGGGCTTCTGCGAATTAGGCCCCCTGGTGCGCATCCAGAAGGGCGACAGAGTCATTCAGTATGTTAAGGTACAACCGGAAGATTGCGAAGATATCTTTGAAAACTCCGTTCTGGGCGACACCATTCTGGAGCGGCTGCTCTACCACAAAGGGGAACAAAGCTATGTCCAGCCTGATGAGATCCCCTTTATTGCCAAGCAGACCCGGATCGTTCTGGAAAACTGCGGTAAATTCGATGCCGAGTCTCTGGACGAATATCTGGCCTCCGGCGGCTTTGAGGCTCTGAAAAAAGCCATGTTCGATATGAGCCGGGATGATGTGATCAACGAAGTGGATGCATCCGGCCTGCGTGGTCGTGGCGGCGGCGGTTTCCCCACCGGCAAGAAGTGGAAACAGGTCGCCCGTCAGAAAGAAACCGAGCGGTATGTAGTCTGCAACGGCGACGAAGGCGACCCCGGTGCCTTTATGGACGGCTCCGTAATGGAAGGCGATCCTTTCAAGCTGATCGAAGGCATGATGATCGCCGGCTACGCCGTCAGCGCGCAAAACGGTTACATCTATGTCCGTGCCGAATACCCCATGAGTGTTGCCCGGCTGAAAAATGCCATTGCCCAGTTGGAAGAGCGTGGTCTTCTGGGTGACAACATTTTAGGCACTGATTTCTCCTTCCATATGCATATCAATAAAGGCGCAGGCGCATTCGTCTGCGGCGAAGGCTCCGCGCTGACTGCCTCCATCGAAGGCAACCGTGGTATGCCCCGTACCAAGCCCCCCAGAACAGTAGAAAAAGGCCTGTGGGAAAAACCCACAGTTCTGAACAATGTAGAAACCTACGCCAATGTACCCAAAATCATTTTGCAGGGCGCAGATTGGTTTAGATCCATCGGTACTGAAGGCAGCCCCGGATGCAAGACCTTCTCCCTGACCGGCGCCATCGAAAACACCGGCCTGATTGAAGTGCCCATGGGCTCTACCCTGCGGCAGATCATCTTCGACATCGGCGGTGGCCTGAAAAACGGTGCCGAATTTAAAGCCGTGCAGATCGGCGGTCCTTCCGGCGGCTGTCTGACGGAAGAGCATCTGGATGTGCCTCTGGATTTCGACTCCGTGAAGAAATACAACGCCATCATCGGCTCCGGCGGTATGGTGGTCATGGGCAAAGACACCTGTATGGTAGAAGTTGCCCGATTCTTCATGAGCTTCACCCAGCGGGAGTCCTGCGGTAAGTGTACCCCCTGCCGGGAAGGCACCAAGCGGATGCTAGAGATTTTGGAGCGGATCGTCAACGGTCAGGGCAAACTGGAAGATCTGGACACCCTGGAAGAGCTGGCAACCATGATCCAGACCATGGCGCTGTGCGGTCTGGGTAAGAGTGCCCCTCTGCCCGTTATCTCCACCTTGAAAACCTTCCGGGATGAGTACATCGAACACATCGTGGATAAGAAGTGCCGTGCCAAGACCTGCACCGCCCTGCGCCGCTATGTGATCAACCCCGAATTCTGTAAGGGTTGCTCCAAGTGCGCCCGAAACTGCCCTGTCAACGCCATTTCCGGCGTTGTGAAGAAGCCCTACACCATCGACAGCGACAAGTGTATCAAGTGCGGCGCCTGTAAGGAAAACTGCGCATTTGGTGCCATCTACATTGACGCATAAGGAGGGGAAACAATGGGAACGATTACGATCAATGGTAAAAAAGTTGAATTTACCAACGAAAAAAACTTACTGACCATCATCCGCAAGGCAGGTATTGAGATCCCCACCTTGTGCTACCAGCCGGAGCTGTCCGTTTTCGGCGCTTGCAGACTGTGTACCGTAGAAGATGACCGTGGCCGCTGCTTTGCCTCCTGCTCAGAAGAACCGAGAGACGGCATGGTGATCTATACCCACACGGAAAAGCTGCGCAAGCACCGCAAACTGATCGTGGAACTGCTGCTGGCAGCCCACTGCCGGGACTGCACCACCTGCGACAAGCACGGCAAATGCACCCTGCAAAAGCTTGCCTACCAGCTGGGTGTCAACAATGTCCGCTTTGCCAATCACCGGGAGATCCAGCCTGTTGACTTTTCCTCCCCCGCCATCGTCCGTGACCCCAACAAGTGTATCCTTTGCGGCAACTGTGTCCGGGTCTGTAATGAAATTCAGAGCGTAGGCGTGCTGGGATTTGCCCACCGTGGCACCGATGCCACCGTCACCCCCGCTTTCGACCGCCAAATGGCCGCCACCAATTGCGTTTCCTGCGGCCAGTGCCGGGTGGTTTGCCCCACCGGTGCGCTGACCATCCACCATAATATGACAGAAGTCTGGCAGGCTCTGGGCGACAAGAATACCCGTGTGGTGGCACAGATCGCCCCGGCTGTCCGTGTGGCAGTGGGTGAAGCCTTCGGCCTGCCCAAGGGTGAAAACGCCATGGGCAAGGTGGTAGCCGCCCTGCACCGCATGGGCTTTGACGAGGTGTTCGACACCACCTTCACCGCCGACCTGACCATTATGGAAGAGTCTGCAGAGTTTTTGGATCGAGTGTCCAAGGGCGAGAAACTGCCTCTGCTGACCTCCTGCTGCCCTGCCTGGGTCAAATTTGTGGAAAACGAATACCCGGAGTTCAAACCCAATATTTCCACCTGTCGCAGCCCTCAGCAGATGTTCTCCGCGGTTTTGAAAGAATACTACCGGGACGAGCATAATGCCCAGGGCAAGAAGACCGTTGTGGTCTCGATCATGCCCTGCACCGCCAAGAAGATGGAAGCCCAGCGCCCCGACAGCTACACCAAGGGCGAAAAGGACACCGACATCGTACTGACCACCCACGAGCTGATCCGCATGATTGACGCCCACGGCATCAATTTTGAGACCATGCCCAGCGAGGCCTGTGATATGCCCTTCGGCATTGGCTCCGGCGGCGGCGTGATCTTCGGTGCCACCGGTGGCGTAACGGAAGCCGTTCTCCGCCGTCTGGTAGACGGTCACGATGTGGCCACCTTGAACGCCATTGCCGAATGCGGTGTCCGTGGCGACCAGGGCATCAAGGAGTTTACGATTCCCTACAATGGCATGGAAGTCAGCATCTGCGTGGCCTCCGGCCTTGCCAATGCACGGAAAGTGCTGGAGTCTGTCAAATCCGGTAAAAAGACCTATCACTTCATTGAAATCATGGCCTGCCCCGGCGGCTGTGTCATGGGTGGTGGTCAACCCACTGACGGCAGCACCAAGGTGGTCCGTGCTCAGGCTCGTACCAAGGGACTGTACGCTGCTGACGGCGATATGGCAATCAAGAAGTCCAACGAAAACCCCCTGTTGGATATTTTCTACAATGGCTTCTTCCGTGGCAAAGCCCACGAGCTTCTCCATAACCCCCACGAATAATCAAAAGAATATGCAGCGCCCCCACTTTAAAAGTGGGGGCGCTGTTCTTGTTTTAGGCTTCAAAGGGGAAATGATAATCCAGACCGCACTCATCTCGCAGCTGGATAAATTCCTTCTGGATGGTTTCGCCCACAGGAACGCCCTTGTCTTTGCGTTCCTGCCAGGCCAAATATTCTTTCTCTCCGGCGGTGTAGATCCGCTCCTGACCGGGTGCTTTCTCGGAGTTGCGCAGAGCACGCAGGATATCTCCGGTGGTGTGCTGGAATGTATCCAGTCCCTGGAAAAATTCCGGATTGATCACAAAGAAGAAATGTCCCAGACGATACATGATGTTGTTGCCATTGTCATCCTTGCCGGACAACGCCTTTGTATGGGGGCCGCCGGAAAGCGCCGCAGACAGAATTTCCACAATGGTGGTAAATCCATAGCCCTTGTAGCCGCCGGTCTCCTCTCCCATACCGCCCAGAGGAAGCAACGCACAGTCGCCTTTGCGCATCTGTTTCAAGATATCGCCGGAGTCGGTCATGGTATCTCCGTCCTTGGTCACGACCAGGCCTGCCGGGGTAGGCTTGCCGCTGCGCTCGTAGAACTCGATCTTGCCGTTCTGGATGGTAGAAGTGGCACAGTCAAAATTAAAGGGAAATGCCTCGTCCGTAGGCATAGTAAAGGTCAAAGGATTGGTTCCCATCATTGGTTCAACACCGAAGGTAGGGGCGACGGAAGGTCGGGCATTGGTGCCGGTAATGCCGATCATTCCTGCTTTTTCCGCCATGCCGGACCAATAGCCGGCAATGCCATAGTGGGTGGAATTATAGATGGTGCCTCCTGCCATGCCATAGATCCTGGCTTTTTCAATAAGCATTTCCATCATCTTATGGGAAGCCACCATGCCCATACCGTTGTGGGCATCCATAACCACCGTCGTAGGTGTTTCTTTCACGATCTGACAGTTGGTCACAGGCAGAAGTGTACCGTTTTTGATACGATCCAGATAAATGGGCTTAAACCGGTTGCAGCCGTGGCTTTCAATGCCCCGGCGATCAGACTCCAGCAACACATCGGTGCAGATCTTTGCGTCTGCTTCCGGCACCCCATAAGCCTTGAACACATCCACCATAAAGTGTTCGATCAGTTTCCAGTCCACATAAGGTCTTGTTTCTGTCATGTGTATTCCCTCCCATAATTGTTGGTTTTTCTTATTTTACCACACTGCATTTCATTGCGCAAGAGTGGAACTTTTGATTATGCAACAGGTACCATCGGCATAAACACAGATGGTACCTGTCGTTCCTTTAACTTTTTCTCCAAACCATTTTATCCACCACGCCGGTGTAGGACTGGATAATCTTGACCACCTTGGTGGATACATTCTCCTCCACATAGTCCGGCACGGGAATGCCATAGTCGCCGTCCAAATTCATCCGCACAGCGGTCTGGACGGCCTGTAACAGGCTTTTTTCATCGATTCCGGCAAGCACAAAGCAGGCCTTATCCAGAGCTTCTGGGCGTTCCGTGGAGGTTCTGATGCACACTGCTGGGAACGGATGGCCTACACTTGTAAAGAAGCTGCTCTCCTCCGGCAGTGTACCGGAGTCGGACACCACGCAGAATGCATTCATCTGCAAGCAGTTATAGTCATTGAAGCCCAAAGGCTCATTCATCCGCACCCGCTTGTCCAGCTGGAATCCGGTGGCTTCCAGTCGCTTTCTGGAACGGGGATGGCAGGAGTAGAGGATGGGCATATCGTAGGTTTCTGCCATGGCATTGATGGCGTTAAACAGGGACAGGAAGTTCTTCTCCGTGTCGATGTATTCTTCCCGGTGGGCGGACAGCAGGATGTACCTTCCTTTTTCCAGCCCCAGACGGGCGTGGACATTGCTTTTCTCGATTTCTGCCAGATTGCTGTGCAGCACCTCCGCCATGGGAGAACCCGTCACATAAACACGCTCTTTGGGCAAGCCGCATTCATGCAGATACTTCCGGGCGTGCTCGGAGTAAGCCAGATTCACATCGGAAATAATGTCCACGATTCTTCTGTTGGTTTCTTCCGGCAGGCACTCATCCTTGCAGCGGTTGCCGGCTTCCATGTGGAAAATGGGAATGTGCAGTCGCTTGGCAGCAATGGCAGACAGGCAGGAGTTGGTATCACCCAAGATCAGCAGCGCATCCGGCTTGATCTGAGCCATCAGCTTATAGGAGCAGTTGATGATATTGCCTACGGTAGCCCCCAGATCGTCGCCTACGGCGTTCATATACACTTCCGGGTCATCCAGCTTCAGATCCTTGAAAAACACGCCGTTGAGATTGTAGTCATAGTTTTGACCTGTATGGGCAAGGATACAGTCAAAGTACTTGCGGCACTTATTGATGACTGCCGCCAGGCGGATGATCTCCGGTCGAGTACCCACAATGATCAACAGCTTCAGCTTTCCATTTTCCTTAAATTTCACATCGGAATAATCCAGTTTGATTTCCATTATTCTACCACCTCAAAGAATGTATCGGGATGATTGGGGTCAAACTGTTCGTTTGCCCACATGACCGTCACCAGGTTTTCCGTTTCGGACAGATTGATGATATTATGGGTATACCCCGGAAGCATGTGGACTGCTTCGATCTTCTCCCCCGATACTTCAAAATTCAGCACCTCATCTGTGCCGATCTTCCGCAGTTGGATCAATCCCCTACCGGATACTACAATAAAGAACTCCCACTTGCTATGGTGCCAGTGTTGCCCCTTGGTGATGCCGGGTTTGGAGATGTTCACGCTGAACTGGCCACACTTCTCCGTCTTCAAAAGCTCTGTAAAGCTGCCTCTGGCATCCTCGTTCATCTTCAGAGGAAAGGCGATCTTCTCCTTCGGCAGATAGCTCAGATAGGTGGAGTACAACTTCTTGGCAAAGGAGTTTTCCGGGATCTCCGGCAGGACGAGAGTGCTGGTCTGCGCTCTGAACTGTTCTAAAAGGTCAACAATTTCGCCCAATGTCACCTTATGGGTAATGGGCGCAGCGCAGTATCTGCCGTTCTGGGAAAGGACGGTATCGATCCCTTCAAAAGTGCAGTGATGTTCTTTTCCTTCCAGGGCATCCAGCATTTCATTGACCAGATCATCAATATACAGCAGCTCCAGCTGGGCATTGCGGTCATTGACAGTGATAGGCAGGTCGTTGGCAATATTGTTACAGAATGTGGCAACAGCAGAATTATAGTTGGGGCGACACCATTTGCCAAACAGGTTAGGAAAACGATAGACAAGAACCTTTGCACCTGTTTCTTCACCATAAGCAAACATCAGTTCCTCCCCTGCTTTTTTGCTTCTGCCGTAGTCACTATCATAGCGACCGATACAGGTAGCCTGAACGGAGGAAGAGATCATCACCGGGCAGGTATTGTGGTATTTTTTCAGCGTATCCAGCAGTGTGGATGCAAAGCCGAAGTTTCCCTGCATGAATTCTTCTGCATTCTGTGGACGGTTCACTCCTGCCAGATTGAACACGAAATCTGCTTTGGCGCAGTATTCGTCCAGCAGCATTATCCCTGTGTCGATATCATACTCAAATACTTCCTCGATTTTCAATTTCGGACGAGTCCTGTCCTTGTTGTCCCGAAGGTTTTTCAGGCTTTCGCACAGGTTTTTGCCCACAAACCCCTTGGCACCTGTAACCAGTATGTTCATTTTATCTGCCCTCCCAAGCCGCAATTTCGTCACGAATGTACTGCAAGGCAAGAAGTTTTTCCTTCACCTGTTCCACATCCAGCAGTTTTGTATTTTGAGAGTTAAACTCCTTTAATATATTTCTTTCCCTATCGCCATCTTTGAAATATTTATCGTAGTTCAGTCCACGCTTGTCGCTGGGCACACGGTAGAAATCACCCAGATCAATAGCACTGGCGCACTCTTCATTGGTTAGTAAGGTTTCATATACTTTTTCACCGTGGCGGATGCCGATGACCTTGATCTCGTGGCCCGGGGCAAACAGGTCGGTAACAGCCTTTGCCAGAGTCTCGATGGTGCAAGCCGGTGCTTTCTGCAGCAGGATATCACCGGAAATACCGTTTTCAAAGGCAAACAGCACCAGATCCACCGCCTCATCCAGACTCATAATAAAACGGGTCATGGAAGGCTCCGTGATGGTGATGGGATTGCCCGCCTTGATCTGATCGATCCACAGCGGAATAACAGAGCCACGGCTGCACATCACATTGCCGTAACGGGTACAGCAGATTTTGGTCTTTTCCGGGGAAACAGTGCGGCTCTTGGCAACGATGACTTTCTCCATCATGGCCTTGGAAGTGCCCATGGCGTTGACTGGGTATGCAGCCTTGTCCGTAGACAGGCAGACCACATTCTTGACCCCAGCCTCAATGGCAGCGGTCAGCACATTTTCCGTACCCAAAATATTGGTCTTTACCGCCTCAATGGGGAAAAACTCGCAGGAAGGCACCTGTTTTAAAGCTGCGGCGTGGAATATGTAGTCTACGCCGTGCATAGCATTCTTTACTGATGCCAAATCACGGACATCGCCAATGTAGAATTTGATTTTTTCAGCCACTTCCGGCATTTTTGTCTGGAATTCATGGCGCATATCGTCCTGCTTTTTCTCATCCCGAGAAAAAACACGAATCTCGCCAATGTCCGTTCTCAAAAAACGATTCAGTACCGCATTGCCAAAAGATCCCGTACCGCCGGTAATGAGTAAAGTTTTCCCTGTAAATAAAGGCATGATCAACATCCTCTCTATTGAAAATCACACATTCTGTTAAAGAATCATCCACACGCCGCTTTCAAAACTGTCGGTATTTTATTCAATTATGGAACAATGCTTTTTTGTATTTTTTCCTTGGTCCATTGTGTCGTGCTGGCAATGACCTTCCATTTTTCTCCCACTACAACAGAATTCTCAGGAATACGGCCGGAGCAAACAGTTCCTGCCCCGATAATACAATTGTCTCCGATGTGTGTTCCGGGAAGGATGGTGCATCTTGCGCCGATAAACACATTTTTTCCGATATAAACATCCTTGACCATTTTCTTCTCATTTGTCAAATCGCCAAGGCCAACGGCAGACATTCCGCACTCAATGGAAAAATCATGTGCCAAAACAATGGTATCCACGGACATAACGCAATTGTCTCCCACATGGATCTTCCCGGCGTATGCCGTATCAAGATATACAGAAGAATGGATGAATTTGATGTTTCCGTCTATGTCCATACCGCAAGCTCGCAAAAACTTGTTATATATCTTCATATAAGATTTGCTGTGTACGGCTTTTGCCCACATAAGGCAAAGCTTTAACATTTTTCTTTTGACCATACGGATAAATACCTTTCCGTGTTTTTATAATGAGTTGCCGGATCTTTTTACTCCCTTGAAATATTGAAGAAGGTATTTGGGTTTCAATGACTCGATCATCATTTTGCCAACGGGCCGCATTGCTTTTATCGCATAGCAGAGGACGACATTTGTAAACAGTTGTGTCAGCACCGAGGACAGCGCCGCTCCTTTGGCACCAAGCAAAGGAATGAACACGAAGTTTCCCATAATGTTAAAAACAGCGCCTCCTATATTCATAGGCAAAAGCCACTTTTGCTTTCCTTCCGCTAATATCCATATATTGCGCACCATTCCATAATATCCAAATGTAATGAACCACACGGAAATCCGCAAAATACCGATGGAGGGGGCGTATTTATTTCCATATAAAATCTGAATGATCGGCTGGGCAAAAGCGGTCATCAGCAAGCTTTGTCCAACGGACAAAAAGGTAATTACGGAAAAAAGGAGTACCATTCGTTTCTCAAAAATCTGTTTAGAGACATTGTAGGCTTCCAAAATCGCCGGACGGGCAGACTCAATAATTGCTGCAAACACGAAAGCTGTGATACCAACACATGTAAGGGCCGCTGAATAATACCCTGTCTCCGTTTCCCCCAGCATGAGGTTTAACATGATTTTGTCGGTCTGCTGGAACAAAACCACCATCAGCCCCGCCCAAATGTAGTATTTACTTTTTTGAAGCAGCGATTTTCCCAGCGAGAGCGAAAAAGACAGCCTTTTCCCACCGGTCTTCACATATAAAATCAACAACAGCATCGATATGATCGCCACTTCAATGACATGGGACATGGCAAACCAGCCCACCCCTTTTTCGGCAACCAATATGTAAAACTTATATACGCACACGCATATATAGGCGATCAACGCACAAATCGAGGGATATTTAGATTTCAACTTAGCCTGAAACCAATACTGAGTCATTTCGCACGCCTGGAAAAGCAGCAAAAAGCTATACAGAACACATAGGATCATGGTTTCTTTCTCCCCTGCATGAACGCAGAAAACGAAAGCCAGTATCCCCACAACAGAAGCCAACGACGCAGCGATGGATAGCCCCAGAGCTGTCCCCAAAACTTTTCCTTCTTCATTAGGCTCGTTTATGAACGCCTGGACCAGTGTCACATCAAATCCCAGTTTTACCAATGGCTGAAAAAAAGCGACTACGGAGGCGGCATAGCTTATAAGACCATATTGCCCAGGGCCAAGATACCTTGCGGTGATCATCCCGATAACAAACGATATCAGGGACTGAATTATTTTGCAGCCCACGATCCAGGACGCATTTTTTACCACGCTATTGTTCAATCATTCTTACCTCGCTATGATTGCATCATTTCTCTTATCGCTCATGACTGTGAAGTGACTTCCGCTTGTAATATCTGGTGATCCAGATTTTTCGATACAGCGGATAAAGTCCCACAGCAACGATGAAGGCCAGTTTCCTCTCATGACGATTTATGGAACGGTACTTTAAAAATCGCTTTCGGACGAAATGAACACTTGCTTTTGCCGCATTTTTGTACCTTGACTCCGTATCCCTGCATAAGGCATCCAGCAAAAACAGATGGGTGCTCACTTCCATATCTTTTACCAGTTCTGTTAGATGGGGTTTCTTTTCTTTGATATAAGCCATTTTCAAATCTGAAAAAAAGAGCATATCAAAATACTTTTCAGAAAAAGCCCCTCTGGTAGCCGACGATGCCCGGATGTAATACTTGTATATGCTTCGATTATGCTGGACTAATCTTGGTCGTTTGGCGTAGCATTGGAAAATAAAGTATCCATCCTCATTGATGCTTCGCCCTTCCACAAAGAAAACATGATCAAGTATTTTTCTGGAAAAAAGCTTTCCCCACACACAACTGGTCAGCCGGTCATACTTTAGGGACAATATCAAAGCAAGGTCACCCTCATATACCTTTATTGTTCCGTCATTATAACGACTGCATTCCCATCCCGACATCTCCACTTTGCTATATCCCCCGGATACGATGTCTCCATGATATTGCTGCATATCTGTGAGCAGCAATTCGATGGTATGCGGATATATTTCATCATCACTGTCCAGAAAGAATATATACGCTCCGGTAGCATGGCGCAAGCCCGTATTCCTGGCGGCAGATACCCCTGCATTCTCTTGATGTATTACCTTTATCCTGAGATCCGAGGCTGCAAATTTTTCGCAGACTGCCAAAGATGCATCAGTAGAACCGTCATCGACCAAAAGGATCTCTATATTTTTATAGTTTTGCTCCGTGCAGGAGCGAATGCACGCAGGCAAATACTTTTCCGAATTGTATACCGGAACGATTACACTGACCAACGAACCATCCATACCGCAACACCCTCCCCCGGATCGTTTTCCTTTAAAAAGCTGTCCAAACTTTGTTTTATGCCTGCAAGTCATACAATTTGATATACTGGGAAAACCGATCCTCTTGCTTAAATTCCTGCGCTCGTTTTACGCACGCCTCTTCCGTAAAAACATGGTTTTGATCTTCTATTGCACGGCACAGCCCGTCAAAGTCATCCTTCCTGATCACCACGCCACAGGCCGCTGTCAAGGCTTCAGGGCTTCCGCCGGTCTCAAAGGTAATGACAGGCGTCCCACAAGCCAGCGCTTCCAGATTGACCGCAGGAAAATTGTCCTCCCTCGTGGGATTGACAAAATAGTCGGCAGCAGAATATATTTCTGCCAGTTCCTTTTGGCAGGCAGTCCTGTGTATCGATATGATCGATCGGGGCAGTTGTTTGTCTATTCGGTCGTTGGTTCCGACCAGGACAACTTGAAACCGATCCACATCAAGCTTCTCTGCCAGCCGGATAAACACATCAAGCCCTTTTCTCCGTTCCCACTGATCAGCAACCCCAAGCACCATCGTTTTATCCTTGGATATGCCGTGCTTTTCTCTGAAATTGGATTTTCTGGGCGTAAAAAGATTCAGGTCAATGCCGTTTGGGATCACATGAACGGGATACGCCTTTAAAAAGGATTCCTTTGTAATATCCGCCAGCCATTGGGAAGGGGTGATGATCGTCAGATCCAGATCTGAAAACAAGTTGTTTTTCTTTTTGTAAAGTGCTTTGCTTCTGTCAAAAAACCAGCTGTATTTTCTGAATTGGGCGCATTTTTCACATCCATTTTTCCATTGATTACACCCGATCATATCAAAATACATACAATACGATGTAAATGCGAAGCAATCATGAAATGTCCAAAATACTTTTACTTTTTTCCTTTTCAGATATGAAAACAGCAGCTGAAGATCCACATGATGGCTATGCAGATTATGTAACTGAACCACATCCGGGGAAATCCCATCCAACGCTTTGATCAAACGCTTGGTAGCCGCTTTTGATTGGAAGCCAAAGTTACCCAATATCCTTGATTGTAATGCGGCGATCTTTCCCTCCATGGGAAACATATACTTTTTTCCCAGTGGATAATCCCCATCTCCGACGGCATAAAAAATATAATTTTCGATATGGTGCTCCGTGAGTAATTTGCTAATCGCAACGCAGATTTTCCCCGTACTTCCGCTGCCGCAAACACTATTTATCTGCACAATTTTCATAAAGCCTTTTCCTCATCGCTATATTCGGCCGCTGCACCCTCCCCAGAACTGCTGATGCACGGTGTTTCCGATCCTGCTGCAGCTGTCAAAGCTGGCATCGTCGCATTTGTTCTGCGATCATTTCTAAGCTTTTTCCCAAAAGAACAAATACGGATATGTTTGTAATGCATTGTTCTTTGGTACTGTTGCAACATAGTACCCCAGAAAGAAAACGACCATCACATATCTGGAAACAACCGCAACCTGTTTCCACCTAATACTGCATCGTTTGATGATTCTGGGCATTAACAGCGGAATAAATACCACATAGTAATAATTCATTCTCATCGCCAAGTCGTGCAGTGGGGCAAACATCTGCAATACAACTGCAAACATCAGATAATTCCGCATTCCCATGGTGTCTGCGTCCAACTGCGATTCCTCCGGTATGACATAGGCAAATACCGCAAAACAAGCAAATAAAATCAGCATCGTGTATGCGCCTGTGGATGATACCCTCCCGTCATACTTGGTAAATCTGTTTAAAACACCGGTCAATATGACAAAAATCTGCTGATTAAATGCCAATAATACCCCCAGTGCAGGCACGACCCAGAGCATGCTTCTTTTTCGAATGCGAAGATAATACAATGGGTACAGCATCAAAAGCATGAATGCGCTGATATGGATTGTCATTGCCAAGGTAACTACGGCAAGAAAAGCAGGCACTTTTTTCTTCCTGACAAACTCAAAAGCCACGAACCCAATGGAAATCGCAATTGCCTGCCTCAACCCGGAAAACAGAAGAACAAAATTCGGCATGATCACGAAAAGCGCAATAGACAACAGCGCATCTTCCGTGTAGCGAACATAGGCTCTTGCGACAAAGCAGGTGCCTAATAGTCCGGCAACGACCATGACCCATCGAAAATCATCGGTTATGCACGACAACAGTTTCAGCAATAAATTTGATCCAATTTCCGGACTCCGACCGATCGCCCTGTTCCAGTCACTCTGGGCTATATACAGAAAGATATGTTTGTATGTTTTCAAATCGATCCCTACACGGTCGTGTCTAAGCACAAGCAATACAACCAGCAAGCCCCAGAAAATTTTCATTGCTTGATTGCTTTGCCTGCCAATTTGAAGGGTCATACCCGGTCGCAGTTCCATTCTGGCTGTCAAACAAGGAATCGCAACCAATAAAATATACGGCCACAACTTTTATCCCCTCTTTTTCATAATTCTCTCCAGCAAGCTTTTCAAATCTGCTGCATTTGCTTTCTTGTCATGGTGCGTCTTGGCATACGCTCTACTCTCTTCTGCTCTGCGGACAAGCATCTTTTCATCGCTCAGCATATCCTCCAGCCGGGACTGCAAGGATTTCAGATCATCAATTACGCACGATCCTGGAATCTGCTTTGCGTAAGCAACGGAAGCCAGTTCCTTCGGCCCCACCGTCAGCAACACACTTCCGCTTTGCAAACAGTCAATGATCTTCGTTGAGAAGGAGTATTTTGTCTTTATGATTTGCTTTTCTTCAAACGACTCCGCATGAACAACGACATCTGCCTGTGCCAGTTTTTGTTTGACCATTGGATAGCTTTGCTGCCCCATATATAATGTAAATTTCTTATGTCGAAAAAAGCGTGTTTCTTCAGGCGATAACAATGTATTGCTGAATATTGTAAACACAACGGGCTTTCCTTTTTCTCCCATCCACTCTACGCACTCAGCAATTTTTTCAATGGTTTCCAGCCGTCCATACAGCAGATTTCCGGCATAAGTGATCTGTATCGGTTTATGAACCCTATCTTTCACAGGGATGGGCAATTCACATCCTTTATACAATGGGGTGGCTGCACAGCCAAATTGGGCATTATAATGATCACATATTGGCTGGGAGCATCCACGCACCATTGCCGACTCACGAATGATATACCTTAGATTTTCGATGCTTTCCTTTGCGTTTTTACGAACCAGTGTCGTGTACTCATCATCTGCGATCCAGGAAAAAAGCGGAATGTGATAATTTTCTCTTAAATACTTGATCGTCAAATAATACTGCGGTGCCGACTTCACAAAAGTCACCATCAAATCCGGCTGAAAATCTTCCACAAAATCTCTGAATTTTTGATTGAGCCATTTTTTCGTATACCAAATACCATCACAGATCTGATACGCCAGTTGAATATTGTGGGATTGAATGAGGCGTATGAGTCGCTTCTCATTCTTCTGTGCGGCACTGACCTTTGGTGCAATGCCGTTACTTGTCCATGTAAACCCTTTTCCAATTTTCTCCGGCACAAACCATTTTTTCAAAACTTCCGCTTCCGTCACTCTGTAATACCGGGTACAAAGCGCATTTCCCGGATTTGCTTCTCGAAAATAAATGTTCGCAAATTCCAATCCATCTATGCCTTCAAAAAAATTAGACAGGGTATTGCCTATGGCGTTGGTGTCATCCCAAGCGTTTCTGGATATAACAAGTATTTTCATGATCCCTCAACCGGCGCTTCAGCACCTATCCATTGATAAAAGTCCACGGCCTTTTCTGCCCGAATGCAGCAACAATGACAGCGTTCCACCATATCGCTTAATATCGTTACCGCTTTTTCTTCCCAGGGAAGGCTGTAAGTTTTCTCAAAGTAACCCAGTATTTTTATGATTGGAGCACTATAATAGTGAAATAAATATCCATTTAATATTTTGATTTGCCTCAACATCTCGTCCTTGCTTACACTCACTTCCGGTTTTCCAAGGGAAAGCGTTACCAGCTCCGTCACTTTACAGGCATCGCATGTTCTCAGTCCAGCAGGCTTATCCCCTCTGGACAGGGTTTTTGCGCTATCGAAATGGTCTTTCTTCTTTCGGTAGGAGTTTGTCCTCGGGCACCCATAGACCCGGTGTCCATCCGTGATAACAAGATCCTCGCCCACCAAAGTGTGCCCAAATCGTTGGCAAAGCATCGTCGCAGTCACCGTTTTCCCTGTATTGGGCGGTGCAAAACTGACGGTTGCGCCGTTAGAAGCTTCGTCGGCTATCGCTGAGGCGTAAAGGGTCAGATAGCCTCGATCCAGCAATATAATATTGGCCAGGTCAGACAGCAAATAATATATGCCGTGCAAATTCATGACCCTGTTTTTTACCAGCCTATAATAATTTTTGCCGATCTGCGCATGAATCCTGTTTTCTTCCAGCCGGATGCTATACCCGATCGGCAAACCCAATATCGTTCGTCGGCAGTGAATCGTTTTGTTGTGATCGTCCCATGTGTAGGACTGAAACCGTTTATCCCACGATCCTATCCTCTCCAGCCTTCTTTCCGGCATGACGGTGATATGTAACTTCACGGTGCACTTTTCATACGCTTCTTCGGTATCCGTCAGCGGACCAGAGCCATACATCCAGCGAAAATTTTCAACATTGGTCTTGACGGCAAGAATATTTTTGCAATATACACCGTAATACGCTTTATCCATTTCGCTTCTCTTCCTCCCGTCTTCCGATCTCAGTCCCACCGTCAGGAAATTTCATATATCTTCCGCATGACTTTGATTACATTCGTAATAGAAAAAGATACCATCTTTTTTCGGTTGTTTTCCCCCATTTTCTTTCTGTCTGCGGCAATTACCATTTCGATGGCCTTCCTGCACGCCGATACACTGTGTGGGTCAAATAACACCCCACCGTTTTCGCAGATCAGATCAACATTTCCTCTGATCCGACTGCACACGACCGGCAAACCGCTTCCCATGGCCTCCATTAAAGATACGGACAGCCCTTCTCTATAAGACGGAAGGCAAAAAGCATCCGCAGCTTTATAAATCTGCTCCACATCCGTCCGATAACCCAACAGGTGAACCTGTTCCGACACACCAAGGGATTCTGCCAATTTCAGCAGCTGCTCTTTTTGATCTCCGGTACCGGCAATGGCATAATGGATCGTGGGGGCATGCAGCTCTGCCAAGGCTCGGATGGTCAGCTGATGATTTTTGTTCTTATTCAGTTCACCTACTGACAACAATAAAAACGCATCTTCCAAAACACCGATTTCCCGTCTCTTGGCAGCTGTGTCTGGCTGAACACGCTGAAACCTGGACAGATCAATGCCAATTCCCGGTGCGTAACAAACCTTTTTGGCTTGAAACTTCTTTTTTGCCAGTGTATGATCCTCTTGATTGATGGTGATCAGCTTGTCTGTAAAACGAGAGCAGAATTTTTCAACAGGATAGTAGATCATCCAGTTCAATATCGGTGCTCCCTTATAAAAATGAAAGCCGTGGGCTGTATAGAAAACTTTTAAGCCATCACGCTTCCTGAATTTCCGACACGCCAGTCTTGTCACCACAGACGCATTGGGCGTATGACAATGGACAATATCATAGTTGCCGCTCTCGATCACCTTCTTCAGCTGTCGATATGCCCTTATATTACCCGGCGACAGCGGCGATCGGGAAAAAGCCACTCGGTGCACCTTACACCCAAGCTTTTCATAGAGCCTATCCAGAGGCAAATCCTTATCGTTACAAGCAATTTCAACCCGAACGCCTTCATCGACCAGCATTTGAATATGTGGCTTAAAGAAGCTGTTCATGGTCAACGAAATTGTTGTCACATACAAGATATTCATTTTAGCTTCCTCGCCGGAACGCCGATATATGTTCCGCATTGCTCAACATTGCTTACAACAACCGTCCCTGCACCGATCATGGTGTTTTCGCATATTTCCAGGTTATTATTTACCGTTGTAGCGATCCCAACATGCGTCAGTTTCCCAACACGCACTGTGCCGCCCAGTGTGACCCTTGGTGCAATATGTACATAATCTTCTATGACATTATCATGCTCCACAATCGCTCCGGTATTGATGATACAGTGCTTTCCAACAGCACTGCCGACATTGACCACTGCGTTGGCCATTATGACCGTACCATTGCCGATGGTCACATTCATGGCAATTTGCGCAGATGGATGGATCAAGCTGATCCAGTTGACACTGAATTTTTCTGCAAACGCCTTGCGGCTCTCGTTGTTTCCGATTGCAATGATAAAGTCTGTTCCGCCGTCATTCAGGCTCTTGATCTTCTCGGTGGTTCCGACGATCGGAATGCCCATACACGCACCTGCTACACTGTCATCGACGAAGCAAATGTTTCTATAACCGTTTTTTACGGCAATATCCGCAATCACCTTTCCGTGACCACCTGCGCCGATGATAACCAGTCTGTTTTTCATTTTGCCTCCTCTCTATCGTTGCCTGCAAACGCCTCCGTCGTCGTTGCCGAATTTGAAGAAATTCTTTTCTGCTTTAATACTACCGGGATCGTTTTAAAAATGATCTGAATATCCATTTTCAGGCACATACGATCTACATAGTAAACATCTTTTTCAAATTTTTCCTGCCATGACAAGCAATTGTGGCTATAAACTTGGGCGTATCCGGTAAGTCCCGGTCGAACCTCATGCCTACGACGCTGTTCCATTGAGTAGAGAGGCAAATAGGCAACGAGCAAAGGTCTCGGGCCGACCATAGCCATATCGCCTTTGAGAATGTTCCAGAATTCCGGCAGTTCATCCAAGGATGTGCTGCGCAGGAATCTGCCATAGGCGTTCAGTCTGGCCTCGTCTGGCAGCAGATTGCCGTCTTTGTCCTTTGCATTGGACATGGTACGGAATTTCACCAGCTTGAAAATCCTTTCTGTTCCTGTTTTTCGGTTGATCTTGCCGGGTCGCTGCTGCGTAAAGAAAGGATTGCCCCTCATGGCAACGGTGCCAATGATCGCTAATACCAAAAGCACAGGGGACAGCACCACCAACGCACACAATGATAAGGTAAAATCAATCAGTCTTTTAAAAAAATTAGAATACATGTACATCCCTCAGTCCATTAGAAACAACTGCGGATGATTTCGATGACCCTCCCCTGTTCCCAAGCAGTCATTTTATTGTCGCTGGGTAGGCACAGGCCACGCTCAAAAATATCCGCACCCACATTGCTGGTTCTGCCTGTATTTTGCCGAGTAACCATCTCGTTCTCCCGATATATGGGCTGCATGTGCATGGGTTTCCAGATAGGTCTGCCTTCTGCATTGCAGCTTGCCAATTTTTCCAGGATCTCCGTAGGGCAGGTCTTCCCCTGCGCCTTCACATAAAGGGCGTTGGATTCATCTCGAACCTGGTGGCACATATATTCTCTATCAATGATCATGGCAGAAAGCCAATAATTGGGTTCCGCCCCTGCAACAATGGGATTCATCTGGATCGGCAAATCTTTCAATCCCTCGCAGTACCGGTCATAAACCGCCTTTTTCTGGGCGATATGTTCTTCCAAATGCGGATACTGACCACGGATAACGCCTGCCACCACATTGCTCATGCGGTAATTGTATCCCACCTCTTCGTGCTGATACCAGGGTACATTTTCTCTGGACTGCGTAGACCACTTGCGAGCCTTATTGGCCACTTCAAGATCATTGGTCAGCAGACAGCCGCCGGCAGATCCCGTAATGATCTTATTGCCATTGTAGCTGATAGCCGCATAATCCCCAAAGGAACCACACTGCTTGCCATGAAGGGTTGCACCCACAGCTTCGGCGGCATCTTCGATGAGCAGCGCACCATGCCTTCGGCAAATCTCTTTGATGACATCCACAGGCCCGGGAAATCCGTACAGCTGTGCATAGATCACCAATTTCACATCCGGGTACAGCGCAAACGCCTTTTCCAGAGCCTCAGGATCCATGTTCCAGGATGATTCCTCTGCATCAATGAATATCGGAATACCGCTTTCATAGGTGGCAGGATTGATGGCAGCGACAAAGGTCATGTCTGAACAAAAGAATCGTTTTCCTTCCAGTGCACCATGCCCCAGCGCCGGTCTGCCGAAAAGTGCCTCACCTGCAGACTTGATACACAGATGGAGTGCCGCTGTACAGGAAGAAAGCCCCACTGCATATTTCATGCCAGTTTTTTCCGCTGCGATTCGTTCCACAGCGTTGATATTCGCACCAACCGTCGACATCCAATTTGTCTCATACGCTTCCATGATATACCGTAGTTCCTCGCCATGCATGGTCGGTGAGGATAGCCAAATCTTTGTCTCAAACCGTTCCATTCTCTCTCCTCTTTTATGGCTCTGCCACTGCTGCATCTGCCGCGGATCATTCGCCCCATTTCAGCAGTTTATCTGCGGTAGTGTCCGATTTTCGACCTGCTGATTTTCCGTGTGATCTTTCATCAAACCCAGCAATTTGCTACGCTTCTGTGCTCTTATTCGACACTATTGTACAATAGTCCACTGATAAATTCAACTTTTATGTTCCTGGCGTATATAATAATAGCGCAACAAGGAAGCCGGGCATTCTACCCGGCTTCCTTGTTGCGCCTTTTATAAATTTATCCAGATCCAATTTAATATGCGATTTCCCGGCTTGTCCCTCTGCCAACACCTACAACGGTAATTATACGACTACTGTAATCTGCCACAATACCAAATACCGCCGACTCATTGACCGTACCCCAAATATTGCTGTCTGTGGTTTGATCCGATCCACGCTCCTGATTTGCATCCGCAGCCGTGATAATAACAGGGATCCCTCCATCGGTTTCAAAGTCATAATCCACATGGATATGACCGCCAATGCAGAACTCCACCTTTCCTTTTGCCTCTGTAAAATCCTGTTCAAGGAAATAATTGGATGCAGCCCGTCTTTTTCTTGCATTGTATGCATCGAACACGCTCAAGATATCGGCTTCAAACGCAGGAACTGCACCATCTTTCGGTGCAGATGCACTGGTGTACTGGAACCACCGATGGCTGATGGCAACAATGTGCCAGCCCTCTGCTACGCCGGAAATTGCATCCACAATGAACTTTCCTTGCGCCAGCATTGCAGCTTGATCATTTACCATATAAGACAAATACAGATATCTGGTCTTCTCGGTGGGATGATCGATGTAATAGTAGCCGTCACCACCCACTACCATGTCGGTGGTTTGTTCCGCCGCAAGGATAAAAGCATGTGCCATATTTCTGACATCGGTAACGCAGTGATTGAGATCGTGGTTTCCGTATACGCTGTGATGATCAGGCAAGTCCGAAATGCGTTCTCTCCAGTCATACACATATTTGATATTCTCGTGGGTAAAGGTTAAGGGATCACCAACAATGTCACCGCCGAAATTTACCTTGTTCATAGGTGTGTTTTTCCGTAAATACTTCAAAATTGCAGGGGACATTTTTGAATTGGACGGCCAGTGGGCATCTGTGTACCAAAGGAATGCGGATCTATTCTGTCCAGCAGTTTCCATGGCTTGCTGGATCAGATCCGCCTTTGTTTGCAGTTCCTTCCGCCAGTAATCCGGGACAGTGCTTCCATCCACGCCCCCTTCGATCTGAGACAGGATAGCATCGTGATTTGTGGCTTTTGCTTCCAGGGATATAATTCTGCCTTCATAGTCGGCAGGAACAAAAGCGTGCCCTGTATTTTTCCATTCGTCCATTTCTTGAATGGTACTGTTTACATATACCTCAGAATTCTCATCGATTTTTGCCGCATTGATCACAATATAAGCTACATTTTCCCCAAACAAAGAGGGGGCTACCGTAAACTGGATAACATTGTCGCCTTCCAACACTCTTTCAAGCGGCTCGTGACTGTTGTCCCCTCGATAGAACAAACCTACTTTTCCAATAAAGGTCTTGTTTTCATCATAGCTGCCGACGCTATTGCTGTAATTGCCGCTCTCTCCAAATCCGTTTGGAACAGTCATATTTTTAAGGCGAATAACATCCCCAGCTTTAACAGAAATATAACCTGTAACATTGGCCGGGGTATTGGTCCAGGCCACAATGCCGCCCGAGGAGTTGATACGCATATTCTTGGTGTGACCAACATCCTTTAGCACATCGGTAAACACCTCTTTTTTAGAAGTCGTGTGGGTATAAAGATATCCGTCAGGCAATACATACAGCTTCGTGGCATCGGTACATTCCTCGGCAGAATTGGCAAAGCCCGGTTTCTGCTGGGCTCGTTTTGCCAGTTCATCGACGATAAATCCCAGGCTATCCTCGTTGATCTGCTGCTTGTCCGCCTCTGTCCAATAATCCACTCCACACACAGGCGCATCGCCTTTTTCGCCCCTTATACCACGGGGTCCCTCTTTTCCCTCCGGAAGGATCACCGTAATATCCGAAATCAAAGGCATGTCCTCCCTGCTTGGAGAAAAAGTAAGTTTGATTGTCTGGGCATCGACCTGAACCACCTCAGGCGAATAAAATCCACCGATAATCTGTTTCTGATTGATCACTTCTCTGATGATCGTCGCCAGGTCATTGCGCCAGCGATCCTCCACCTTTTCCAATCCTTTTACCGTCTTTAACACACGGGACCAGACCGGTTCAGCATTTTTGATGGCAGGATCCAATTCCGGATTGGCACTGGGAATGATCTTTCCGCAGTATGCCATGGTAGACGGGAATATGACTGCACCATCAGCATCACGCCCTTCCACGCCGATGAACAACTCATTCGATGCATTTTTTATCCACTGAAGCACCTCTGGTACAACCGTTGCCTGTGTATCAACATCCAGTACGGTTTTAATCCCTGCATCACTGCGGCAAACAAAAGATTTGATCAATCCCTCCCACTGCTCATCATACTCAATGGTAACAGGTATCCCTACCATGCCTGCTGTTATCAAACCCGTTACCTCCGCTTTGGCCATTGCACCTGTCAGTACAAGTCGAATACTTGTCATTTTAACACTTTCCTTTCCTTTATTCTGCAAAGAATACTTTGCAACCTTAAAGGCAATCAAACCGGAAGATGCACATTTTTGTGCAACGGCCTCAAACATATCACATCAAGAATAATTACACCAGCCTACCGCCTCCTTCCTGCTAAAACAGTCAAAAAAGATGCGGTCTGGTTTTTGAAATATAAAAAAAGCTCCGAAGCGATCACTTCGAAGCTCTTTTGGAGCTGCTATCCAGCTTTCAACTAGCGACCTTATACTTATCAAAGGTGACCTTTTGTATTTATTATGCAGAGCCGCATAAAGACTGCTTTTTGCAGCAGAAAGTTCAGATTCAAACTTCAAAATGCCCAGCTAAGGTTTCCCTCAGCTGGGCAAATGTTTTTTAATCCGTTTTAACAGATGGAATCGATCCATGCCAGGACTTCACCGGGATAGTCTGCTTCGCTATGAGGCTGATCCCAAACCAGTGCATAGTCCACCGTGCCGCAGCCTTCGTTTTGCAGTTTCAGTGCCAGCATCATGGAAACGCTCAACGAGGTATCTGCATCGCTTGCACCCACTCGAATACGATAATGCTTGGCCTGCTTGCTTTTTTCTTCTGTGCCGATAAAGCACAACGGATTTAAAAGCCGCACCCGCTCTGCCAGCATTTTATCATCGCCAATGGCTTCATAAGCAGGATAATACCTGGCGTATTCAGCCGGGTATCGGTCTTTCAGCGCCGCAATGGCATCCGATAAGCCTTCTGCATAATGGACATAGTCCTGCTCCGGCGTGCCAAATGCCTGATTTTCACCGCTATCCATATCCAATTTATCAAAGGCAGTGCAGGGCTTCATTCTGCGGCGATGGTGAAGCACATAAGTATCCAAATCAGAAATCGTTGCTTTCTGTCCGTCCCAGCGCAGCCAAGGTTTGGCTGAACCGGGAACATCCATAAACTGCGGCTTCATGTCTATGAACGGCCTCCCCTTGGGAGGACGGGACACCAAATCGCCTAAACTGGGCGGTGCAGGTGGCTTTTCCCCAAAAGGCGGTTTATCCCCCATCGGAGGAAGCTGCATTCCCGGGCCTGCATGATGCATTCCGGGGTCTCGTTCTGGCTTAGGCCCCATGGGAGCCGGTACCTTTGCCATATAATTTCCCGACAGATAATCCGCAGCACTGTACTTCTGAGGAAGGATCCCTGCCTCCAAACGGTTCAAATAATCCGTTGCCGAATTATTCAGCTGTGCCATCAAATAGTCATAGGCGTTGCCGCTTCTGCCATCTTTCCCCAAAATCAACACTTCACCACTTTTCGGATGGCACAGTTTTAGAGAATTGAAGTATTCCACATAGCGATTCGCCAACACGCTGGACAGTGCTTCCTTGAAAGGTGTCATGACCTCCGCCGGCCCGGCAGGAGAATCTTCATTTTCCCTATCCGCCCGGAACATCCACTCGTAGGCCATATCCGCATGCTCCAGATCCACAATGGGGCAGTAGATCTGAGCGGCAAAAACAGCATCGCTTTCATCCATAAATGCACCATTTTCCCGAAGATACGGCAAAAAGTTTTCATTGTCGCCTGTCACGCCCAGCAAGGTACTCATGGCACCGCCTGCGCTCCAGCCCACGGTGATGATCTTCTCCCAGTCGCCGGGCAAACAGACACGATTGTGCCGCAGGAAGCGGATAGCTGTCTTCAAATCCACCAATGCGCAAGGGCCTTTGACCAGCTTTCCATTCTGGTCACGGGATTCCCGACCACGGCATCCGGCAGAAACATAGATCAGCCCATGATCGATATATTGCTGGGCATAGCACCGGGGGCCATCCAGCCATACATGGGGCATTTGCATATATCCTGCAGAGTTATTCTCAAACACCACCGGAATTTTCTTTGCTTCCTCCGTAAAGCTCCCATCGGCTTTCATCAATGCCTCGGGCACAAAAATGCTCAGTCGCTGAAACTTGGGGGTCGTGGCTTTGGGTGTGTAGAGAATATCCTCCAAGCACCAACAGCCATGTTTTTCATCCAGAAACCATTGATCCCGGCACAATGCCAGTTCCATGGTTTCATTCAAAATAGGAATATCAAACATACTTATCTCCTTATCCAATCAAAGGCAGCAGCAGTGTGACCCATGCGTAGCTCACCGGCATCACCAACACCATTGCCGGAATCATATCTGCCACAGGGAATGATTTCAGCTTCATCATGCGAAGCCCCGTCGCCACCAGAATAAAGCCTCCGCAGGCTTTGAAATCCGCCACCATGGTGTCCGTTGTTACGGGAACGATCACCTTTGCCAGCGCAAACAGTGCCAGCAGCACTGCGCCCTGGGGAATGCCGATCAACGCAGTTGCCTTACCAAGCTGACAGGCAAAAATCATAGCGGTGAAGAAATCCAGCACAGCCTTTGCGATCAAAACGCTGTGGTTGCCGGTCATACCTGCATCCAATGCACCATAGATCCCCGTGCCGCTGGCACAGAACAGGACAACAGCTGTCAGCATCAAATCATTGGTTTCCTGGTCTGCATCTTTCATGACTTTACTTAGAACCTTGCCGGACACTTTCTGGATGATCCCACCGATTTTCAGTGCAAGACCGATCAGCGTACCCAAAATCACAGAAAACACCACCGCAGGCATGGTCTTCATCAGCACCACTGCACTGATGCCCATACACATGGCGCATAAGCCAAAAATGGTGTTCATAGTGTTTTTCAGATTTTCGGACAATTTGCTGCCCACGATGCTGCCTGCCAGTCCACCAAGAACCACTGACACGACATCCACAATTACTCCTATCGGCATAACCCACCTCACAGCACGGTATCCGGCAGGCCGCAAAATGCATCCACCGGACTAATGCCCTGAAATTCGCTCTTGCCCATCAGTTTTTCAATGGTCAGCCGAATGGTCGTTCTTGTGGCAGTATAGGCGTTGACATAGGTACGGATCATGGGAACATCCTGCAAATGGTAGGGATTTGCCAGTGACACGAACACAGACACTTCCTCATTTACAAACCGTGGCATATCCAGCGCATGCTTGGAGCACCAGTTGATTCGCACCGTCGTCTGATTACTGGCCTGCTCGTAGTTAGCCATATACAGGGTCAGCCGGTCCGCAGGCAGATCTGCGCTGCCATGAAGATCATCGGAAAACGGGTCGTAGATTTCCACACGGAAGCCCTTTTCTTCCAGGATCTGTCGGGTGATCTCCCGGACAGAGCCATCTAGAATATCATCCTTTCCCAAGGTGATCAGGCGAATATTGGGATAACGCTCCGGGGTCATGGGCAGCTTCTCCGGCTGTTTATTCTTGACCAGGGTGATTGCCCTGTCAGCAGCCTCTTCATGCCATTTTGCGCTGGGAACCGGTTCGCTCTCTGCCTTACGGTAGCACTTAGCCTTTAAAGCAAGGATTCTCGTGACCGCCTCATTCAGCCGCTTTTCTGTCAGGCGACCGTCCTTCAACGCTTCCAGAAGATAGCCATGATCCTCCTCAAAATCAGTATTGAACACCAGCATATCGCAGCCTGCCATAATGGATGCAGGAATTGCCTCTCGGCGCTCCATCGCCATACAGTAACCACCCATGATGGTGGCATCACTTGTAATGACACCGTTGAACCCATACTTTTCCCTGAGCACCCCGGTCAAAAGGGTATGGCTGAGTGTCGCAGGCTTCATGGCCTGCTCAAATGTTAAGGTAGGATCGGTGTCCATGGCCACATAGGGCTGAGCAATATGGCCCACCATAATGCTTAGCAAACCATTTTCGATCAGATTCTCATAGATTTTTCCATAAGAGCCATACCACTGCTCTGCGTGCAAAGAATTGATGGTTGGATGCAAATGCTGATCCCGATAGTCCACGCCGTCGCCAGGGAAATGCTTGGCACAGGCGGCAACGCCACAACTTTGGACAGCTTTCACATAGCTTTCTGTCATCGCCTGAACACGCTTGGTATCTGAGCCAAAGGTTCGCACATTGGTGATGGGATTTTGATAATTAAGATCCAGATCACACACTGGACTGAATGTCCAGTTGATGCCGATGTCCGAGCCTTCCGTGGCGCAGACCTTGCCAAATTTTTCAGCCATCTGTGGGTCATTTGTAGCGGCGGTCAGCATGGGCCAGCCAAACAGGGTGCCGTCGCTTCTGCCGCCACTTCCCCCCTCTTCCAGATTTGCTGCTTTCAACAAGGGGATCTTTGCCACTTCATCCAGGGGCGCAAACTCTGCTTTGATCTCCTCTCCGGATTTTACCGGGCGGAAAAGAATACCACCTACACCGCCGGATGCAACCATTTCTTTCAAAATATCGGGTGGATAATCACCACCCATAACACACAATAACTGTCCCACTTTTTCTTCCGGCGAGAGGTCGACCAGAGTATTTTCTACCCAGGCCGCCTGCTCATCAGAGAGAAAAAAAGGAGAAGATTTTGTATCGATCATAAATTAGCCTTTCATAAAGCTGTCCAGCCACGCAAAAACAGCATTGAGGTTTTCATCCGTATAGAACAGGTCATCTTCATGGTCAGCGCCTTCAATGATGGAATGGCTAATATTTCCAGAGGACAAATAGTTTGCCAAACGATCCGCAAAATTCACAGACTGACTGTAAGGAACTCTTGCATCGGCATTGCCGGCCTGGATCCAAGCCTTCAAATCGGTGGGGATACTTTCCTTATAGGTCTCCCAATAAGTCTTGTAGGTGGCATTCTTATCTGCCAGAATGTCCTGACCCAGGAACTTACTTTCAAAAGAGGAAGCTGCGCTGTCCAGCTTTCCGGCTTCTTCATACAGGGTATAAAACTCCACCGGCGCATAGAAGCTTACCAGTGCCTTCACATTGCCGGGAATTTTATCATAATCCGTCACATCGCCGTTCAGTTCCGTAACATTCGGGGTCAATGCCGTCATCAGCGACAGATAAGCACCGGCAGACTCACCCCAAACTGCGATGTTTTCAGGGTCAAAGCCATATTCCATAGCGTGTGCTTTTACGAACCGTACTGCTGCCTTCACATCTGCCACAGCCGCCGGGAAGACCGCTTCGCTGGATTTGCGATAGTCCACACTGACCACAGCATAGCCCTTCTCCAGTGCTTTGCGCACCACCGGCATAATGACCGTCATGCCCTGGTCACCGAATAAAAATCCGCCGCCATGAACAAGGACGATAACAGGGGCTTTCTGTGTTCCTTCCGGCAAGTAAATATCGCAGACCTGTGCTTTGGAGTTGGATGCGTAGACTACATTTTTCAGTCCTTCCGTTTCACCATCCTGATCACCGCCTTCGCCCCCATTCCCATCGGGCAGGAAGGTTTTCGCTGCATCATCGACGGTAGCGGTCATGTTGCCGTCCACGATCCAGTCCCACAGGCCGGGGGTGGTAAAGGCAGAGGAAGTATCCACATTTTTCAGTCCAACAACAGTCACAGTATTGCCTTCCCGGGTGTAAGTACCGGCGTAGACATCCGTGATCATCGGATTGCCAGGCAGGAAAAACTGACAGGTGCCATCTGCTTTCAAGTCGATCTGGGCAGTTTCCTGCCCCATCATGCCCTCAAAAGTGTAGGTGTAAGAAAGGGCTTGCTCTGTTACAGGTTGGTTTGTGGTAGATGGGTTTGTGCCGGAGGTATCGGTCGTATTCTCTGGGTGATCGGCACAAGCAGCCAATGTCAGCAACATGACAAGGGCAAGCATCATAGAAATGATTTTTTTCATTTTGTTTTCCTCCTCGTTATTCAAAAATGTTTAGAAGTTCTTGAAATCTTTGGATGCGATAGGTGGCCTTGTTGTATGCAGCCGCATCGCCAATGCCTACACTGACCATGCAAGCCGCACAGGCTGCATCAATGCCTGCAAAAGCATCCTCTATCACAGCGCAGTTTTCCGTTTCCAAGCCAAGAAACCCAGCTGCCTTTTGAAACACTTCCGGATCCGGCTTGGAGCGAGTGATATTGCTGCCATCCGAAATGGCATCAAAGGCATCCGTCAGTGCCACACGCTCTAAAATCGTCTTTGCATTTTTACTGGATGAGCCAATGGACAGCTTATAGCCCCGGTCACGCAGGATCTGAAGCGTTTGCCGCACTTCTGCCGTAACGGAGCCGGGGGACATCTCCTGGAGCAGTTCCCGGTAAATGCGATTTTTTCTCTCTGCCAGCTGGATCTTTTCCGTATCCGTCAGTACAGGCCCATGATAATTTTCCAAAATAATTTCCAGGCTCTCCATCCGGCTGACCCCACGAAGGCGGTTGTTGATGGTTTCATCAAAGTAAACGCCCATCTCATCGGCAATTTTCTTCCATGCCAGGTAGTGATACCGATCGGTGAAAACGATCACGCCATCCAAATCGAAGATGATTCCTTTGATATTCATATAGTCCTCACTTGTAGCAAGGACTTCGGGACAAAGTCGCCCGAAGTCCTTGTGATCATAAATGTCTTTCGATGAAATTGAACACAAGGTTCATATTTTCTTCTTGGAAAAAGCGCTTGTCTTCGTGATCCGCCCCTTCCAGAGGGATATATTCCACCCGATCACCATAGCCCTTGGCGATCAGATCCGCCACAAATTCTTCAGACTGCGCCCAGGGAACCAAATGATCTGCCGTACCATGCTGTATCAGCATCGGTGCCATTTTTTCACTGGCGTAAGTACCGGGATAAGATCTTGCCAGCAGATCAGCAGGCGCTTTGTCCAAAGGGCAGCCCAGATACTTGCTTTCCGGCATCATCGCCGGATCCGGATGAACTTCGCTGACACCGTTGGCCATTGCCTGCGCTGTCATGGTTTCAAAACGGACAGGGCCAAACTGGTCAATGGCAAGGCTGATATTTGGCTGGCAGGAATAATCCGTCCGATTTTCTCCGGGGAATGCGCCGTTTTCTACATTCATTCCCAGCATTGCCGCCAGGTTGCCGCCGGCAGAACCGCCGATGGCGATGATCTTATCCCCATCGATCATAAATTCCTCTGCGTGGGACTTGATATAACGCACGGCTTCCCGGCAGTCCAGCACCGCAGCAGGGAAAGTCGCTTCGCCGGATACCCGATACTCAATCGATGCTACCGCATAACCACGCTTGACAGCAGTCAAATAGGCATCCATGTGGTCATCTCGCTTGTCACCAAAGGCAAATGCACCACCGTGAATATGGATCAGCAACGGGAACGGGCCATCCCCTTCTTCCGGCAAATACAGATCAAAACACTGCCGGGGACTCTGTGTGTCATAAGTCACATCCAAAAACTTTCGTTTTACCCAGCTGATGTCTGCCATAGGCGGCTGGAAGTCACCCATAGGGGGCATCGGTGGCTTGTCGCCGAAGGGAGGTTTCTCTCCCATCAGGAAAGGAGGTTTCTTCATTTCCATCACGCCACCTCATTTCTGCACGGCAGTTTCCTTGCGGATGCGCACCATGGGCTTGGGACGGTTTTTCAGTGCATCAAAGGCAATGGCTGCAATCAAAATCAATCCCTTGACAACATACTGGGTATAGGTGCCCCAGTGTGCCAGCATCATACCATTGGCAATGATCTGCATTACAAAGATACCTGCCACCATGCCGATCACATTGCCCTTGCCGCCCTTCATACTGATGCCGCCGATGATCGCCGCAGTCAAACAGGTGATTTCTGTGCCGGGGCCGGTGGTTGCGGAAGTCTGGTTCTGCTGCGCCAGCATATCAATGGTGGCGATGGCAAAAATCAGTCCGGTAATACCGAAGCACAGAGTCTGGATCAGGTCTGCACGGATGCCGGAAAGACGGGCACATTCCTTATTGCCGCCAATGGCCAGCACATCCCGTCCAAAATGGGTCTTATTGAGCACCAGCCAGGTGATCACCACGATGGCGATGGTCAAATAAACATCCAGCGGCAATCCCAAAAACTTCTGCAAATACAGTGCACGGAAGGCAGCCGGCATACCGGAATAGGACTTGGACTCCGTCATGGTGTAGACCACGCCTTTGAACACTTCGCCTGTGGCAATGGTGACCACCAGAGGAAATAGCTTCAGTTTTGCGGAGATCACACCGTTCAGGCAGCCCATCAAAAAACCGATGCCCATGCAAACAGGCCAAATGACCCACAGCGGAAGTTCCGTTTCCAGCATGATGATGGCAGCGGTACAGCCGCAAACCGCCATTTGATTACCGACGGACATATCGATACCGCCGGAGATCATCACAAAACAGATGCCCATACCGGCAATGATGATGTAAGTAGATTGGGTGATCAGATTATAAATATTGCCCCAAGACAGGAACAGCGGATTTAAGATACTGAACATGGTGACCAGTACCGCCAGAATGATATAAACGGTTCCCTCTTGGTAAAGGTATCGACCGGCACTTCCCAACCGCGCGCCGATGCAGCTTTTTTCTTTCATTTTATGTATCCTCCTATCATAGACCCGAGGCCAGATCCAGCACCCGTTCCTGGGTAAACTGCTCCCGGCTCAGTTCGCCGGAAAGCTGTCCCTCGTGCAGAACGATGATCCGATCGGACATACCCAGAATTTCTTCCATATCGGAAGAAACCATGATGATGGCTTTTCCCTGAGCTACCAAATCGTTCATCAGGTTGTAAATCTCCTGTTTTGCACCTACATCGATGCCCTTGGTCGGTTCGTCAAAAATGATCACATCCGGGTCTGCCGCAAGGGTCTTAGCAAGAACCACCTTTTGCTGGTTGCCGCCGGAAAGATTGACCACCATCTGATCAATATGGGGCACTTTGATGCTCAGCGCCTGACGATATTTTTCCGCCATTTCCCGGTTGCGTTTATTGCTGACAAATCCGAACTTCGTCAGCTTGCTCATAGCGGACAAACTGGTGTTAAATTTTACGGTGTTAAAAAGGATCACGCCTTGTTCTTTTCGATCCTCCGGGATCAATCCAATTCCATGGGCAATAGCCGCTGCCGGGGAAGTGATATGCAGCTTTTTCCCGTTCATCCACACTTCGCCGGACTCCATCTTTTTCGCTCCGCAGATCAGTTCCATGGTCTCGCTGCGTCCCGAACCGACCAATCCTGCAAAGCCCAAAATCTCTCCCCGGTGGAGCTGAAAGCTGATGTTTTCTACGGAGTTGCCTGTCAAATTTCTGGCTTCCAGCAAAACATCACCGATGGGGCTTTTTCGGGTGGGGAAGTTTTCGTTCAGTTCCCGTCCAACCATTAGATTGACCAGCTGCTGCCGGTTGGTATCCGCCGTATTGATGGTCGTTACATACTGACCGTCCCGCAGGACCGTGATCCGCTGGCTGATCTGGAACACCTCGTCCATACGGTGAGAAATATAGATCACTGTAATTCCCTTTTGCTTCAGTTTCTCAATGATGGAAAACAGCAAATCCACCTCCGCAGCAGCCAGCGGCGCCGTCGGTTCGTCCATGATCATGATTTTGGCATGATTGGAAATGGCACGGGCAATTTCCACCATCTGCTGATTGGCAGGGCTCAGCCGTTCCACACGCATCGCCGGGTCAAGCCCGAAACCATATTCATCGAAAATCTGCTGTGCCAGCTTATTCAGTCGGCGCTTGGAGTAACCTTTGCCCATTTTTCGACCCATGAACATATTTTCCGCCACCGTCATTGGGGTGACCAGGTTAATGTCCTGATAAATAACCGCCACACCATTTTCTGCCGCCAATCCGGGGGTCATCTGGGGATAGCTCTTACCATCAAAAATGATCTCTGCGCCGCCATCGGGGCTGATGGCTCCGGCAATGATTTTGATCATTGTTGACTTTCCTGCACCGTTTTCGCCCATGAGCGCATGGACTTCTCCTTGCTCAAAAGTCACCGATACATTGTTCAATGCCACAACGCCGGGATATGTTTTTGTAATATTCTTCAATTCAAGCATTCGCTTGCCTCCTTCGTAAAAAGGGAGGGGCACTCCAAGGGAGCACCCCTCAAGGTTCTATCATTGCACGGGGGTAAATGTCCCGGTCGCAACATCAACTGTAACCGTTGCGTTGCCGTCTACGATCCAATCCCACAAGCCCGGAGTCTTAAACTCAGAAGAGGCATCCACATTGGTCAAGCCCTTGACGGTGACCACATTGCCCTCTGCGCTATATGTACCGGCATAAACATCCTTGATCATTGGATTGTCCTTCAGAGAGAATTGGCAAGTCCCATCCGCTGCCAGCACGATCTGGAGGGTCTCCTCTCCCATCATGCCCTGGAAAGTGTAGGTGTAAGTTCCGGCAGCGACAGGTGCATCGGCGCTGGGCGCACCGGGCACAAATGTGCCGTTATCGGAAATGGTAATCACCGCATCGCCGGTGGTTCCATCGATCCAATCCCACAGCCCGGGGGTCTTGTATGCAGAAGATGCATCCACATTGGCAAGCCCCTTGATGGTGACCACATTGCCCTGACGGGTATAAGTGCCGGCATATGCATCCGTGATCATCGGGTGATCCTTCAGTTGGAAATTGACCGTACCATCTTCATTGAAAACGATCTGTGCCGTTTCTTTGCCGCCAATGCCCTCATATTCATAAATGTAGGTCGCAGCAGTGGGATTTTTATCCTCTGTGCCGCCCTCATTCGGCACATTTCCCTGATCCGGCGTTTCCTGCATATCCTTGTTGTAGCCATTGACACTGTCCCAGTAGGTCATCAGCTTTTTCTGTGACAGTACCTCTTTATAAGTGTAAGCTGCGATATAGGTAGGCGAATCGAAGCAAACCAGCGCATCCACGCCGTTATTCAGTGTGCCGTCAACAGGATAATACAGGCCGATGGAATTGGGGTTGGACTTGCCATAATCCTTGCCGGCTTGTCCAAACATCACCCGGCTGCACAGATCTGCCAGCGTTGCCGCTGCATCACCGCCGCCAAACTGAACAGCACCACGGAAGCAGCTGTAAGTACCCACATTGTCAGAAACAGAGCCGATCAAATACTCATACTCATTGCCCATAACGCCGCCGGAGAAGAAGGCGAATTCCTTTGCCTCTTCTTTGGAATAGTGGTCGGTAATATGGGTAGAGCCGGCGGTAGAAGCCAGAGAATTGTAAGCAATAAAGACCCGAACCTTGGGATTTTCCGTCAGCACATTGGAAACAACGCCCTTATTATCGCTCATGGACATCTGGGTGCTGCAAGCTTCATAGCTGGAAACACGGGATGCGATCATCTCACAATATACCGGATTTTCGATCTTATTGGCCTCGTCCACCACTTCGCCCATCAAATTCACATAATCGCCATTGACATTCTTCAGGTACTTTTCCAAGATCATGGCCTCGCCTTTACAGCGAGTAATCGCATCTTCGCTCAAAGTAGAGCTGAGGAAGCGCACTTCCCAATCGCCATTGGGATCCATGTGTTCTTCCACCCAGGTTTTTGCAATGGATGCAACATACATACCGACCATAAACTCGTCATCGGAGCAAACGGCATCATAAGCATCTTCGCTGACCGTTCCGGTACCGCCGGAAACGACGACCTTAACGCCCTGCTCCCGTGCTTTGATCAAACTATCTTCCAAGGTGGAAATTTCGCAGGGTAGGATCACCAGCATTTCCGCTCCCATCAGGATAAAATTCTCAATCTGAGAACGCTGGGTCGCAGAAGAGTCATCCGCAGAAACCACCTGCACATCATAGCCCTGCGGTTCAAACATATCCTTCAGTGCCTGCTCCTGCAGCACAGCAATGGAACTGGACTTATTCTGCATACAAACACCAATGATCTTACTGTCAGTCTTTCTGTCGTTACAACCGGCAAAGCACCCGGCTACCAGCACAAGCACCAACAAAAGACTTAGCATTTTTTTCATTTCTTGTTCCTCCTTGTGTTTCATACCAAATTCCAAGGGATCAAATGGCTGTTCCCTTTTATCGATTGCACCTTCATTTTAACAGTTTTTTCGTCTTAAAAACACCTGCAATTACGAGTTGCCTATTCGTATTATTTGATTTGTTGCAAATATTCTCCCCTCTTTCTACGGTGTTTTCGCCCTTGACATGGTGTAAATAGCCAATTATAATATGTTTTGATAGAGCACATTTACCAAAGTAGTCGCCATTTTATTATTCCATTATTTTGTTTCAGGAGAACAACTATGGATTTTGACCGCCTTGCAGAGTTTATCACGATCGCCCGGTGGGGCAGCATCAAAAAAGCAGCACTGGAACTTAGAATTTCCAGTGCCACATTAAGTGCGCGGTTGATTCGATTTGAAGAACATCTGGGCACACCGCTGTTTTTCCGCAAAGCGGATGCCATGGTTTTAACATCTGCAGGACTACAACTGCTGCCCAGTGCCCAGGAAATCGTCAGAAGTTATCAAAACATACACAGTTCCATGCGTTCGGTGCAGGATCATTCCTACCATCAGCTGCGTATTGCCATCAGCGATTCCAATCTTCCGCTGAACTTGGGGCCGTTTCTGGATCAGTTGAACCTGAATTATCCCAATATCCGCCTGGAGATCATGGACGACAGCCATTACGGCATTATAGACGGATTGCAATCCGGTGCGGTCGATATCTATTTTGCGCCCGTTATGGCCGATTTTGCCCCAAAAGACTTGGCAAAAGTCCCCGTTTCCACTTCGGCCCAATATGTGATCCTTCCACGGAAACATCCCTTGGCAGATCGCCCCATGGTTTCCATACGAGAATTGGACGGAGAATGCTTTATTCTTTACCCCCAGACCGCAGAACCGTCCAGCCGAGCGTTTCAAATCCGAAATTTGGAGGATTCCGGCATCCGTTATTCCGTGTATGACAGCGACACTTCCCCCGTATTTTACAAACTGCTGGTTCCCGTTGGCAAAGGTATCTTGTTGCGGCCCATGCCGATGATGGATATGCCGCCAAACACCGTCTGCCTGCCCGTCACAGGACTTCCCCATCCTGTAACTACCTGTTTCTTCTATAACAAAATCGACCCAAACGAGGATGTCCTGGCTTTCGCCAGAGACTTTCCCGCATTTGCCAAGGAGGTGTCCAGCAATGAACGCAGGAAGGCTCTATGAATTTCTGGTGCTGTCCAGAGTACTCAATTTCAGCAAGGCTGCGCAGGCGCTTTATATCTCCCAGTCCGTTTTGACCCGACACATGCAGGATTTGGAAACAGAAATGGGTGTCTGTCTTTTAAAACGCACAACGCACAGCGTGTCCCTAACAGAAGCAGGACGAATTTTGGCAAAGGAATGCCCGGATTTGATCAACAAGTGTGACTCTGCGCTGCGCCGTCTGCACAGTCAAAACATTCCAGCCAAGGGAAAAATCAAAATCGGTGTTGGCCTTGAACTGTCCTATTCCAATCGAATCCGAGCCTTTATTCAGGATTTTCTAAAGCGTTATCCTGATATCGAGCTGCAATACTTTGTACACACAGAAAGCACCCCCAGCCAGACCATTTTGCAGTATGATCTATTTTTCACCCCCTGTTCCTTTCCTGACCTGCCCCATACCAGCCACCAGCTTCTCGTCCAGAAAAACAGCACTTTTGCTGTCTTGCCGCCCAATCATTCGCTGATGTCAAAATCCGCAGTGGCGCTTCATCAGCTGATCGGTCAGACCATCATCGTTCCCCATGCCGAAGAACTGTTTGGCCCTTATGCACAAAACTGGATACGGGCAGAAAAAGCAGCCAAGGGGCAGGTATCGATCATCAAAGTGGACAATCTTTCCACCGCACTGTTTCTGGTGTCCATGGGCAAGGGCATCTGCATCGCCCCCCGGTATGTTAAAAATATGCTCTCCCCTGAAACATTTATTGTCAGCATTTCCGATCATAATTGCCGTTTCGACGAGTATCTATACTACAATGAAAACGGAAATGGTGCTGCCGAGCTTTTCTTTGAAGAATTCACACGAGCAGTCGAATGCTAAATATCCGGCAGCCGAAATGCTATGATAATTTCAATCGTTCCGCAATCCGGTTTTAAAATAAAAATAAGAAAAACCCTTGATTTCCCAGTGAAATCAAGGGTTTGGAGCTGCTATCCAGATTTGAACTGGTGACCGTTCTCCCGGAAAGCTCGCTTTCCGGGAGCCCTTACAGACCTCCGTATTTTATCTGCCCTTCGGGCATGGGATGAGGTCTTTTGTATATTCTTTTGTATTCATTTTATTATGCAGAGCCGCATAAAGCCTGTTTTTTGCAGCAGAAAATTCAAACTCCAACCTCAAAATGCACCTTCACTAAAAAAGCACCATCATTTTGACTGCAACAACATCCCGCTTTTAGAGCAATAGCTGATTCCTTTAAACAAGAATCAGCAAATCATTCTTCTCTTAGTTGATATTTATCTATTATGGATGGTTTGGAAGCAGTTGTAAAATACAGGATCTTACAACTGCTTCCAAATTCTGTATTCAATTACGATTACGGCGCTCTCTTGTATCGGTTGAAGCAAAACGAGTTTTGTAACCTATCCTCTAATCTCCTTTACTCAGTAATCGTTTTTCGCAGCACCGATTCATCATCCAATTCTGCATTTTCGAAGCTATGGTAGAACTTATCTGCATTAGGATTTGTGGCTCGAATTAGGTAATACTGGTTAATGGAGTTCCTAACACATTCCCTCTCAAATTCCTTAAATAGCTGTTGGGCAATACCGCTATGGCGATATGCAGGCAAAACATATACCCAGTCTACATAGGCCATCCGGTAGCCGTCTTGTAAACATCCGTAGAAGTGGTATTCAATTCTGCCTACCACCTTACCCCCATCCATTGCCAGAATGGATTTTGTGTTCTGGTAAAACGGATTACTAATCCGTTCCTTGATTCCGGATTCGTCCACATATTTCACCAATAGCATATCCGGTTCTTCGGAAAGGGCCAGGTGCAGGTAGTCAATGTATGGCTGAATGTTCTTGATGGACAAAGGAGCAAAAGTAATACACTTATCCATTCTGTTCCAGTTCCTTTCGCACTTCCGGATCATGGGTCGCCCGGAAGTAGGTAGTGACGGTATCTGCGGTACGGTCCTTCAATTCAACTCTCCCCGTATTCGTCCTCATAATTCTCGTATCCATCACGAATTCGTTCAATGGTTCCCTTGAGTAGTGTATTATCCAAATCGATACTATAATTTCTATAATTCCACTCAGGAACATCGGTAAAGCCACTGCTCAAATAAAAGATCCCGGAATGACCATCCAAATCGATCTTCCTGATTGCTTCCGCAAGCTCCTCAGGTGGCATATCGTCAACAATGCCACGACCAGCACCATCCAATATTTTCGGGTAAGCACGGCCACAACCTTTGGGCATATCGCTGATTTCCAAAAGGGTAATCTTAAACACCTGACAGCAGCCCTGATCGTATGTCATTTCTATAACGTCACCTGTGTGCATACCAAGCTTGCCAATTTTTACAAAACTGAGTAGTTCAGATTTCTCCATTCCATCAAAAAACAGATCTTCAAAATCTTCCTCAGTAAGGAAGTACCTGGTGTCTTTATATTTCATTTCAAAAAGGTGGTAAGCCATCGTATCAAACGTTGCAAGAACCAGATAGCCAAGCTGCGCAAGCGAATAATTTGATGATACTGCAGCGATTCTCCAGATTCTACTATCACATTCCATGTAAGTAATTTTAAAAGAATATAGTTGTGTTGCCATCATTAATTCTCCTTTTGCATATATTTCCAAAACTAAAATTCTATCAATTTTGGAAATTAAGCAACCAATCCGCAATATCTATGATTTTAATGCCCTCGTACTGATACTCGTCG
>CAZJCA010000006.1:0-38973 GCA_964544505.1 uncultured Oscillospiraceae bacterium
CATGTTGAACTCGCAACTGATAAGTTTTTTCATAGTCAAATCCTCCATAATCAAGATCGTTTCTTCTTCCGTGGGCCTCTTGGTTTGGAGTTTGGACGCTTGATGATACCGTTTTTGAAGTGGGTTTCTTCAAATTTCTTAAAATAAACAAATAATCCGAACCCGTCTCCCACAGGGAAGATCTGGTTCGGATTATATTGCTTTGGTGCCGGTGACCGGACTCGAACCGGTACGCTGTCGCCAGCGGTGGATTTTGAGTCCACTACGTCTACCATTCCATCACACCGGCATCGGTGCTTAGATAGTATATAACATTCTTCCTAAAAAGGCAAGTAAAATTTTTGAAAATTATCGATTGATTTCTGCCTATTCGGGCGATGGAGCGAAACCAAAGAGAAATTGGGAAAACTAACAAACAGCTACAAAAAACAGGGCAGACAAGGAAGAAATAAAAAACAAGGGCGCACAGCTGTGCGCCCTTGGATATGTTAGGGTTTCTTCGGCAGATCAACAGGAGTTTTCGGCTCGTTGATCCGGCGGGAACTGACTTTGCCTTCGGGACGGATCTCGCCGGCGGCGGTCAGGCTGCGTTTGGTCAGTGCAGGGCCAACAAGCTCATACACCAGCACGCTGAACAGCACCACATTGGTGATGATGGCACCGTCGCCCAGCGCATTGGCGGTGGCAGCCATGCCCAGTGCCACGCCTGCCTGGGGCAGCAGGGTGATGCCCAAGTGCTTTGTAATGGAGTCAGAGCAGTGGGTCAGACGGCAACTGCCGTAAGCGCCCAGATATTTACCGGCAGAGCGGCTGATGATATAGATGACACCTACCAGCAGGGTAATGGGATTTGCCAGAATTTCCAGATCCAGTTCTGCACCGGAAATGACGAAAAAGAGAATGTTGATGGGCACGGTCCAGCCTTCCACACGGTTCATCAGCTCTTCGGAGGTGTCGCAGATGTTGCAGAAGATGGTGCCGGTCATCATACACACCAGCAGCAGGGAGAACTTGATGTGGATGCTGCCCACATGGAACTCCAGCATGGACAGACCCACTGTCAGCAGTACGAAGGCAGCAGACAGGGCAAGACGCTTACTGCCGGAGTGGAAGAATCGCTCCAACCGGTCAAGAAGAATGCCCATCAATGCACCCAGTCCCAGAGAAAGGACAATTTCCAAAATCGGCTCGACCACCACGGAAATAGCGCTGATCTGACCGTTTTCCAAAGCACCTGCAATGCCGAAGGAGATGGCAAACAGCAGAAGACCCACCGCATCGTCAATGGCGACCACCAGCATCAAAAGCCGGGTCATAGGGCCGTCGGCTTTGTACTGACGGACCACCATCAAGGTGGCTGCCGGAGCAGTAGCGGATGCAATGGCACCCAGCACGATGGCGGCCGGCAGGGAAATGATATTGGGAGCGATCAGGTGCAGAGCGATCAGCACAATATCCACCAAAATGGTGGTGGCTACCGCCTGCAAAATGCCGATGGTGATGGCACGGCTGCCCATGGTTTTCAGCTGAGCCAGACGGAACTCGTTGCCGATGGCAAAGGCAATGAAGCCCAGGGCAGTTTGGGTAATGATCTCCAGACCCTCCACCTGTGCCAGACTGTTAAAGCCCAGGCCGGGGACATTCAGTGCACCCAGGCAGAAAGGTCCCAGCAGCAGACCTGCCACCAGATAAGCGGTGACCGCAGGCAAATGCAGTTTTTTGGCAAGTCTGGACATCAAAAGTCCACCGATGACTGCCACTGCAAGACAAATCAAATAGGTTTCCAATTTTTTATCCTTCTTTTCTTATATTGGCAGCCGTTTGGCTGTCGCACAAGCGCTATCATAGCACTTTATGACGGCAGTATCAAGGGGTATTTATACTAAATTTTTACCATTTTTGCAGGCATTACAACAGAATGAGATATTATAATGTTTTCGGGAGTGCAAGTTGTCAATTCTACGACTTGACGTTGACGTAGAACTGTGTTATAATCACGAAAAATGGAGGATGAAGATGGATTCTACAAAGTTGGTTGAATGGCTTATTGTTGAAAAACAAATGAGCTCCCGCTCTGCGAAAGATGTGCTTTCCCGTTGTGGCAGGGTGTATAGAATGTTGGGTGTTGATACACTTAATGATAAGTCACTGGAAGAACTTCAACAAAATGACCAGTTTCTAAAAAGTTCCATGTTTGTTAAATCGCAGCTGAAGAGAGCCGTGACACTCTGCTTGGAATTTATGAGTAAACCAGAAGATTATTGAATTGGGGAGAGCCGTTGTGAAGAAGTATAATGTAATGGATTTGTTTTCTGGTGTTGGCGGATTAAGCTATGGCTTTTCCAAACTTCCTCAATTTAATATAGTAGCAGCAAATGAAATTGAAAAAGATATTTCGATTGCATACAAATTGAATCATCCTAATGTTGAAATGCTTAATTGCGATATAAAAGATCTGACTGAAGAGAATTTAAAGGAAGTATTGAGGGGTCAACAGATTGATGTTATTGTCGGAGGACCACCCTGTCAGTCTTATTCGACACTTGGGAAAAGACAGATGGACGAGAGAGCCAATTTATTTATGCAATATAAACGAGTTCTAAATATATTACGACCCCAAGCGTTTGTTTTTGAAAATGTGGTGGGACTGTTGAGTATGGACAAAGGCAATTTATTTAAGCTCATACAGGAGGAATTTGTAGAACTGGGTTATACTTTGCGGTATAAAGTACTCGATGCAGTTGATTTTGGAGTTCCACAACACAGAGAAAGAGTGATTCTGGTGGGATTTAAAAGTGATAATCCGTTTGTGTACCCAACTCCAACCCACGGCGACGGCCTAAAACCCTATGTGACACTGAAGGATGCAATCGGGGATTTGCCTATATTAAAAAGTGGAGAAAAGGGATGCACATACGCTGCAGGCATTACAAATGAGTTTTTAGAATTTGTCAGAGGAAATTACCCGGATCATGTAGAAGAACACAGCGCACCCAAAAATGGTGAGCATCTTATAAAAATAATGGAAACATTAAAAGATGGACAATCCAAAGACGATCTACCTGAAGAGATTCGTCCTAAAAGTGGATATGGTAACACCTATGCGAAATTGTGGTGGAATAAACCGTCAACTACGATTACGAGAAATTTTTCCTGCCCATCATCGTCCAGGTGTATCCATCCAAGGGATTCACGAGCCATGTCGATTCGAGAAGGTGCGAGGTTACAGAGCTTTCCGGACGATTATCGATTTTATGGATCTGACAGTATGAAACGGTTGGAGATCGGCAATGCCGTTCCACCACTTCTTTCGGTTGTTATAGCAAAACAAATGTTGGAAGCGCTGGAACAAAACGAAGCTACCGAATAATCGGTAGCTTCAATTTTTTTATTACTCTGATCACTCGCTCTTTAAAATATCGAACAACTTGTTATAATTATGATGAAATTGAAGCTGCCTTTGATGCCACTGAACAAAGCCAAAAGGTAACTGAATGGTAGTTCCGCCGTTTGCTGTGCTAAAATAAGTTTTGTCTTTTGCCGTCCGTCGGGCGGCATTGCAAATATCTTCTATGTAAAAAATATCATTAGTATCATTTTCGCCAAGAAGGTTTATATACCAGATGAAATCAGACCAATCGGTTCTATCCAGAACAGCCCCCATAGAAAATGATAATTTGGCAATTTCATAGGCATTATCGGTGAACCAGTTCAAAAGATCCCTATATAGATGTTCATCATAATTTTTGAGCGTTGTTGCGTTTAAACTTTTGTGGCGAAATTGCAAATTGAAGGTGTTGTTAGATCTGTCAGCATATTGTTTGATTATTTCTACCGCATCATCATCAGCTGACCAGAATAGATTGATAGCCCTCTGTACAGAAGCAGGAATTTTCGTGTTGAACTGCTGCTCAAAAGTATGAATAAATAGACCAGCTCTCACAAAGTAAACCTGTCCCTGCAAGCTTTTCTTGATGGACACATTAATCAACTCATTGCTGCTTAAATAAACTTTCAAGTCAGTTTTTGACTTCGTTTTATTTCCGTTAACACTTGGTACATTGGTTTCGTGTAAGCCACCGATACTCGTTCCTGTAATGGTGCTGTTTAAACGATCGATCTTGTTTAAAAAATAATGTTGAAAGCTCTCGTTGGTGTCCAACAGCTCCTTGACCATATCTTCATTCTTATGCCCACTTAATTTGGCGTGCTTCCAACCGGCGGCTCGATCTCTGTGTTCCATCATGATTCCTCCAAAAAAAGTTTAAAGGTTTCGACTTCTAGAGCATCCGCAATTTTTTGTATGTTTTCCAGTGAAATGCTTCTACGATAGCATTCAATAGCGCTAATATAGGTGCGGTGCAGACCGCATTTCTCGGCAAAAGCTTCTTGGGACATTCCAAGAGCAGTGCGATACCTTTTTAGATTGTCTCCAAAAATTTTGATAATGTCCATAGAAATGACCCTCCATAGTATATAATATAATGGAGTTGAACACAAAAAGTCTACATACAATAAGTAACATATGAGGAAATATTGCTTATGGGTGAATGCCGGAAAAAGGGGCACATGTTCACGAAATTGTATTTTTTTGTTTTCAAAGTGGTCATGACCTGTTCAAAATTGCAATTTATGATAAAGGCACAAAGGCGATGGAAGCCGCAAGCCATCACCTTTAAAAAAGCAAATCATCCTCTTTTCTACCTCTCTTCTTTCTAACCCCAGCAAGGGCGCTCCGCTGATCTTTCAGCGGAGCGTTCTTCGTTTTTGTGGCAAATTTCATACCTGCTGCATACACTAATGGGAAGGAGGGATGGTGTGAAAAGGAAATTTTGGAAAACCAACGGCTTTTTGCTGCTGATGCTGGCAGGGATCGTGGCAGGTTGCATTGCCGGAGCGGTCTGCCCGGTGGAACGGGACAGCACCGGGCAGATCATAAAAGCCGGAGCGACGGTGCTGGAGCCCTTGGGGACAGTATTTATTAATCTGATGTTCTGCATCGTTGTGCCCATGGTATTCTGCTCCATCTGCGCCGCCATAGCCAATATGGACTCGGCAAAAAAAGCCGGAAAGATCATGGGCATCACACTTTTGACCTTTCTGGTCACTGCCACCATTGCTGCGGTGCTGATGTATGGGCTGGTGCAGGTCGTTCCGCTGGTGCAGGGAAAGTATGATGTGGTCGAAGGTCAGGTGGGAGAGACACTGTCGTTGGGGGAAATGGTCGTCAATTTCTTCACCAAGCCGGATTTCGGGGAGCTTCTCAGTCGGAAGGCTGTTTTGCCCCTGATCGTCTTTGCGGTGCTCTGCGGCTTTGGCATTCAGCTGTCAGGAGGCCGCCAAACCATGACTGCAAAGCTTTTAAATGATGTGACCGGGTGCATTATGAAAGTGGTCAAGATCATTACATACTATGCCCCCATTGGCTTTTTCGGATTTTTTGCCTCGTTGGTGGCTACCTATGGGCCGGAACTGATCGGCGATTACAGCAGGACGCTTCTGATCTATTATGGAATGTGCTTTGCCTATTTATTTCTGGCTTTTCCGCTGTATGCCCGGTTTGGAGGGGGAAAGGGAGCGGTCAGGATCATGTTTCGGCATTTGTTCCGTCCGGCGGCAGTGTCTTTTGGCACTTGTTCGTCTGTGGCTACCATCCCCACAAATATGGAGGCGGCGGAGGACACGGGCATCAGCCGGGATGTGGCAGATATCGTCATGCCCCTGGGGGCGACGATGCACATGGATGGTTCGGCAATGTCCGCTATCGTAAAAGTGGTGTTTCTGTTTGGCATTTTTGGACGGGACATTGGAAGCACCCAGGCCATTCTGGCCATTGTGGTGGCGGTGTTCTCCTCGGTAGCCATGAGCGGCATTCCCGGTGGCGGCGGCACAGGAGAACTGGTGATCTGCACCATGTTTTTCCCGGAGCAGTTGGCGATTGCTTATCCCATTGCCATTGCCTTGGGCAATTTGGTCGATCCTCCGGCAACGATGATCAATTCTGCCGGAGATTATGTGGTGTCGTATATTGTAGAACGGTTTGTCAGCGGCAAAAACTGGTTGAAGAAGAGAGCCTCTCCTTGAGGGAGGCTCTTAAGAGTACAGGCATTGGCAATCAATAATTTTTTGGAAACTTTTTTCTCTGGGGTAGCGCACCGGGCGTAAGTGTGCTATAATGGGCTTAACTATAGCTGGAAGTATACCATTAGGAGAAACGCTATGATCGAATTGTTGGCACCGGCAGGATCCATGGATGCCCTGCGTGCGGCGGTGCAAAATGGCGCAAATGCCGTTTATTTGGGCTGTGGCAGCTTTAATGCCCGGCAAAGTGCAAAGAATTTTACCATGCAATCCCTGGCAGAGGCCGTGCGCTACTGTCATGTTCGGGGCGTTGCGGTACATTTGACCTTGAATACCCTGGTGTCCGACCGGGAAATGGAAGATTGTGTAAAGCTGATCCGTGCTGCGGCGGAGTGCGGCGTGGATGCGTTCATCGTTCAGGATCTGGGCGTGGTGCAGTTGTGCCGCCGGATCGCCCCGATGGTGGCTGTCCACGGTTCTACCCAGATGACCGTTCACTCCCTGCCCGGTGTGCTGCTGTGCGCCGCCTGGGGGTTGACGAGAGTGGTGCTCAGCCGGGAACTGAGCCGGGAGGAGATCCGCTATATCTGCAAACATTCTCCCATTGAGATCGAAGTTTTCGGTCATGGTGCGTTGTGTATGAGCTATTCCGGACAGTGCTACCTGTCCGCAGCCATCGGCGGTCGCTCCGGCAACCGGGGGCGTTGCGCCCAGCCCTGCCGCCAGTGCTACGGTTACAGCCGCCGGGAAAACCGATACCCCCTGAGCCTGAAGGATAACTGCCTGATCCCCTATTTGCGGGAGCTGGAGGACATGGGTGTGGCATCGTTGAAGCTGGAAGGCCGAATGAAGCGCCCGGAATATGTGGCAGTGGTCACCAATGTCTACCGCAAGGCACTGGACGGCAACCGGGTGACAAAGGACATGACGGATGCCCTGTTGGCGGCATTCAACCGCCAGGGCTTTACCGACGGCTATTACGCCGGTCAGCTGGGAGGCACCATGTTCGGTATCCGGGAAGACAAAGGGGAAGAAGAGGGCTGGATGCGTGCCGCCAGACAGAGCTATGAGGGCATTGAAAATCCGCTGGTGGATGTGGCTATGCATGTGACCGTCCGTCCGGGACTGAGCAGCCTGACTGTGCTTGACCCGGATGGTCATCGCTGCACGGTGCTGGGGCCTGAGCCGGAAGTGGCCAGAACCCAGGAGCTGACAAAGGAACAGCTGCAAATGCGGCTGTCCAAAACCGGCGGTACGCCTTATCACTGCATCCGCTTCACAGCGGAGCTGACACCGAGACTGACCATTTCCGCTGCCGGCATCAATGCCGTGCGCCGGGATGCCCTGAATCAGCTGACCGCCCTGCGCAGCCGGAAGGAAAGCCGTCAACTGATGCCCCTGCCCAGAGTTCAGCGGTTCAAAGGCCCGAAGGAAGAACCGGGGTACACGGTGCAGGTGACGACGAAAGAGCAGATCACCGCAAAAATGCTGAAAATGAATCCGGCGGTGCTGTATGTGCCCCTGCACATTCTGGCAGCGGAGGAGGCCTTTACCCGGCAGCTGTGCAGGGCGGTGCGGGTGGCGGCAGTGTTGCCCCGGATCGTCCACGACGGTCAAATGGCAAAGCTGAAAGAGACCCTGCGTCTGGTACGCACCTGGGGCGTAAAAGAGGCGCTGGTGGGCAATCTGGGCTTGATGCTGCCGGTACGGGAGGCAGGACTGACCATTCGGGGCGACTTTGGCCTGAATATTTATAATTCCATGTCCATGATCGCATTACAGGAACTGGAAGTGAAGTCGGCGACCTTGAGTTTTGAAATGACCCTGCCCCAGATCCGGGATGTGAGCAAAAATCTGCCCACAGAACTGCTGGCTTATGGTCGGATGCCCCTGATGGTGACGGAAAACTGCCTGATTCGGGGCAAATCCGGAGAATGTGCCTGCCATCTGGCTGCCACCAAGCTGGTGGACAAGACCGGTGCGGAATTCCCGGTGATCCGGGACGGCAATTCCTGCCGCAGTGTGCTGCTCAACGGCAAGAAGCTCAATTGGCTGGATCGGCAAAAGGATCTTTCCAAGCTGGGCTTGTGGGCTGTGCGGCTGTATTTTACCACGGAAAACAGCCAGGAAGTAGACCGGGTGATCCAATCCTGTGTCGTTCCTGTGCCCTTTGACCCCGGTGCCTGTACAAGAGGCCTGTACCTGCGGGGTTTGGACTGAAGAAAGGAAATTTACCATGCAACTGATTTTGGCATCCCAATCCCCCCGGCGGCAGGAATTGCTGCGGCTGTTTGGCCTTCCCTTCCGGGTGGAGGTAGCGGATATCGACGAAACCATGGATCAGAATAGACTGCCCTTTGACGAGGTGGCCCGTGTCAGCAGAGCGAAGGCGCTGGCAGTCAGTCGTCAGCAGGATGATGTGGTGGTGGCGGCAGATACCATCGTGGTCTGCCAGGGCCGGGTACTGGGAAAACCCCACTCGGAGGAAGAGGCTCGGCAGATGCTTAGCCTGCTGTCCGGTCGGGATCATCAGGTGATGACCGGCGTAACGGTGCTCCGGGGAGCCCAGGAACGGGTGTTCACAGAGGTGACAGACCTGCATTTTCGCCCTCTTTCCCAGCAGGAGATCTGCCGTTATGTCCGCTCCGGCGAGCCGATGGATAAGGCCGGTGCGTACGGCATTCAGGGCGGTGCTGCGTTGTTCTGTGAGAAGATGACGGGGGATTACTACAATGTGATGGGTCTGCCGGTGTGCCGTCTGGGACAGGTGCTGAAAGAACTGGCTCCGGATTTGATGGGAGAAATGCTATGAGACACTATTTTTCCACCCGTGTAAAGATCGTGCTGGTGGTGGCGTTGGTGCTGGCGGTGCTGTTGGGCGTCGTTGGCAGCGTGACGGGGCAGGATGTGCCCAGCGGCTTTTTCCAGACGATCCTGACCCCTCTGCGGTCCGGGGCTTATGCGTTGACCAACCAGGCTCAGCGGTTTTATAATTACATCTACGATTTTGACAGCCTGAAAGTGGAAAATGAGCAGCTGCGCCAGCAGATCGCCCAGTGGCAGGAAGATGCCCGAAAGGCCGATGCCCTGGAGCGTGAAAACCAGCGGCTGCGGGAACTTTTGAAGCTGAAAGAGGCAAATCCGGACTATGTGCTGGTGGATGCCTATGTGATCTCCCGCAGTTCTGTGGATTGGACCAGCACGGTTACCATTGACCGGGGCACTTCCTCCGGTATTGAAGTGGGAATGTGCGCTGTCACATCCAATGGCGAGGTGGTGGGCATCGTAACCGAGGCAGGCAGCAATTATGCCGTGGTCAAGACGGTGCTGGACTCTTCTTTGGAAGTCAGCGCTAACATTGCCGCCTCCGGTTATAGCGGTATCGTGTCCGGCTCTTACATCTCCGGCCACAGCAATATGCTGCGCATGGATTATTTGAGCAGCACCGCCATCATCCGCTCTCGGGATCAGGTGGTGACCTCCGGTTCGACCTATTACCCCAGAAATCTGATCCTGGGCTATGTGGTGGATGCCGGATTTGACGACATTGGCGTAGCAAAATATGCCATTTTGGAGCCTGCGGCAGACATTGCCAATCTGGAGCAGGTGTTTATCATCACGGAGTATGACAGAACATGAAAATTCCAATGTTCCATAAACATGAGTTCCGTCCGGATCGCCGGGGGACAAGCCAACTGAATAAGCTCTGGCCCACCCCCAAGCAGCAGCTGCGGATCTTGCGCTGGGCGCTTTATGGTGTGCTGTGTCTGGTGGGATTGCTGGCGCAGGATGTGCTGCTGTACCGGGTCAATGTTGCCGGGGGCTGCACCGATATTCTGCCCTGCCTGGTGATCATGGTGACGGTCATCCAGGGTGTAGAAGGAGGCAGCATATTTGTTCTGGTGGCATCGGTGCTGTATTTCTTCTCCGGATCTTCCGCTGGATTTCATGTGATCCCACTGCTTACCTTCATAGCGGTGGCAACGGTGATCTTCCGGCAGGCTTTCCTGCGCCAGGGATTCGGCAGTCTGCTGCTGTGCGCTGCTCTGGGAATGCTGCTGTATGAACTGAGCCTGTTCTCCGTGAGCCTGTTTTTGAAGCTGACGGTTTTCTCCCGGGTGGGAGCGGCACTGATCACGGCCTTGCTGAGCCTGATCGCTGTGCCCCTGTGTTACCCTGTGCTGATGACCATTGGAAAGCTAGGAGGGGAAGCATGGGGAGAATAACAGGATTTCGAGCCATTTTGCTTTTGGTCATCGTGGCTACCATCATGGGACTGTACGGCGTTAAGCTGTATTCCATGCAGGTGGTGGATGCGGAGGTCAACGGCGATAACAAAACAACCTTTACCATCTACACCCGAGTCCGAGCCGCTCGCGGTGAAATATTGGACATCAACGGCAATAAGCTGGTGACCAACCGAGCCAGCTACGATTTGCACATCAATCACTATGTGATGCAGCAGGCGGAAAACACCAACGGTCGGCTGCTGGAACTGGCACTGCTGTGCCGGGAGATGGGCGTAGAATACACCGATCATTTCCCGGTGTCTGTTACGGAGCCTTTTACTTATACCCTTGACCAGCAAAACAACACCTGGAAAGGCTATTATCAGCGGTTTTTGGTCAAGCGGGGCAATATCGACTCGGATATCACTGCGCCGCTGCTGATCGAGCAGCTGCGGGACAGTTACAATATCCCCGAAGACTGGAGCAATGAAGATGCCCGTCTGGTCATCGGCCTGCGCTACGAGCTGACCCTGCGAAATTTGACCAATCTGCCCACCTATGTGTTGGTGGAGGATGCATCGGAAAGCCTGCTGACAGAGGTTTTGGCGCTGGATGCACCGGGTCTGATGGTGGAAGCTTCCGCTGTCCGGGAATACAATACCGAGTATGCAGCCCATATTTTGGGCTATATCGGTGCAATGGATGCAGATCAGTGGGCACATTACAAAGAGCAGGAAGGCTACGCCATGGATGCTCTGGTGGGTCAGAGCGGCTTGGAAGAGGCCTTTGAGTCCTATTTGCACGGTGTGGATGGCCTTCGGAAAGATGTGGTCACCAAGGACGGTGTGGTGATCGCAAGCACCTATGTGACCCAACCGCAGTCCGGCAACAATGTGGAATTGTCCATTGACCTGAAGCTGCAGCAGGCGGCAGAGGAGCAACTGGCACAGGTTCTGGAGAACCGTCGGGAGCAGGGCATTGACGCCGAAGGCGGTGCGGTGGTGGCTATCGATGTGAAGACCGGGCAGGTTCTGGCCTGTGGCAGTTACCCCACTTATGACCTGTCTTCCATTTTTGAAAACTGGAAAGACCTGAACACCGACGAGATGAAACCCCTGCTGAACCGGGCTTTACAGTCTTCCTATGCACCCGGTTCTACTTACAAGGTATCCATGCTGATTGCCGGCGCAAATGCCGGTGTGGTAGACTCGGAATTTGAATACTTTGACCAGGGTTATTATTCCATTCCCGGCTATACACCCCACTGTAACAAGCTGTCCGGTCATGGCTGGGTCAATGGTGAGGTGGCCATTCAAAAGTCCTGTAACTGCTATTTTTACTGGCTGGCAGATCAGATCAACCAGAACCTGTCCTGGGATCTGGTGGATGAGACCGCCAAGGGACTGGGATTGGGCGAGTATACCGGAGTGGAACTGCATGAGGTACGGGGCTCCCGTGCCAACGCAGAGAGCAAGGCTCATTTCTACACCGGCTATGATGCCAGCTGGCTGCGGGCAGATGCCCTGATGGCAGGTATCGGTCAGTCTGTCAATTCCTTCACCCCCATCCAGATGGCGGTTTATGCCAGCACGCTGGCAAATCAGGGCGTGCGCAACAGAGCGACCTTCCTCAGCCGGGTGGTGTCCGCTGATTACAGCAGCCTTATCTATGAAAGCAAGGTAGAGGTGCTCAGTAAGCTCAATATGACGGACGAAGCCAAGAGCATGTACTTAGAGGGTATGAAAATGGTGGCGCAGGAGTCCGGCGGTACGGCTTACTCCACCTTTAAGAACTATCCTGTTTCCGTGGCAGCCAAGACCGGTACTGCCGAAGGCGTGGGTACTTCCAACGGTGCGTTTATCTGCTTTGCCCCTGCGGACGATCCGCAGATCGCCATTGCCGTCTACGGCGAGCATGTTAAGGGCGGTAGCTACCTGGCACCTGTGGCAAAGGCCATCATGGATGTCTACTTTGGTCTGGACACCGGTGATGTGGACAATTTTGAAAATCAATTGGGTTAAAAAACAAGGAGCGTGCATAGCATGCTCCTTGTTTTTTGTAGAATGCAGCCCTTTACAAGCGTATAAAAAAATGGTATACTAAAGGATAGGAAAAATGGGGGAGTAGGAGCATGCTGAATAAATTGCAGGCGGTGGTCAGCCGCTTTGAGGAACTGTGCGCCAAGTCGGAGCAGCCGGATTTCTATACTGACCCGAAAAAAGCAGCAAAGCTCCTCCGGGAGAAAAACGACCTGGAGCCTATTGTGGAAGCCTTCAAGGCCTACGGAAAGGCAGAGCGGGATATGGCGGATGCGCAGGAACTGATGAGCGACCCGGAAATGAAGGAATTTGCCCAGGAAGAGTTCCAGATAGCGAAAAATGCCAAGGAAGAACTCTATGAAAAATTGCAAATTCTGCTGCTGCCCAAAGATCCCAATGACGAAAAAAGTGTTATCGTGGAAATTCGTGGAGGCGTCGGCGGCGAGGAAAGCGCCCTGTTTGCTCACAGCCTGTTTCGGATGTACTCCATGTACGCTGCCAAGCAGGGCTGGAATATTGAACTGCTGAACTATAACGACACGGAGCTGGGCGGCGTAAAGGAAGCGGATTTCATCATCAACGGTCGAGGCGCCTACTCCCGGATGAAATATGAGTCCGGTGTCCATCGGGTTCAGCGAGTGCCGGAGACGGAATCCGGCGGTCGTGTCCACACATCCACGGCAACGGTTGCGGTGCTGCCGGAAATGGAAGAGGTGGATGTGCAGATCAATCCTGCCGATATTGAAATGCAGGTCTACCGAGCCTCCGGTGCCGGCGGTCAGCATGTTAATAAAACCAGTTCCGCCGTCCGACTGATCCACAGGCCTTCCGGCATTGTGGTGGCCTGCCAGGAAGAGCGCAGCCAATTGCAAAACCGGGAAAAATGCATGAAAATGCTGGTCTCCAAGCTTTATGAAATTGAGCAGGAGCGGATCGAAAGCGAACACGGCGGCCTGCGCCGCAGTCAGGTGGGCACGGGTATGCGCAACGAGCGCATCCGTACCTATAATTTCCCCCAGGGTCGTGTGACAGATCACCGGGTGGGACTGACCCTGTATAAGATCGATGCGGTCATGGACGGCGATCTGGACGAGATCATCAACGCCCTTGCCACCGCCGACCAGGCGGAGAAGCTGAAAAACAGCCAATAAGCACTCCTGTTGTGGGAAAGGCTTTACAAGAGAGGAATAATATGGAATACATTACCAATTCCCCCAGTGAGACGGAAGCTGTGGGCGCAGCCCTGGGGAAGGTGTTACAGCCCGGGACGGTGCTTGCTTACCGGGGGGATCTGGGTGCAGGGAAAACCGCCTTCACAAGAGGCCTGGCTCGTGGCCTGGGCTATGAAGAGCCGGTCACCAGCCCTACCTATACCATTGTCAATGAATATTTAGGGGGGCGGCTGCCTTTGTTCCACTTCGATATGTACCGCCTTCGCTCTGCCGATGACCTGTGGGATATCTGCTGGGAGGACTATCTGGATCGGGGCGGTATCTGCGCCGTGGAGTGGAGCGAAAATGTGGCCGATGCCTTGGAAAACCCCATTCTCATCACCATTGAAAAGCTGGGCGACTGCTCCCGGCGTATCACCATAGAAGGAGGGGAAGCGTTTGCTGATCTTAGCCTTTGAAACTTCTGCAAAAGCTGCCGGTGTGGCTCTGCACGACGGTGAAAAGCTGCTGGCGGAGAGTTATCAAAACACCGGCCTGACCCACAGCCAGACCCTGATGGTCATGGCAGAAGATGCTTTAAAACAGTGTGGTTTGAAGCCCCGGGATGTGACCGCCGTGGCGGTGGCCGCAGGCCCCGGCTCCTTTACCGGTGTGCGTATCGGCGTGGCGGCAGCCAAGGGCTTTGCCTGGGGCGCCCGGATCCCCTGCTACGGCGTGTCTACCCTGGAAGCCATGGCAAAGAATTTAGGAATTTATGATGGCGTGGTCTGCGCCGTCATGGATGCCCGGAGAAATCAGGTATATAACGGCCTGTTCCGGGTAGAAAAAGGGGTGTATACCCCCATTTGCCCTGACCGGGCCATTGCCCTGGCAGACCTTGAAAAAGAATTGCAGCAGATTACTGGTCCCGTCTATCTGGTGGGTGACGGCAGTAATTTGACCTACAATACCCTGTCTGCAACCATCCCCAATTTGATACTGCCTGCGGAGCATCGGCTCCATCAGCGTGCCGCCGGTGTGGCATTGGCAGCATTGGAAAAAATCAATGCCGGAGAAGACGGCAATGCCGCAGCATTAGAGCCAAATTATCTCCGCTTAAGTCAAGCGGAGCGGGAAAAATTAGAAAGAAATGCAAAGGAGAACTAAAAAATGGCAACTGTTCATGTACTCGACCACCCCCTGATCCAGCACAAACTGTCTATTCTGCGCAGCAAGGATACCGGCGTGAAGGAATTCCGTGAGATGATCGGCGAAATTTCCGGCCTGATGTGCTACGAAGCTACCCGCAATCTGCCCACCGAAGAGGTGGAGGTGCAGACCCCTGTGGCAATTGCAAAGTGCCGGATGCTGGCTGGTAAAAAGCTGGCCATCGTCCCCATTTTGAGAGCTGGCCTTGGCATGGTGGATGCCATGGTTGACCTGATCCCCTCTGCAAAGATCGGTCATATCGGCCTGTACCGTGACCCGGAGACCCACCAGCCTGTGGAATACTACTGCAAGCTGCCGGAGGATATCGAAAGCCGTCAGGTTTTTGTGGTGGATCCCATGCTGGCTACCGGCGGCAGCGCCATTGCCGCAATCGAGTTTTTGAAGAAGCACGGCTGCCGCAACATCATTATGATGAATGTCATCGGCTGCCCTGAGGGCGTGAAGGCCGTTCAGGATGCCCACCCGGATGTGGAAATGTATCTGGCTGCTGTGGATGAAAGACTGACGGAAAATGCCTACATTACCCCCGGTCTGGGCGATGCCGGCGACCGTATTTTCGGCACAAAGTAATTTCGGTTTTAGAAAGAAAGGGGGAAAAGCGCCGTGAGTCGGGAAAAAATAGTGGTATTTGACTCCGGCGTGGGCGGTGCCAGCGTTTTGCGACATTTGCGGCGGATGCTGCCAAAGGAGGATTTCCTCTATTTTGGAGATGATGCCAACGCCCCCTACGGAGTTCGCTCTACCGATGAAGTGCGGCATTTGACCCTGAAGGTGGCAGAAAAACTGCTGCGAGCATATCCTGTGAAAGCACTGGTGGTGGCCTGTAATACGGCCACCTCTGCGGCAATTGTGGAGCTGCGGAAAAAATACCCGGATCTGATCGTTATTGGGATTGAACCGGCGTTAAAAATGGCGGCTGACCGCTTCCCCGGCGGTCACATCGGCATTATGGCAACGGATGTGACCCTCCGTGAAAAAAAGCTCAACGATCTGATGGGTCGTTTCGCTGAAAAATGCACCATCAGCCGTATTTCTGCCCCGGGACTGGTAGAACTGGTGGAGCAGGGACTGGGAAGCGGCGCACAGACAGAGCAGCTGCTTGCTCCGATTTTGTCCCCATACCGGGGAAAACTGGATGCGCTGGTCTTAGGCTGCACCCACTATCCATTTGCCCACATCCCCATTTCCAATATTCTGGGGGAGAAGACACTGCTTTTGGACGGCGGCGAGGGTACTGCCCGGCAAACCCGGCATCGGCTGGCGGAAGCAGGCCTCCTGTACGAAGGGGATGAAATCGGCAGCATGGAGATATTGCACAGCGGCAACGACCCCCAATTTGTGCAGCGGATAAAAACCTTGATGGAATGAGGAGAAACAGAGATGGAAAAAACTTTGGTCATCGGCATTGCCGGTGGTACCGGTTCCGGTAAGACCACTTTGGTCAAGAAACTTTCAGAGCATTTTGGCGGAAAAGTGACCATGCTCAGCCACGACAATTACTATAAATGTCGGGATGATCTGGCTTTTGAAGAGCGCTGCAAGCTTAACTACGACGAGCCGGATGCCATGGATACCAGCCTCATGGTCTACCATCTGGAGCAGCTGCGCCGGGGACAGGCCATCGATTGCCCGGTCTACGATTTTACCCAGCACAACCGCAGCAAGCAGACCATTCGCATTGAGCCGAAACAGGTCATCATTGTAGAAGGCATTCTGATTTTCGAGAATGAGCAGCTGCGCAATTTGATGGACATGAAGATTTTTGTGGATGCGGATGCGGATGTGCGCCTGTGCCGCCGGATCAAGCGAGATGTGACCAATCGTGGCAGAAGTCTGGAGTCGGTGCTGGAACAATATGAGGCCACCGTCAAGCCCATGCACGAAAAGCATGTAGAGCCCAGCAAAAAATATGCCGATGTGGTGGTGCCCATCGGCGGCAAAAATCCTGTGGCGCTGGATATGATCATTGGTCATATTGAGCGGCATCTGGACGAGGAACTTCATGAAATTTGAAAGTCTGATTTTTGATATCGACGGCACCCTCTGGGACTCCCGGGCGCTGGTGGCAGAGGGGTATAATATCCAGCTGCGCAGCGAAGGTCTGGAACATCTGTGCGTGACGGCGGAAGATCTGCGCCCCTTGTTTGGCAAGGTGATGACGGAAATCGCCGACAGCATTCTGGCGGAAATTCCTGTGTCCCGGCGGTATGATCTGATGGAGCGGTGCATGGAAACGGAAAACCGTTACCTTTATGAAAATGAATGCAACATCGGCTATGTCGGTGTGAAGGAAACACTGGAAAAACTGGCTGAAAACCATCGCCTGTTCATCGTCAGCAATGCCCAGAAGGGCTACTGCGAGCTGTGCATGGAAAAACTGGGCATTGCCCACCTGTTTTCCGGGCATCTGTGCTTCGGTGACACGGGCACGGAAAAGGGACTGACCATTCAAAAGCTGATGGCAGACCACAATATCACTTCTGCGGCCTACATTGGCGACACGCAGGGCGATTTGGACGCAACGGTGGTTGCGGATATCCCTTTTATTTGGGCGGCCTACGGCTTTGGGAGCCCCGACAGCCCGGCAGCGAAGATCGACGATATCCGTCGGCTGCCTCAGGTGCTGGAAGATATGTAACAGGGCGTTTTCTGCGGAAAGGCCGATAAGCCTTCCTTTTGAGAAAAGCCCTCTCAGACAAAAATCATAGATTTTTGCCACCTCTCCCTCCGGGAGAGGTAAGAAATAACGCTCCCTGAGAATTCAGGGAGCGTTGTTTTATTTGATTTCCAGCAGGGCATCCCGGACGGAACCGATGGTGTACAGGGAGCCGAAGCACAGCACCACGCCGTCTTTTCCTGCAAGGGCGATGGCCTTGGCAACGCCTGCTTCGATGGTTTCACAGGCAGTGGCGGTAGCACCGGCCTGACCCAAAAATGCAGCCAGCTGGTCAGCATCCAGCTTCCGGGGATTGGGAGGGGTAATACAGACAAATTGCTCAATGTAGGGCATGACGGGCTTATACATATCGGCGTAATCCTTGTCCGCCAGCACGCCGGTCAGAGCGATGATCTTCTTTCCGGGTAGGTAGTCCTGAATATTTTTAATGAGGGCTTCAAAGCACTGGGGATTGTGTCCGCCGTCGATGATGAAAAGAGGATCACGGCCTACGATATCGAACCGACCGGGCCATTGTACATCATGCAGACCCTGACGAATATTTTCTTCGGAGATCTTCCAGCCTTTTTCGATGAGGGTGTCGATGATGGAGAGCACCACAGCGGCGTTTTTCAGCTGGTGGCTGCCCAGCAGGGGCAGTTCCAGAGCTTTCCTGTTGCCGCAGTCAAAAACCTGACCTTCCAGACCATGAGCGTGGAGCACCAGAGAATCAAAATCCGCCTTTTTCAGAGACAGGTGGCGCTCATTGCAGATTTTTTCAAACACGGCTTCTACGGAGGGGATACCCCGATAAACAACGGCACTGCCGCCCTCTTTGAAGATACCTGCCTTGGTTTCGGCAATGGCTTCCAGGGTGTCGCCCAGCACTTCCGTGTGGTCAAGACCGATGTTGGTGATGACCGCCACTTCCGGCACTTCGATGACATTGGTGGAGTCCATGGCACCGCCCATGCCCACTTCCAGTACCACGATATCGCAGTTCTGGCGGTAGAAATACTCAAAGGCGATGCAGCATACCAGCTCAAATTCTGTGGGCTTTTCCTCCATGCTCTCTGCCAGAGGCCGAACCCATTCGGTGACGGCGGCCAGATCCTCGTCGGAGATCTGCACCCCGTTTACCTGCATCCGCTCATGGAAGCGGTAGATGTAGGGGGAGGTGTAAAGACCTGTCCGATAGCCGGCCTTTTGCAGGATGGAGGCGGTCATGGCGGCGGTGCTGCCCTTGCCGTTGGTTCCGGCAATGTGGACGAATTTCAGCTTCTTTTCCGGGTTTCCCATGAGGGAAAGCAGCTTCTGTGTCCGTCCCAGGCCGGGGATGCTGCCCTTCCAGCAGACAGAGTGGATGTATTCCAATGCTTCATTGACATTCATTTGTCAGTTTCCTCTTTCAGTTCCAATTTTGTATTTTGGGGAACGGGATAAACGGCGATCAGCTTGGCTTTTTTCAGTGCCAGTGCCACAGGCATGGCAACCAGAGTCAAGGCCACGGAGGTGATCACACCGATGACCACTCTCGTGCCGAATGCGCCGATGATCAGGGCGTAGTTGTAGTAACCAAACAGTTTGGAGTCCACATACCAGGCGAAGGTGCTCAGGGTGGAAGTGGCAGCGCTGGCCAGCCCACCGAAGATAAACAGCAGGATCACACGCTTGGTCTTAAAAATCTGCTCCAAGGTGTAGCGACGGCGCAAAGGCTTCAGGCACAGGCCAATGACCAGACCTCTTGCCACAGCAGGCAGCACCCACAGCAGGGTGGTGGGGGTCAGGCCGAAGGACAGGATCTGGCTTAAAAATTCGCCCAGAAAGCCTACCACGGCGGCACTCAGCGGCCCAAAGGCAATGGCACTGATGACCACCGGCAGACCTTCAATGGTGATTTTATAAGGCCCCATGGTGATCGACAGCAGGGAAAGGCCAATGTACATGGCAGCCAGCATTCCGTTGAGCGCCATGCGTTTGATTTTGCTGTTGTTTTTTTGCATAAAAAATCCTCCTTTTTCTGCGGCGACGGCAAGTCCAATGCCACAGATCATGCAAAAACTCCCCAACGATGTCGTTGGGGAGTAAATGAGTCTGATCTGCAGGCATGGCAACATAAGCCGGACGCCCGACTGAGTATCGCCTCTCATAAAGGAGAATATCCATTATGGGCAGCGGGTGCGGAATCCCTATCGCGGAAAAACTTCCTTCGTCTGTCACTCAACTCCCCATTTTGACAGCACTTTACGCAGGGTCTCCTACTCTGTTCGCCCAACATCATACACCATTTTGCCCCAAATGTAAATAGGAAAATTCAAAATTTTGGCAAAAAATGGGGCGTTTGTCCGATAAATCTTCCCCTTCGGGGAAGGTTTATTCGGCGTTCAGCGCATCCACCACAATATCCGGGTAGGGATTGGCGATGACTGTGCGGTAAGTGTGATAGATCACCATGCCGGGCTTTCCGTTGGGGATCTTTTTCACCTGCTTGACAGGTGTCACATCCACGGCAATGTTCTGACCGCCGGTCGATTCGGCGTAGTAGGCAGCCAACTGGGCGGCCTGGGTGATGGTGTTGTCCGGAGGCGTGACTCCGGCGCAGGCAATGATCACATGGCTGCCGTGAACTTTGGAGGCGTGGAGCCAAAGGTCGTCCTTTCGGGCGGATTTAAAGGTCAGTTCCTCGTTCTGGCGGTTGTTTCTGCCCACATAGATGGGGTAGCCATCGGTGGAGGTGAAACGCATGGGGGGAAGTTTCGCCGTTTTTACCCGTTTTTTGCCGGAGTCGGCGTGGAGATAGCCGGTAGCCTGCAATTCCTGACGGATCTCTTCCAGCTCCGGCTCGGTCTGAGCACGGTTCAGCTCGTCTAAGACGCTGGAAAGATACTCCAGTTCCTCCTGGGCAATGGCGATTTGTCTGGTCAGCTCTTTTTCCGCATTTTTCATGCGACCATAGTCTTTGTAGAACTTTGCCGCATTTTGCTGGGGGGACAGCAGAGGAGACAGAGGAATGTCGATCAGCTTCATTTCCTCGTCGTAGAAATCCTCCACCTGCACGGATAACTGCCCCTTTTGAATGCGGTGGATGTTGGCGGTGAGGATATCTCCCAACTGGCGCAGCCGCTCCCGGTCATAGGTGGCGGTCAGCTCCTTCTGCTGGATGGCGATTTTCCGGTTCAGTCGCTGGCACAGGTTGGTGACGGTCTTGCGCACCGCCTGACTTTTCTGCCGCATGGCATCTTTCCGGTCTCGGAGGGTATAGTAGCTGTCCAGCAGGGCAGAAAAACCCTCTGCCTGCTGACAAGCGCCGTATTGCCGGATGGGGCAGAAGGCGAACTGTTTCGGTGTACCATCGGCCTGGCAGTAGAAATAGGGGGCAGGATGGGCCAGATGCTCCGTGAAGAACAGTTGCAGCTTTTCTGCCGTGGGGGAGATGTCCAGACCATCCACCCGGGCATCGGTATCTCCGGCGGCGTAGAGGGCTGCCTCCCGGCACACCAGCGGCGACAGACCGCCCAAACTGTCCATCAGTCGATCAGCCAAAATATCTGCACCGGGGGCTTGCAGCAGGGCAGTAAAATCCGCAGTCTTCGGATCCTGCTTTTCCACTTTGTCGGGGTACTGATAGTACATGCCCGGCAGGGCGGTGCGTTTTGCCCCTGCATCCAGACCGATGCGCCGCAGACAGTCGATGATGCGGTCGGTCTTATCCAGCAGGTACAGGTTGCAGGTTTTTCCCATCAGCTCCGCCAGAAGCCGCTTCTGGGTGGCATCGCCCAGTTCGTCGATGCAGTCGAAGGTGAAGATGGCTGCACGCTCCATGGGCAGCTGTGTAACCTGCGCCAGCCTTGCGCCGGACAGGTGCTTGCGTAGCAGCATACAGAACATGGGCGGTTCCGCCGGATTTTCAGGAGTGGCGGTGGTCAAATGCAGCCGCGGTGCAGCCGGGTTGGCGGCAATCAGCAGTTTTGCCCGGTTTTCCCGACCTTTCAGGTGGAGGATCACCGTGTCCCGGCTGGGCTGATGGATCTTGTCGATCCGGGCATCGCCGAGACTGCGGATCTCTTCCAGCACCGCACCCATATAAATTGCGTCAAATGCCATAAAGTTCCTCCATGACCAGTCCAAAAATCTCGTTGGCACGGCTGTCCTGTCCGCTCAGGTGCAGGTAACCGAACATGGCCTCCAGCCCGGTGGCCTTGGCGTAGTCGGCAGGGGTTGCCCCCTTAGGCACAGCGTGGACATGGGCGTTTTTGCCCCGACGGTAATAGGAAAGCTCCGTTTCCGTCAAATGGGGCAGCATTTTATCGGCAAACTGGGCTTGGGCTGTGGCTTTGACCAGGCGCACCGTATCTCGGTGGAGCTTGTCCACGGTCTGCACCCCTTTACGGCACAGATAGCTGCGGCACAGCAGTTCAAAAACGCCGTCGCCGATGTGGGCTAAGCCTAAATTGGAAAAAGCGTCAATTTCCGACTTTTTCATATTCATCTGAAAATAGTTTTCCATGGTGGTGTCCTCATAAATCGATATTCTAACTTTTATCATACCATTTTTTGAGGGAAAAGTAAACTGTCAGTATTTTAAGTACCGACGCAGCTTGTTTTCTGCCCGGTGGAGGGTGCGGCTGACAGTGCTTTTATGCACTCCACGCTGGGCGGCGATCTGGGGAATGGTCATCTGGTGAAAATAGTAGTCTGTCAGGGTCTGCCGCTGCAATTCCGTCAGCTCCTCCCGAATGACCCGCTGCACCCGTTCCAGCTGCATTTGCTTTGGAAGCCTGGGGCCTAAATAGCCTTCATAGAGTATATTTTTCACTGCGATAGTACCCCCTGTCGTAGTAATGGGCGGTCAGGTCTGCCAATTCATTCATCTGGGTCAACATGGGTGTCAGTTCGGCGATCCGCCGTTTCAAATGCCAAACTTCCTCCGGATCGGTGGCCTGAGCCAGCGCTTGCCGCAATTCTCTCAGCCGGGCACGCAGAGGAACGGCGGCTTCTTCGTAGCACTGACTAAGTTCTTTCAATGTCATGGGTATTCCCCCTTTCACAGCGAATACAGAAATAGGTGGGCGGATACACGCAGCCGCCGCAAATGCCGCATCGCCATTCTCTGCGGCGTTGGGGGTCAAGGTATAAAATGGGTTCGATATTGTCCATAGAAACGCCTCCTCGTTCAATATGTCGAAATTAGTGCGAAAAAACGACAAAAACAGCAAATATTTCCAGAAAAGAGTATACTACACAATTCGTGTGGAATTGCTCGAAATGTGTAGAAGACATATTTCTACATTTTTCATGGCATTTCCGTGTTATGATGTAGGCAAAGAGGAGGGGGGATTATGCTCGGTGAGAGGATATGCCTGCTTAGAAGAAGGCAGGGATGGAGCCAGGCGGAACTGGCAAAACACTTGTGCGTCAGCCCCAGCACGGTGGGAATGTACGAACAGGGACGGCGAGAGCCGTCGCTGACCGGTGCGGTGGAACTGAGTCGGCTCTTTGGGGTCAGTGTGGACTATTTGCTGACGGGGAAACCATTGTCGCAGGCAGATACCTGTGCCATGGAGCAGGCAATTGAGCGGAGTTTGGCTGGTTTTGAACAAAATCGGCTTGGATTTTCCAAAGAAGAATTGGCGGTGCTTTTTACAGCCATCATGACAGAAGCTTGACAAAAGGAGTGCATTTTCGCTATTATAGTATCCGAGGTGAGAAACATGACGGATGCTGCATTTATGGATGAGGCTCTGGCGTTGGCCAGAGAAGCGGCTGCCGACGGAGAAGTGCCGGTGGGCTGTGTCATCGTTCGGGACGGAAAAATTGTCGGTCGGGGCAGAAACCGCCGGGAAAAGGCCAGAAATGCATTGGGTCACGGAGAAATTGAAGCCATTAACGATGCCTGCGCTACACTGGGAGGCTGGCGACTGTGGGACTGCACCCTGTATGTGACCCTGGAACCCTGCCCCATGTGTGCCGGTGCCATCATTAACGCCCGTATTCCAAGAGTGGTGTGCGGTGCCAGAGATGAAAAATGCGGTGCCTGCGGCTCAGTGTGCGACCTGATGGGAATGGGGTTTAATCACCATCCGGTGGTGGAATTTGGTCTGGGGCAGCAGGAAGCGACTCAGCTTTTGCAGGATTTTTTCCAAGATCTGCGTGTGCAGCTGCGGACAAGACCCAAATGGAAACGGCCTGAAAAATAGCGAAACTGCCTTCCTCTGGGGAAGGAGTAAAATATGGACAGAAAGAAACGCAGCACCGTGATCGGTGCTGCGCTGATTTTTATTGGGATTTTGACAGGGACACTGCAAGGGTGTCAGCAGTCGCCGGAAGGAAGATTTCCGTTTTTACGGGTGCCCCAGGGGGGAATCTCCAAACCGGAACAGACCACAGCCGCATTGCCGGCAGGTCCGGCATCACCCGGGCGTATCTCCTTTTCGGCTCTGGATGCAAAAAAAGCAGTCATCCGCTATGCCGATGACTGCGGCTATCGGGTGGACATTGCAAAATTGGTGCAAAAAGAACTGGATTGGACACTGATCGGAGAAAAACCTACGGTTTTGATCCTCCACACCCACGCCAGCGAAAGCTATACCAAGCAGCCCGGACAGAATTACAAGGAAAGTTCCCAATACAGGACATTGGATACGGCCTTCAATATGGTTGCCCTAGGGGACAAGCTGACAGCGCTGCTGGAGCAGGCAGGCATTTCTGTGATCCATGATCGGCAGATCCACGACTATCCCTCTTATAACAACTCTTACAATAATTCTCGGGTGTCTGTCCAGGACTATTTAAAGCAGTATCCTTCGATCCAGGTGGTTCTGGATCTGCACCGGGATGCGGTGCTGCTGTCCGACGGCAGCCAGTATGCTCCCACCGTAGAGGTGGAAGGAAAGGAAGTGGCACAGGTAATGATGGTGGTGGGGAGCGATGCTTCCGGCATGGTGCACCCCCACTGGCAGGATAATCTGGCAGCGGCATTAAAATTGCAGGTGCTGATGGAAAAAGCAGCCCCTGGGATCACCCGTCCCACCATCTTGCGTGCCCAGCGGTTCAATCACGATCTGTCAGCAGGGGCGATGATCGTGGAGATCGGCACAGCCGGAAACACCTTTCAGCAGGCCATGGGGGCAGTGCCTGTTTTGGCAGATGCCATCATTGGCCTGATGTATGGTGCTAAAGCAGATTCCACCAGCTGATGTCGTGGCTTTCTGCGATGGCAGTTGCCATAAAATACAGGTGGGCGCAGGTGGCAGAAAAATGGGGATTTTCCCGCTGTTTGGCGTAAACTTCCAGCTCTTCCAGCAGGGTGTCCATTTCGTCCATGGGGGTGTGGTCAGCAAAGGCGGCGGTGAAACGGTGGTATTTTTCCCAGCGGTCATTGGCTTGCTGTGCCAAAGCCAATGCTTCCGACCAGTGACCGTCCAGGGCTTCTTGAGCGGCAAGCTCCAGATCCTGAGCAATGGGGCGATGGATGCGAGCCATGGCAATGCTGATGGCAAGACTTCCTGACAGAAGTACAGCCAAAATCAAAACGCCGATCCAAAGTCGCTTCATGGATTTGCCTCCTTGTGCACAAAGGTGATGTGGTCAGATTTGTCAACGGTCAGAAGCCAGGTGCTGTCGGTAGTAGCGTTATGCTCTTGCAGTATCCGGCGAACCCAAGATTCATCCTTTCCGACCAGCGCCAGATTGTCTTTGAAGAGAAAACCGTCTTCAATGATGGTATAGGGCATAAACTGCCGACTGACTTCCACACCTGCATCTTTGGCAGAGGCAGGCTGGTGCTTGGGGTAGGGAAAGACGGAAAAATTGCCATCGGTCTCCAAAATGGCAAACTGCACCTGGTCGATGCGCAGGACATCCTTTTCTCGCAGATGACCGGTCAGCTCGTCCATGGTGATGGAAGTGCGGCGCAGATTTTCCTGAATGATCTTGCCGTTTTCAATCAAAATCACCGGTTTGCCGCAGAGCCAACGCCGCAGGGGAACACAGCGCATGGACAGAGAAGATAGGATCATCCCTACCCCCAGCACGGTCAAAATGGGCACCAGACCGGACAGCAGTGGAATGCCCCCATCCTGCATGGGAATGGCGGCAAGATTTGCGACCAGCATGGTCACAACAAATTCGGTTGGTTCCATTTGCCCGATCTGCCGCTTGCCCATGAGCCGGACCACCGCAATCAAGATCAAATAGAGGATAATGGTGCGAATGTAAGACAGTAGCAATATACTCACCTCAGACTCTAGACTGCCCAAAACAATGAAAAAAATGCAAAATCCGCAGAGCGCTTCTGCGGATTTTGCATTTAAGAAAAGAGGAGAGGAAAAATGAAAAAGATAAACATAGAAACTTATTACCAATATCTTAACTGGAAATATTGAAGAAATAAAGGGATAAATATTAAAAAAGAATTAAGTTTTGAAAGAAAAACAGATTTTTGTAAAAAAAGGGGCTTTTGCAAGCCCCTTTCAGCGTGTCAAAAAAGTACCTTCCCTTGGCTCCCCCTGTGGGGGAGCTGGCCGAAATCTTTGATTTCGGTCTGAGAGGGCAAAAATCCGCCCTCTCCGTCACGGCATTTGCCGTGACACCTCTCCCAAAGGGAGAGGCAAGTCATTCACCGGCGAAAAAACGAAAGTTTTTTGACAGTCTCAAAGGGGCTTTTGCAAGCCCCCTTTTTATTTCATTAATTCCTCCGTCAGCCGGAGGATCTCAGGGGCGATCCGTGCACGCTCTTTTGTGAGGATGCGGTGATACACCGGGTAAGCAATGCTCACCAGCACAATGCCCACGATACCAATGCCGATGCCGATGACCATGGACATATTCCGATATGTGCCCAGAATTTCGCCAAGATCTGTCATGGTAAAGCACATTCCAATGCCCAAGACCAGTGCACCGACAATGCCCAAAATCAGGGAAACCGTGGTGGCTTTTTTGCCGACACTTGCATCCAGGGCACGCAGCTGTGCCATTTTATCCTCGGCGGGGGCAGCGTATTTCTTACGGATGGCCTGAATCTCATCCTGCTGCTGGGCAGAGTAAGTCATTTTAAAGGTTTCGTTATTTTCCATTTGTTATCTCCAAAGATTTGATTTGTCCGTTGGCCTTGACGATCATATAAATTGCCATGGCAACGATAAAGGCAGATACGCCGCCGCCGCTGATCCCCAAAAACAGGGTTTGGCTCTGAATGGTCATGGCCTGATCGCTGAAGGTGGTCAGCATGGTGCTTTCCAATGTCAGCATGGACACACAGGCCGCAGCCAAGGAAATGGCCTTCGATGCGGAAAAGACGGGGCTGTGATATTTGCGGTAGCGCACCACATTGACGATAGCCATGGTAAGGGAAGTGAAGGTGTAGGCGGCCATGGCGATGGATGTGATCTCGTGGTGCTTCGTGGTGGGGTCTTCTTTGATCATATAAAGCATCATACCGGACAGAGCCAGGTTGAGCAGCAGAAAGATCCAGCCGCAGGCACGGTAGTGCCCCAGCTCCTGACGCATTTTTTCGCCGGGCTTATGACGAACAGTGTGCTGCATCAGGAAAAAGCGCATGATCGCCAGAGAGAAATAATAGGCAGCCAGAGAATAAAACCAGGCAGACTTGTGGTAAATGCCCAGTCCCAGCTGCAAGGCGGCGTAAGCACCGTTCCACAGCACATTGCCGGTCAAGGTCACTTTCATCCGCAGCTGCACATCGCTGAGCCAGCGCTTTGCATATTTGTTTTCTGCTCGAAAGTTTTTCCAGTAACGAATGATGGAGGGCACACGGACACACCAAATCGCCAGCGTGTAGAATGCCAACACATAAGAGGCGATGGACAAGGGGTGTTCACTGCCCAGAACCACCATACCATAGATCATCAGACCCAAGGCCGGCGGTAACAGCAGTATTAAAATGGCAATGTGGGGAAAAAGCAGAGATTTTCCGATTTTTTTCCAATCCATATTACGATCTCCTGACTTTTACGGTAAAGGTACTGCCGCGACCGACGGTGCTTTCAACGGAGATTTCGCCGTGAAGGATATCTACCACCCGTTTTACCAGCGCCAGACCCAAACCATTGCCCTGCACCGAATGGGAGGTGTCACCCTGGTAGAATTTTTCAAAAATGTGAGCACCTACTTCCGGGCTCATGCCGCAGCCGGTGTCGCTGACTTGAACAGTGGCAAAATGGGTATCTGCGCTCAGGCGAACTGTGACACAGCCGCCGTCAGGGGTGAACTTGAAAGCGTTGGAAAACAGGTTGTTCCACACCAGACTCAGCAGTTCACTGTCTGCCTGGACGGTCACATTTTCTTCCAGATCTGTGTCGATTTCAATATTTGCTTTCTCCCAGACATTTTCGTATTGCAGCAGACATTGGCAAAGCTGCTCGCCTAGGTCGAATTCCTCTGCTTTGGGATAGATCTGCTGGTTTTCCAGTCGGTTTAGTTTTAAAATATTGGTCATCATGTCTGCCATCCGGCGAGAAGCATCGGTAATGCCCTTGGCGTATTCTAATCGTTTTTCCTCGGACAGGTCGGGGGCTTGCAGCAGCGTGCCATAGTTTTGCATGACGGATAGGGGCGTTTTCATTTCGTGGGACACATTGGCGATGAAATCAGTGCGCAGGGTCTCCAGACCGCCCAGCTCCTGAGCCATGCGGTTAAACTGATCGATGATTTCGTTGAAGGTGTCGTCGCCGATTTGCGCCTGATGCTGGATGCGGACGGAAAAATCCCCCTGCATAATTTTTTCAGCGCCGTCTACGATCCGGCGAACCGGCTTTTCAATGGCGTATTTTCGGCGCAGAGCATCGATCAGGGTGAACAGAATGCTCAGAAGTACCACATTGCCAAAGGTCAGCTTTGCTGCCATGTTCAGATTTTCTGCGGTGAGGGTAAGGTCGATGCTTTCTGTCAGGGCAGAAACAAACAGCGCCATACAGCAGCTGGTCACAAAAGCCACCAGCAGGAAAAACAGCAGATAGCGGTACAGTCCACGAAAGAAGCGGTGCCAGAAATTTGCCTTTTTCATTTGACCACCGCCTTGTAACCCAGGCCATGGACGGTCTTGATCTCAAAATCTTCACAGTGTGCCAGTTTAGAGCGGAGTTTGGTCATATACACATCCACAGCCCGGGGGGCGGTTTCCGTGTCTGCATCCCAGAATTCGTCCATCAGCTGTGTCCGGGTAAAGGTTTTCTTGGGGTAGGACAGAAGCTTGTAGAGAATGGAAAACTCCCGGGCGGTCAAGGTGATCTCTTCCTCACCCAGGTAAGCGGTGTGCTCGTCTGCATCCATAACGAAGTTGCCGATTTCCAACTTCCGGGAGGCGGCAATTTTTGCCCGGCGCAGCAGAGCACCAATGCGCAGGAACAGCTCGTCCAGGTCAATGGGCTTGACCATGTAATCGTCTACACCGATGCGGAAGCCTCTCTGCTTGGAGGCAATATCGTCCCGGGCAGTCATAAAGAGGATGGGAATATCCTTGTTGGTATCCCGGACATTTCGGGCAAATTCAAAGCCGTCCACTCCGGGCATCATGATATCGGAAACGATCAGATCAATGGTGTTCTCAAAAAGCACATCGTAAGCTTCATTGGCATCTGTGCAGCCAATGGCATCGTAGCCACTGCTGTTCAGAAAAGCGCAGACGGTCCGGTTCAGTTCCTTGTCGTCTTCCAAAACCAAAATCTTAAACATTGCCCTACCTCCTGCATTTTATGAAGGTATTATAACATGGAAATGTTAAAGTTTTGTTTATATTTTCAAAAAGAAGCAGGTAACATCAAATTTTTTGATGTTACCTGCAAAAATCAAAGGATGTCCCGTTTTTTCAGGATCAGATTGCTGACAGAACCCAGGCCGAAGCCAAACAGCACGCCGCCTGCCAGACACAGCAGGACATTTACTACGGTGGAGCTCAGAGGGGTGATCATGCCGACCATCATAAACAGGATCATGCCGCCGCCCAGACTGCCACAGATGGCAAGCCATGCTTTCTGCTTTGCTGCCACGCTGATGGCAACGAAAATGGACACAAATACCGGCATCAGGAAAATCTTTGCCAGCATACACATGGCAATATTGCCTGCGCTCAGACCTTCCAGACGGAAGGAAAGGCCGGAAATAGCACCGCCCAGCAGTGCGCCTACAAAATAGGCCATCAGCATCAATGCGCCGCAGACGAAGCCGGCCATGGTTTTCGAGAACACATAGTCTCCCTTCTTTGCCCGAATGGTAAACAGATTTTTAGAAAATCCGCACCGGAAATCATCGGAAATAAACAGGCAGATGAACACGGCCACCAGCATGAACATCATATTGATGTTGCACATGGCCATCACATCCATGCCGCCCATGGCAGCGCCGTCCTCTGTGGGCAGGGTGCCGATGGATTGCCAGGTGTTTTCGGGGCCATGAATAATGGACACTTCTCCTGTTTGCTGATTGACCGACTCCGAGCCGTCCATCATGGTCATCATGACGGTCATCAAAATGGGCATGACCAGAGCGCAGGCAATCAGAATATAAAATAGCTTGCTGTGGAACATCCGGCGAAAATCCACGGCCAGCATGGTTTTGAGCCTTTTCATCTTATCTGCCCTCCTTCATCAGGTCTATATAATACTCTTCCAGACCAATTTTGGAAGTCTGGATCTCGGTGATCAAAATGCCGTTTTCGTAAAGATAGGTAACGATTTCTTCCGGGGAAACCGGGTCATAGACCCGGATGAAGCCTGCTTCATCTTCTTCCACCCGGGAATACTTGCAGGAAAGCAGGGCTTTGGTGCGGTTCATTTCGCCGGAACGGAGAGCGGTGTAGGTGCGGCAACCGGCTTCCAGCTCCTGAGCGGTCATCTCTTTCAGCAGTTTGCCGCCCCGGATAATGCCATAGTGGGTGGCGATCTTCTCCAGTTCTCCCAAGATGTGGGAGGAGATAAGAATGGTCACGCCCTGGGCAGCCAATTCACACAGCACTTCTCGCATAATGCGCATACCATCGGCGTCCAGACCGTTGATTGGCTCGTCCAGCACCAGAAGTTCCGGGCTGCCCAGCAGTGCCATGGCAATGCCGATGCGCTGCTTCATGCCCAGAGAACAGTTTTTGTACTTGTTGGAGGCGGCACCTTCCATGCGGACGGTTTTGAGAATTTTAACGATCTGCTCGTCCGCATGTTTCAGCCCCAAATTGGCGGCTTGCAGCTTCATATTTTCCCAAACCGTCAGACCGGGGAAACAGCCGGGAGCTTCAATCAGCACGCCCAGCTTGCTGCGAATAGTGGCATCGATGTGCTCCTTGCCAAACAGGCGGATAGAGCCGGAACTGGGCATCATCAGGCCGCAGATCAGTTTTTCTGTGGTGGATTTGCCACTGCCGTTTTCGCCGATGAAGCCGTAGATCGCCCCTTTCGGCACGGTCATATTCAGACCGCAAACGGCCTGCTTGGGGCCAAAGTTTTTGGTCAGACCTTTGATTTCAATTGCATTCATATTCTGACCTCCTTAATATACATCGCAGCTGCGCAGCACCTTCGTGCCCAGCACATTGTAAATGACCGCCCAGCAAACGGAGCAAGCAAGACACACGACCAGTGTCACCGGGGTGGCGGACAGGCAGGCGTAGACCGAAGAACCGTAGAGGAAAATATTCAAAAGGGAGTTGTTGCCGAAAATGGCAGCAGCACCAATGATGAGGATGCCTGTTCCAAAGAAGAAGGAAGAGGCAATGGAAATGCCGAAATATTTGCGGAAAATGATGTTCAGGAAGGTGTAGAGGCTGGCCCAGCCAAGGCTCATGACCATTTTGCCCAGAATGGCAAAAATCAGCGAGCCGACATTGACATCAAAGGAAAGGCCGGTCAGCATTCCTGCTGTCACACCGCCGATCATATAAGTAATGCACATACAGGCCATGGCAAAGGCACAGCTTAAGGTTTTGGAGATCATGTAGTCCTGCTTCTTTGCGTGGGTGGTGAACAGCTGCTTGACATAGCCGCTGCTGTAATCGTGACCGATGAAAATGGACACCATGATGCCGCCGAAGATGAACACCATGTTCATGTTGGCGTATTCACCGATGTCGCTGATGACATACAAAGGTTTGTCTGCGGCGATGATGTTCCAGACATTGGTATAGAGCTTTGCGCCTACCTCACCGGTCTGGGGATTTTCCATGCCGCCGGTGCCCACGATCATAGCCGGGATAATGGCAGCGATGCCGAGGAAAATGTAAAACAGAGGGGTGTGGAAGAGCCGATAAAAGTCCACGCCCAGCATTCCTTTGATCCGCTGGGTAAAGGTGGGGTTTTGAAATTGCAGTCGGTTTTCCATATTACACTTCCTCCTTTCGGCTCATCAGTTCGATGTAGTATTCTTCCAGGCCGATTTTGTTCTTTTTGATCTGGCTGACCACATGACCGTTCTGGATCAGATATTCCACCACCTGCTCGGTGTTCTCCACATCATAGACCCGCAAATATTCCTCTTCGGCACGGACATCGGTGTATTTCTTCTCCAAGACGGCTTTGGCGCCCACCATATCAGCGGTTTTTAAAGAGACGAATACTTTTGCTCTGTGCTCCAGGTCGGCGGCGGACAGTTCCATGACCATTTTTCCCTGACGGATAATGCCGTAGTGGGTGGCAATTTTCTCCAATTCGCCCAGAATGTGAGAGGAGATCAGAACGGTGCAGCCGCATTTTTTTGTAATGTCCACCAGAATTTCCCGCATCAGGCGCATACCGTCGGTGTCCAGACCGTTGATGGGCTCGTCCAAAATCAGCAGGGCAGGGTCGCCCAGCAGAGCCATGGCGATGCCAATGCGCTGTTTCATACCCAGAGAGCATTTTTTGAATTTCAATTGGGCATGTTCTTCCATGCGGACGATCTCCAGCACCCGATGGATCTCTTCCTCCGGGTTCGGCAGATTCAGATTGATGGCCTGCATCATCAGGTTCTGATAGACAGAAGAACCGGGGAAGCAGCCAGCGTTTTCAATCAGCGCACCGACCCGGACACGGACACCGGGATCGGTGTAGTCTTTTCCAAACAGCTGGATCTGACCATCATTGGGAACAAGGTGACCGCAGATCAGCTTCATGGTGGTGGATTTGCCGCTGCCGTTTTCGCCGATGAAACCATAGATCGATCCGACGGGAACGGTCATATTCAAATGATCTACCGCATACATGGTGCGAAAGCTTTTTGACAGATCTCTTATTTCAATAGCATTCATGCATTTAAACTCCTTTTGTTATCTGAAATCGGCAAGAGCGAGATGCAAAAAAGCATCTCGCTGAAAGGTTTAGCCTTCCATGATCTTGTCGCTGAGGGCAATGATCTTGTCGGCGTACTTTTTCCGGCGGCTGTTCAACATTGCTTTATAGATGGGGTAGTTGACAAGAGCCATAACCATGCCCACAGCGCCAATGGCGATGCCGGGGATCATGGGGTCAGCCAAGCCGATGGTTTGGCTGATGTCGGTCATGATCAGGCTCATGCCTGCGCCCATAATCAGGGCAGAAACAGAGCCAAAGATGTATGCAAAGGTGGTAATGGGGTTTTTTACTTTCTTATCCAGGGCCTTCAGTTCATCCAGCTGGGTGAACTCTTTTTCGGTGTACTGGGTGCGGATCTTCTGTACCAAGTATTGCTGATCGTTCTTATTCATGTTCGGTTGCCCCTTTCGGTATTTTATGGACATATCCTAGCGGAAGGATGTTTTCGAAATTTTTGGGAAATGTTTCAGTTTTGTTAATCTTCCTTTTTTTCACCGGAAAGACGAGCCTTTGCTTCGGCGATGGTTTCTCCCTCTTTGGCAAAGAGAACCTCTACGCACTGATCGGTGACCTTCTCAAAACCATCGACAATGCTTTTTTCCATCTTTTTATAGCCGGTCACCACACCGTTTTCGATTTTCTGGTAGCCTTCTACCACCTTTTCAGCAATTTTCTCGTTGGTCTCAACAAATTTAGACATGATGATTTACTCCTTGTTTTTAATGATGGGCTGATTATAAAGGGGAAATGTTTGGGGAAGTTTTAATAAATGTTTGTGTTTTATGAAACTCTGGGTATTGAAAGAAAAAAGACCGCATCCACAGGATACGGTCCTTGCTGATATTACTTGTGCAAACCGAAGACGGCTTGTTCCTGGACACAAATCTGTTCAATGGCATCTTGTCCCAGTTTCTTTAAAATGACGGATACGGCTTCTCCCAGCCTTGGGGGACGCTCTTTCAGATCGTGACAATCAGACCCCAGAAGCTGGATCTGCCCCTTGCGCAGCATTTTCAGTGCCAGTGACTTTCCTGAGCCCAGGAAGAAACTGGCATTGGCCTGAACCAGCACGGGCATTTGTGCCAGCCGTTCCGGAATGCCGTGGGTATGGAAGGGGGCGATGTAGCGATCCACATGGGCGATAATGGGGGTCAGTCCACGGTACCGATGCAGGTCTTCCAATTCCTGATACATGGACTCTGTCCATTTGCTGTCGGGCATTTCCACCATTACATAGGGACTGCCGTCAATGGTCAGCTTGTCGACGACCTCGGACTGGCTGATGCCCCGGAAAAAGTGGACTTCTGCACCAACGCTCAATTGAGGCAGATGCGGCCTGCTTTCCAGTTCCTTACGCAGCAGTTCCTCAGCTTGATCTCTCCGCTGGAAAAAGGCTTCGGGTTGGTCGTAGCGGGCATAAAAATGGGGTGTTGCGACCACATGGGAGATCCCTTGCGCTGCCTCTCGTTCCAGAAGTGCCAGGGATTCCTCCAAAGAGGCGCTGCCATCGTCAATGGCAGGCAAAACATGACTGTGAAAATCGGTAATCATAGATATTACTTACTGTCCGTGGAATTTGTGGCATCCTGAGAGGACATGACACTGCGACCGGTGCCGGAATAATAGCGGTGATAATACTGTTTGTGGTATTTTTTGCCGTATTTACCGGTTTGTTCGGTGGCGCAGTTGATCACGATACCAAGAAGTTTGGCGTTGACATACTCAAACTGACGGACCGTATCTGCCAACGATTGACGGTTGCAGTAGTTTTCACGAACCACCAGCAAAATGCCATCGGTAACACTGGCAACGGTCATCGCATCGCTGACTTCGCTCACAGGGGGCAAGTCCAGCAGCACATAGTCATAGTTCTGGCGCAGCAGATCCATTGCCTCACGCATATTGGCAGAGCTGAGCAGCTCGTTGGGGTTGGGGGGATTTTGTCCGGCAGAGATCACATGGAGATCTGTGCGGTTGCCGTTGATGCCGCTGGGCTGGATCAGACTCAGCAAATCGGTCTGACCGGTCAGATAGCTGGAGAAGCCGGGGGATTTATGGATCTTCAGTTTTTCTGCCAGCGTGGGACGGCGCATATCGCAGTCGATCAAAATGACCTTTTTGCCCAGTTCGGACAGGGAATAGGCCAAGTTGACAGAGGACAGGGATTTGCCTTCGCCGTTGAGGGCACTGGAAACGCCGATAATATGGCTGCCGTTTTCGGCAAAGGAGAATTGCAGCTTGGTGCGCAGCAGCTTATAGGCCTCTGATGCGGAAAAACAGATGTCGTTGCCGATCAGTTCCGGCTCGGACTTACCGTGTTTGTCACCTTTGGCGTAATGGCTGCGCTTGTGGTAGCCGCCTTTGCCTGCGGACATCATGTCGGGGATGGAGGCAAGAATGGGGTAATTACAAGTCTGCTGAATGTCCTCTTCTGCCCGAATGGTCGTGTCTGCGATTTCCTCTATGACAATCATTGCGACAACCAGAACAAAGCCAATCAGAAAGCCCAGAATGATGTTCTTGGGATAGCTGGGGGAGCTGGGCTCAGTGGGCAAGCTGGCTGCTTCTACCACCCGGGTAGAGGTGCCTTCAATGGTGTCGGCAATTCGTTCGGGAAGCACATGAGCAATGGCATCGGCGATCAGCATGGCTTCCGTGGGGTCAGGGCTGGTAACGGTCACCTGAAAAATTTCGGTGCTGTTCACAGCCTCAGCTGAGACCATTTTACTCAATTCGTTGGGGGTACGGTAAATTCCGGCATATTCAATCACATCTTTAAAGGTTTCGGGCGTATTCAAAATAACAATGTAAGAGTCCACCAGATTACGGGAGGCGGAAAGGTCGCCGGAACTAATACTGCCACTGTTGCTATCGCTGCTGTTGTTGACATACAGCTTGGTGGAAGCTTCGTATGTAGGGGTGATCAATAGATAGGTGCCAAGAAATGTGGCTACGGCAAAAACCACTGCCACAAGTGCAACGATCCATGCTCGCTGCTTAACGGCGTGAAAGAGTCTTGGCAGGGAAATCTCTACTGTTTGTATTTCTTGGTTCTTTTGTTCGTTCATAGTCTCCTCCCAATTGTCTCACAGTGACTATGGCAATTATGGCTGCGACATTTTCTTCCTTCATTCTACCATAAAAAGCACGGGTTTACAATATTCTATTCTGAGCAAAAGGAAGCGGTGTGTGCCGTTTGTCGGAGATATGGGTGTTTGTAACAGACCGGGGGAGAAGAACGACTGGAAAATTGTTGATTTTACAAAAAAACGCTTAATTTACAAGAATGTGATGGATTTTGCAAATAAGATGGTTTATAATGCAAATGGTTACAAAAAAATAACGGATCCGTAAAGGAGAACAGTTGCATGGGAACATACATTTTTAATGTCATCACACTGTTGGGCGGCCTTGCGTTATTCCTGTTCGGCATGGACACCATGGGCAAAGCCCTGGAGCGCCAGGCCGGTGGTAAATTGCAGACCATTCTGGCGAAGATGAGTTCTACGGTCTACAAGGGATTTTTCCTCGGCTTGGCAGTGACTGCCGTGATCCAGTCCAGTTCCGCTACCACGGTGATGGTGGTGGGCTTTGTAAACTCCGGCATCATGACCCTGAAACAGGCCGTGGGTGTGATCATGGGCTCTAACATCGGTACAACGGTCACCGCCTGGATCCTGTCTTTGGCTGGCTTGGAAGGCGATAATTTCCTGGTGCAGATCTTTAAGCCTTCAACACTGGCACCGCTGCTGGGCACGGTGGGTATCGTCCTGTTCATGTTCACCCGCAGCGAAAAGAAAAAGGGCATTGGCACCATCATGCTGGGATTTCTGGCACTGATGACCGGTATGGAGATCATGGGCGACTCCATGAAATTCCTGGAAAATGAGCCATGGTTTGCAAAGCTGATGGTTTCTTTCTCCAATCCTTTGCTGGGTATCCTTTTTGGTGCGGTGCTGACTGCCATCATCCAGTCTTCCTCTGCATCCGTTGGTATTTTGCAGGGACTGTGTGTTACCGGTGCGGTGACATTCGGCTCTGCGATCCCCATTATTCTGGGACAGAATATTGGTACTTGTGTGACGGCACTGATGGGCGCAATCGGTGCCAACCGCAATGCCCGCAGAACGGCGGTGGTACACCTGCTGTTCAATGTGGTGGGTGTTACGATTTTTGTGATCGTTTTCTACGGTTTGGGATTGTTTATTGATTGGCAGTTCCTGTCCCAGTCCACCCAGGCCTGGCATATTGCCGTGATCCATACGGTATTCAATCTGGCGGCTACCTGCATTCTGATGCCGGCAAACAGTTTGCTTGTAAAACTGGCCTATGTGGTCGTGCCGGAGGCAAAAGAGCCGGAAAAGACAGAACTGCTGGATGCCCGTTTGCTGGCGACGCCTGCAGTTGCCGTTCAGCGAGCACACACGGTGGCTGCCCAGATGGCGGCTGATGCTGCCAAGGCCATGAATTTGGCCATGGGTCTGACCAGAAAATTTGACCCTGCTGTTTTGGAAGAGGTCAAGGCACTGGAAGATCAGACCGACCGCTATGAAGATGCCCTGGGCACTTATCTGATCCAATTGTCCAATAAAGAGCTGTCGGTGGCGGATAACCGTGTGCTGAATACAACGCTGTACACCGTGGCGGACATTGAACGAATTGCCGACCACGCCGTTGCAGTGGGAAAGGCAGCTGCGGAGATGCACGAGAAGAACATCCACTTCTCCGAGCAGGCCAATGCAGAGCTGGAAGTGCTGGCAAGGGCGGTGTCCGATGTGATGGAACGCACAGTTTCGGCCTATGAAAACTTCGACCATGCTCTGGCTATGAAGGTAGAGCCTCGGGAACAGGTGGTAGATGCGCTGGCAAGAGAGGTCAAGTCCCGTCATGTGCGCCGCCTGAGAGATGGCCTGTGCAGCGTAGAATATGGCTTTGTGCTGGAAGACCTGCTGACGGCCTACGAGCGTACCGCCGATCACTGCTCCAACATCGCCGTGGAAATGCTTCAGGTGTCTGAGGGCAAGCTGGAAGCCCATGAATACTTGAATGCGCTGAAAGCCGGTGAGCTTTACGAAAGCGCCTTCTTTACCCAGAATTTCGACCGATACAAAGAACAGTACACCTTCCCGGAGGAAGAGTAAAATACGGAAACAGGCTGTGCACAGTGCACAGCCTGTTTTTGGTAAAAAACACCCACTTGCCGATTGGCAAGTGGGTGTTGCATTTTGTAAAGATTAGCCCTTGATAGCGGCCTGGGCAGCAGCCAGACGAGCGATCGGGACACGGAAGGGGGAGCAGGACACATAGTCCAGGCCGATCGTGTGGCAGAACTCCACGCTCGTGGGATCGCCGCCGTGCTCGCCGCAGATACCGACATGCAGGTGATCGTTGTTGGCACGACCCAGCGTGCAAGCCATGTTCATCAGCTTGCCAACACCGGTCTGATCCAGCTTGGCGAAGGGATCGTTCTCGAAGATCTTGGTGTCGTAGTAGGCGCTCAGGAACTTGCCTGCGTCGTCACGGGAGAAGCCATAGGTCATCTGAGTCAGGTCGTTGGTGCCGAAGCAGAAGAAGTCAGCGTTCTGAGCGATCTCGTCTGCGGTCAGGCAGGCACGGGGGATCTCGATCATGGTACCGACTTCGTACTTCAGTTCCACGCCGGCCTTAGCGATCTCAGCATCAGCAGTCTCGACCACAACAGCCTTAACATACTTCAGCTCCTTCACATCGCCAACCAGAGGAATCATGATCTCAGGAACGATGTTCCAGTCAGCATGAGCCTTCTTCACATTGATGGCAGCACGGATAACAGCGGCGGTCTGCATCTTGGCGATTTCGGGATAGGTAACAGCCAGACGGCAGCCACGGTGACCCATCATGGGGTTGAACTCGTGCAGGGAAGCGATCAGAGCCTTGATCTGTTCCACAGTCTTGCCCTGGGTGTTAGCCAGCAGAGCGATGTCCTCCTCGGTGGTGGGCACGAACTCATGCAGCGGGGGATCCAGGAAACGGATACAGACGGGCATACCCTCCAGAGCCTCGTACAGCTTCTCAAAGTCGGACTGCTGGTAGGGCAGGATCTTAGCCAGAGCAGCCTCACGCTCTTCGGCGGTGTCGGAGCAGATCATCTCGCGGAATGCGGCGATACGCTCAGCCTCGAAGAACATGTGCTCGGTACGGCACAGGCCAATGCCTTCAGCGCCCAGCTCACGAGCCTTCTTAGCATCGGTGGGGGTGTCGGCGTTGGTACGGACCTTCAGGGTGCGGAACTTGTCAGCCCAGCCCATGATGGTGCCGAAGTTGCCGGAGATCTCAGCG
>CAZJCA010000007.1:0-37213 GCA_964544505.1 uncultured Oscillospiraceae bacterium
TTTTAGAATTCTCCGGCGTGGAACATAACGGCGGACAGTGCGCACAGCGGTGCTGTCTCACAGCGCAGGATCCGCTTTCCAAGGGTGCAGATCTGCATTCCTGCATCTCTTGCCTGCTCCACTTCTGCTTCCTCCAGGCCGCCCTCCGGGCCTGTCAGCAGGCTCACCGTGGAATAGGGTCTGGTGTTCAGACTTACCTGCAAAGTCAAAGCATGCTCGTTTTCATAGAATAATAAACCCAAATCTGCCTGCGCCGCACGGGTAATGGCTGCATTGTAAGATGGGAGCACAATCACCTGGGGGATCCTTCCCCTGCCGGACTGCTCCGCCGCCGACTGGGCGATTTTCTGCCACCGTTCCAACTTCTTGGCAAGACTCTTTTCATCGGGCTTGGACACGCACCGAGCAGAAGGAAATGTTACGATCTCATAAGCGCCCAACTCGGTTGCCTTCTGGATCACATGCTCCAGTTTGTCCGCCTTGGGCAGTGCCATATAAATGCTGACCTGCACCGCAGCTTCTGTTGCGCTGTCACGCCGTTCGATCACCGAAAAAGACAACTCCTTCGCATCGTCCACACGGCACAGGCACTCTTTTCCCTGACCATCGCAGATCAGAACTCCTTCCCCCACTTTTAGCCGCAAAACTTTGGCGTGCTGGGCATTTTCACCTGTCAGCGTGATGTGATCTGCCTGAAGCTCCTGAGGTTCTACAAAAAACCTTGTCATATTCCGTTCCTCCGACAATTTTCTTACCCATAGTGTAACAGAAAACCGCTTTTTTTACAAGAGGGTAAACCATATCGCTGGCATGTTTTCTAAACGGCCTTTCGAATCCCCTCGAAGTAAAATAAAAAGGGAGACAACTGCCTCCCTGTTTGCACTTCATTCACTTTATTGGAGCTTTGATGTTTATTCTTATGGGGCTTTGCCCCATGGGACTCTCCCACGGCCTAAAAACATGCCACCGGCATGTTTTCTATACGGCCTTTCGAGTCCCCTCTGAGTAAAATAAAAAGGGAGGCAGATGCCTCCCTTTTTATTTTGGTGCAAGAGAGGGGACTCGAACCCCCACGGCGTAACCACACGCACCTCAAACGTGCTTGTCTACCATTCCAACACTCTTGCAAGTCGCTTGAATATTATAGCGAGAGGAAGCTATTTTGTCAAGCACATAATTTACAATAAAAATCCAGACACCCCATAGGATATCTGGATTTTTATAATCAACTGATTGGAATCAGAAGCATTTGTCCCCGATCCGGTTCTTGGGTCAGGCCATTGGCTCTGCGGATGGCATCCATGGTCGATCCATTATTCTTAGCCAGTTCCCAGAGGGAATCTTCATTCATACGCCGTAAAATCAACGCAGGCCGATTTTCATCCGGCATTTGGTACTCCCCTACTGTCAGCCCCGTGATCATGGGGATCTGCTGATTTGCAACAGATTGCAGTCTCAGCTTCATATCCACCCTTGCAGCCGGTTCCTGCACATTTACTGACTGAATGGCAGCACTTAGTTGACTGTCCCCGGATGTCGGAAAGGATCGCTCTTCCGACCAGTTCTCCACCGTTGCCTGCAACGATCCGTCCACATCTTCATAAAGGATCTGAAATGCCCCGGACAGCGCCATACTGACATTGTCTTCCTCCCGGAACTGGCTGGGATACTCAGGCAAGAAAGTCACATCCAGCACCTTCCCATCCCGGAACTGCGGCTGAATATCCACCGACTCTCCCCAACTGTCCAATTCCATAGGAAACAGCAAACTTTCGCTGGTGATTTCCACGCTTCTTACAGGACTGTATGCATCTTCCGCAACTTCCAGAAGCATTCTGTCCCACACCAGATACTGCGCCATCATCGTACACTGGACCCGTACGCTCTCGGCAGATATCTCCGGCTCCAGACTGGATACTGCCAGCATCAGATCTGCCGTCGCTTCCTTATCATACTCCCCCTCCAGTTCGACGAACTGGGCAAAAGGAATTGCCTGCCGTCCACTGTGAATGTTTCCTTCTTCGTCCATGTACACATAGTGCAGCTGCCCGTTACCACGGATCACCACACGATTTCCCACTACGCTCTGCTCTGTGATCTGGGGATCCATATTCCAGCTGATCCATTTTTTCACATTGGGAACACGAACTTCGTCTTCAAAGCTGAAGATTTTTTCCCCTGTCTCCTTTGGCAGCACCGCCGGATATGTCACGGTCAGAATCTCCACTCCTTCAGGCATCTGACCGGGGGAATAAATCTCTGCCTCCATCTGCTCTAAGGCCTCACCAAGCATGCTGATGCTGGCTCGTACCATCATCTTCCGGGCAGAAAGGATGCGTGCATCCAAGCTGTGTAGCAGGCACTGTACACGCATACTCAATTCCTTCTGGCTCTGGGGAAAATTCCACTTCACCTGGAACGGTAGCCATACCTCCACTGTTCTTGGAAAAGAGCCGTCTTCCGGCAGATACATCACCGAAGCGCTGACCCCACCGGAAACATTCATTCCGTCCCCACGCCAGTCTTTGCTGCGGATCATACACTGTCCCCAGGCACAGAGCACTCTACCAATATCCGGCATTTCCTCCGGCAGTCGCACTTCCTGGGTCTGCTCCTGATTTTGCACCTGCCGAGCCACGGTTTTTAGGTATGGGCAGGGTTTCTTATTCCACTCCATTATCATTCACTCCTTTTACCATCGATGGTACACTATATTCATCCCGGGACAAGTTTATGCAACCTATTTTTTCTGTACGACCACAACACCAACGACCAAAACCCCGATTCCGACAAATCCGCAGAAAAACATGGACTCAAACAGTCCAGCTGCCAGCATTCCAAGTCCCACACCTACCAGAAATGCCCCCAGCAGCTGATTTCTCCTGCACATAAATACACCTCCCGGAACATGAAATTACTATTTGCTTCTTGCACGATCTGTGCTATAATGTTAAGAAAGCTGAAAAGAATGAAACACTTCATTCCATTCTGCCTGTAAAGAACCCACATTCTGTGCCGGTGCAATGGCGCACAAGCAATAGTGGTAGTTTCCGTCGTCCAGCACGGTGGCGCGGCACAGTACATCGCCCCCTTCTCCTGCTGCTGTCCATACCCATTCGTAGCGCTTATGATCCCCTGCCTGACTTTCCATCACGGTCAGATCATCGACAGAAAAACCCGATAAGCTCTGCACGGTTTTGTGAAAGTCCCCGGAAGAAAGTGTTTGCAGCACCAGTGTATACCCATCGCACTCGTACATTTTGTCCCCATCGTTGGCAAAGGCTTCCTTTGCCGCCGACTCCGGCAGTGTAAGCAGCACACTGCCCATAGCCGGTGCTGCATCCGACTCGTGCCGGATCTGTCCCAATGTCTCAAAGGTTTCTACGGTGGCGCAGCCTGTAAACATGAAGCACATTCCCAAAATCAAACATATTTTTTTCATCATAAACCTCCAGAAAGGAATTTTTAATATGAAATTGCTCGTCATCTACCTCGTTATAATCAATGCGCTTTCCTTCCTGCTTATGCTCATCGACAAGCGGAAAGCAAAGAAAAATCGCTGGCGCATTCGGGAACGCACCCTGCTGGGCGTCAGTGCCATCGGCGGCAGTGTCGGCGGTCTGCTGGGTATGTACCTGCTGCGGCACAAGACACTGCACAAGCAGTTTGCCATTGGTATTCCGCTGATGTTTGTTGCCCATCTGGTCATTCTCTATTTCCTGTTTGATCGTTTTTTCCTTGTCTGAAAATTAACAGATTATTAACCCATTTCATCGCTGACAGATGCTATAACCTGTCAATCCATAATTTTGAAGGAGAGCAAATATGAAAGCAACTTATACTGATCTCAATGACCGTGAGGAACTGTTGCAGTCCATCACCGCCCTGGAAAAGGAACTGGCTGCCAAAACCGGCAAAGACATTTCTCTGGTGGCATACAGCCCTGTGAGCTATGCTTCTTTGAACGACGATGCAGAAGCACTGGTAAAAATTGCTGAACTGGAAGAGATCCTGTCCAAGAAGCTGGGTAAAAATGTGGCTCTGGTCGCCTTTTCCCTGTAAAATGACGAAATAAAAAGCACCCCATTGTTCTCAAACTGAACCTGCTCGGTCCAAACGGAACAATGGGGTGCTTTTATCGTCTCTTTTTTATTTTTCGCTCTTTCAAACCTGCTTCTTCTAATGCCCGGGGCCAAGGTCCTAGAAGATGCTTGATTTTTATTTTTTCGATTTCGGTAAAATCTGTTTTGATTGGAGCTCTGCCCAGTTCTTCGGCTTTTGATTGAAGTTTTTCAATTGCCCAATTCTTTTGCTGACGTTGGATCAATTCAGAATTTTTGCTTTTCTGCTTGGTGTGATCCGGTTTTCTTGCCGTTACATCCGGAACATTGGTATACATCGGCTGCTTGCCTGACAAATGCTTGCCGGTCAGAGGATCGGTGCCATGATCAGCAACGACATATACCTCATGATAAGCGCTGAGCAGCATGGTCAAAATAATATCGTCCACCTTTTGCAGAAACGCTTTCTTCTCTTGCGGATCCTTCCGGTGGGCCGCCTCGTCAGCGCCGTTAATATGCAATAGGACAAAGGGATTTGTTTTCGCCGCCAGTAGTGCGGCTTTCCCTTTTTCCATCAAATCGGTATCTGTATCACCGGTAGCCCCCGAAACCGATATGACTTCCATTCCCAGCAATCGAGCAATTCCTTTTACAATGGAACAGCCGCATACCACTGCGGCCTTTTGGGGAAAGGGTCGTAAATCAGAGGATACCGCCTGCCCCCATGGAATCAGGCATCGTTGATCACTTTTTAATGAATCGAAGATCTCGCCTACCCTTTTGCATCCTTTCGGACGCATTTGCTCAGCCGGTAGACCGCTGCATCCATAGGGAGGGTATGTGACCATATCCGTTACAAAACTGGCCATTGCCGGAATGACCAGAATGCTTTTATATTGCTCTAATGCATAGTAATGGCAGTTCTCTATCGGCGGCAGGTTATCGGGTGCAGCAACAGGAACGGTACATCGCCCCTGCTCATCCAGCCCGAACCAACTGCCTCGCAAAACCAGATCATTTGCACCAACGGGAATGTCATTTCCCAATGCTTCTACGAAACCACGCAGGTGCTCAGGTATTTTTTTTACCCCCAGCAGCCGCAAAATGCAACCTAGACTTTCAGGCTCCTGCCCTTTCGTTGTATCTACATAATGCAACAGCCGCATGGACGACAAATTGGGATAATCGCTGGCACAAAAACTGCTATCTGTCATGCCGTCAATAATGCATAATATCTTACTCATGTCAGAACTCGATTCCCTTTCTTGCAGGAATTCCACGGTCAAAGGGGTGTTTTATCTTTTCCATTTTTGTTACATAGTCTCCCAGATCAAGCAGCCTTGCCGATGGATTTCGCCCTGTCAGTACAACTTCCAGATTTTCCGGTTTCTGTTTCAGAAAAGCGTAAACGACATCTTCTGAAATCGTTTCATGATTGCAGGCCGAAATCACTTCATCCAGAATCAGCAGATCTGCTGTTTTTGACGCGTCTAAAGCAATCTCAAGCAGTTTGCTGTAATCCTGCTTAGCTTGCAGCCGCTGCTGTTCTGTCATTCGTTTCCACAGTCCATAGTTTTGGGGACAATGCATCAATCGAATGTTTTTAAATTTGCTCAGACCGCGGATTTCGGATGAACGGCCGTTTTTAAAAAACTGGGTAAAAACCACGTTCATTCCAGAACAGGCCGCTCGCAGTGCAAGCCCGGTTGCTGCTGTTGTTTTGCCTTTTCCATCACCGCAATAGATATGAATGAATCCCGGCATGATCATACCTCCCGGTTGATGATTTTGTAAACCAGTTCCATATCAAGCCCTTGCCGTACTGCATCGGCCAGCTTGTTATACTGCTGCTCTTTATAGGCTTTGAGATCAAATGTCCCAAGTGTGGTAAAATCGATTCCCTTTTGCTGACATAATGTCTTCAAAATCTCGTCTGTTATCCCCGGTGCATCAAAAATACCGTGAATATAGCTGCCGTAAATATTCTTATGCTCCGTTACAACATTCAATTTCTCCTGGCTTCGTCCCATGTGGATCTCATATCCTTCATAATCAAGACCATTTAGAGACTTCAGCATTCCCTCAAGACCTGTAAAACAGCCCTTTGTTTGGGTCTGCACTTTGTCTCCGGCAAAAACGGTTTCCATCGGAAGAAGGCCCATACCCATGATTTCTGTTACACCTGCAGCCTCGACTTGATCCGGGTCAGAAATTCTTTTTCCCAACATCTGATAACCACCGCAAATACCAAAAATCAATGTGCCTGCATCTGCTGCTTTTAAAACTGCGGCCTCTAATCCACTTTGACGCAGCCATTTCAAGTCGGAGATGGTGCTTTTGGTTCCGGGAAGCAAGATCATATCCGGTTTTTTCAAATCAGCAACTTTATCGACATAGCGAAGGGATACGTTTTCATAACATTCAAAAGGGCTAAAATCTGTAAAATTAGAAATTCGGGGCAAACGGATCACGGCAATATCCAGAAGTTTCTGACCGCTGCTACGTTCAAAGCGTTCCGACAGACTGTCTTCATCATCAATATCCACATATGTATATGGAATGACACCGGCCACAGGGACATTACACAGATCCTCCAGAATTTTCAACCCGGGTTCCAGAATTTTTTTATCTCCGCGGAATTTGTTGACGACAGTCCCCTTGATCCGAGCCTGCTCATCCGGCTCCAGAAGGGCCACCGTACCGTATAACTGCGCAAAAACACCGCCCCGGTCAATATCACCTACCAGCAAAACCGGTGCATCCACCAGTTTTGCAAAGCCCATATTGACAATGTCTTCCTGTTTAAGATTGATTTCCGCCGGGCTACCTGCGCCTTCGATCACGATGATGTCATATTCCTCTTCCAGCGCATTATACGCTTCCATCACAGCAGGAATATATTCTCTTTTACGCTTATAGTATTCCATGGCGCGCATATTCCCCTGCACCTGTCCGTTTACAATGACCTGACTGCCAACATCGGTGGTAGGTTTGAGCAAGATCGGATTCATTCGGACATCCGGGGCGATGCCGGCTGCTTCCGCTTGAACAACCTGAGCCCTGCCCATCTCTCCTCCGGCTTCTGTAATAAAGGAATTCAGAGCCATATTTTGACTTTTAAAGGGAGCTACCTTGTAGCCATCCTGTTTAAAAATGCGGCATAGTCCGGCACACAGCAGGCTCTTACCGGCATTGGACATCGTCCCTTGAATCATAATATTCTTTGCCATCGTCACACCTCTTTCATTGCCTGGATCAAAGCTTGGTTTTCGTCCGGAAGCCGCACCGCAATGCGATACCATCCCGGGCCAAGGCCCCGGTAATTGGAGCAGTTGCGAATGGCGATTTTTTTCTGCTTCAATTTTTCGTGCAAATCATCGGGACCGCGAAACAGCAGATAGTTTGCGTTTCCCGGACACACCCAGTAGCCCATTTTTTCCAGTTCTTCAGTCAGCCATTGGCGCTGCAAGAGTACCATGGATCTTGTTTTCCATAAAAAATTCTTTTCCTGCAATGCTGCAACGCCTGCGGCCTGTGCCAAAATCGATACATTCCAGGGCTGAACTGCTTGAGACATTCTTGTCAAAAACCGTGTATCGCTGCTCATGCAGTACCCAAGCCGAATGCCAGCCATACCATAACTTTTTGTAAAGGCTTTCAGAATAAACAGATGGGGATTCCCTTTCAAACAGGTCTTTAAGCTCTCCCCTCGATCGGCCAGATCCAAAAAACACTCATCTATGAAAAGTCGGATGCTTTTATGGCGGCAATACTTTAAAATCTCTTCCAGAAAGTGCGGATCAATGGCCTTTCCGGTGGGATTATTGGGGTTACATAAGAAAACCACTGCCGGCGCTGATTTTTCAAGGAAAGCTAAAAAACCATCATCCAGCATAAACCCCTTCTTCTGCTTTAACTTGTAGCGCATCACATTGCATCCTACCCGTTCCAATCCAAGGGTGTATTCCAAAAAGGTGGGAGCCAACTCAACAGCTCGTTTGGGACGGAGCGTTTCACAGTACGCATAGATCAATTCCGCTGCACCATTGCCACAGAGAATGTAGTTTTGAGGCACTTCCTCATGCTCTGCAATGGCTTTTACCAGCTTTCGACAATAGGGATCAGGATAGTGATGCACCTGCGAAAGTGCCTGTGTGACCGCATCCAGTACCCCCTGAGGGGTACCAAAAGGATTGGTGTTGGCAGAGAAATCCAGCACCACTTCTTCTCCGTAAATATCGCCACCGTGAACATTCTCACAGTTATATAGCATTAAATCACCACCAGAACCAATAATTTCAGCCCACCAAAAAGAAGGAGAGCCAGTATTGCCGTCCCATACAGCAGACGGCAGGATCGGGGAATATCCTCGTATTCAATATCCCGTAAAGGATCGCCGATGTATTTTTTCTTGTGCAGAACGCCGTGGTACCATGCATCCCCTGCCAATTGCACACTCAAAAGTCCGGCACAGACCGATTCTGTCTGTGCTGAATTTGGACTGGCATGGTTAAAACGATCACGTTTAAATATCTTCCACCCGTTTTGAGTGTTCATTCCCAGCAGTTTTCCGGCGGCAAGCATCAAAAAAGCGGAAATTCGCGCTGGGATGAAATTAATCAAATCATCCATTTTTGCTGGCACAAGACCAATGTTCGTATAAGGCATTTCCACATAGCCCAGCATGGAGTCCATGGTATTGACCGCCTTATAGAAAAAGCCAAGAGGTGCACCACCCAGTGCCAGAAAAATCATTGGGGCAATAATGCCATCGGAAGTATTCTCTGCCACGGTTTCCACGGCTGCTCTTGTCACGGCCTTATCATCCAATTGTGCGGTATCCCGGCCAACGATCATAGATACAGCATGGCGCGACGAGGTTATATCCCCTGTTTTTAATGCTGCATAAACCTTCATGCTCTCATCTTTCAGCGATTTGGTAGCCAAGATCTGCCAGCACATGATGCTTTGCAAAATCAGCATTAACCATGGACTGATTTTATAAGCCAGCCAGAGAAGCATAGCCGGTACAGCCGTAGAGATCGCAACCACCAACAGCCATAAAAGGCCTCCCGCTGCATTTTCACCTTCTGTGGTTTTGGGAAATACCTTACGCAGTAATTTCTCTAACATGTTGATCAATTTGCCGATCAGCACTACCGGGTGCACAATTCCATGGGGATCTCCAAGAACCAGATCCATTATAAATCCGATAAATAAAGCTCCCAATGACCACATTATGCTTTCCCTCCCTGCATTGTAAAAATATAGATGGGATTTTGCCCGGTCATCAAGTTATAAGCGCCAAGCTTACGATTTCGGGCCACAGTCATGGATACGACTTCTGTTTTCGTAAATGAAAAAGTTTTCATGCACTCAGTAAGCTCTGCAACAGACTCCAGAGCAATGGCCGTTGCTACGATCCGTACATTGGGATTCTTTTTCAAAAGAAGATGGATGATACTTTTTATATTGCCACTGCTGCCCCCAATGAAGGCATGGGTAGGTGCTGGCAATTCGATACATACATCAGGAGCTGATCCGGAAATAATCGTTAAATGATCTGTTTGAAAACGAAGGCAGTTTCCTTTCAGAAGTTCCACTGCTTCCTCTTTTCGTTCAATTGCATAAACCTGCCCTTTTCTGGCTTGTAATGCCATCTCGATCGACACACTACCGGTGCCTGCGCCGATATCCCAGGCAATTGACTCCTCGGAGAGTGCCAGTTTTGACAGGCAAACGGCGCGCACTTCACTTTTCGTCATTGGTACAGAATCTACTCTTGCAAAAGCTTCGTCCGGCAAACCGAAAGAAATGTTATAGCTGGCCTGATCGTTTTCAATCAGTGCAACACTTAAACTTTGGAAATGGCTCTGTGCCAGTTGGCTGGCCAGACCCATTGTAATTGTCTCATCTGGATAGCTCAGCTGCTCTCCGACAGTCAAATGTACATTCCCAAGGCCGCTTTCAACAAGTTCCCGGCACAGCTTTCCCATGCCATTCTCGCCGCCTACCAAGGTGAATATACGCCGATGACATCGAATTTGTGGAATGATGCTGCCCTCTCTTCCGTGGGCGCTAACAGGCACCACATCTTCATATGATGTACCCAAGCATGCACACAGGTAGACCAAAGAGCTTAATCCGGGCAGTAGCTGCACATCACAACCGGATAACAGCGGAAGCAGTTTCTTTGTCCCACTAAAAAATCCCACATCCCCAGACATGGCAACAACAAACCGTCGATAGTGCCAATGGGTATGGATAAAAGAAGCAATCTCTTCCGGTGCAATGGCCTGAACAGTGACCTGCCCCGGCTCTGCTACCGCTTCTATCATCCGTTTAGCGCCGATGATACACACCGCATCATCAACAGCACGCCGCACCTGACCGGTCATCGCTTCCCTGCTTCCGGGACCAATGCCGACGATTGTCACTTGGGGCCTGTATATCAAGTTGAATTTTTGGCACAGTGTGTCAATCACTTCTGCGAAGTTCATTCCCTGTTCCTGTTTGGGGCGGCCAATAATGATCAGCTTTACACCGGCCTGCTGTGCGGCAGCAATTTTTTCATCAAAGCCACCGGCACTGCCGGTGTCCTTCGTCACCATAAACTTGGCATCCACACTTTTTAAGGTTGCCACGTTCATTTCAACGGAAAAAGGCCCTTGCATGGCAATTATGTGGTTTTTCTTCATGCCTGCATTGTCACACAACTGCAGGGACTGCTCCATCGGCAACACGCGTGCATAAACGCGGTCTGCAAAGCCTGAAACAGGTGCAAATTTATGTAATTCCTTGCTGCCGGTCGTTAAAAGAATATTTCCATCGACGGTGTTGAGATAAGACACAGCCTCTTCGATATTTCGCAGAAACACACTATCCTCCGGTGCTGCAATGCGGTCACGCAGTAAACGCAGATATGGTGTTTGACAGGAGGTACAAGCATTTGCGATGTTTTCTGTCACCAGATTGGCATAAGGATGGGTGGCATCTACCACAAGATCAAATTGCTCCTGTTCAAACAGGCTTTTCATCTCATCTTCTGTCAGTCGTTTTGCAGAAATGACCAAATTCTCCGCTTCCTTTAACAGTGTCTGACCATAATCGGTAGCAACACAGGCATATATCATTACATCTTGACTGCACAAGAAAGACACCAGTTCCCTGCCTTCTGTCGTTCCGGCAAAAACACACATTTTATACATCACGATATCCTCTGGGCGTTACCATTTTCTGAGCGATCATTTTCGTCATTTCATTTCCGATGAAAACAGTACTGAACATATCCACATCCGCATCCCGCAACTGACCCAATGTCATAAATTGGGCATTTTCTCCTTCCCTGCCAATGAACTGCGCTACACCACAGGGACGATCCTGCGGAAGATATTGGAGTAAAATATCACAGGCGATTCGCAGGTTATCCGGTCTTCCCTTACTTCTGGGATTGTACAGAACAATGCCCAGGTCAGCCATGGCCGCACACTGCAGTCGCTTCTCGATTTTTTTCCATGGGGTCAGCCGATCACTGAGACTGATAATGGCAAAATCATGGGTCAGAGGCGCACCCAGCAGTGCACCTCCGCTGCAAGCAGCAGTAAGCCCCGGAATGACTTCTACCTCCGGCTGGGCATTTTCGCTCCTCAGTTCATAAATCAGTGCAGCCATGCCATATATTCCACTATCACCGGAGCACACCATTGCAACATTTTTCCCTTTCAGGGCTTCCTCAATGGCTATTTGACACCTTTTTGTTTCACGAGTCATAGGCGTTGTTAAAAAGGCTTTGTCCGGATATCGTTCCTTTACAAGATCTACATAGACGTTGTATCCGACGATCAAATCGCAGCTTTTTAGTGCCCGATCAGCTCGAACAGTCATATTATCATAGTCGCCGGGGCCAATACCCACCACATACAGTTTGCTCAAAATGCTACCTCCAAATGTTCAGCCGCCAGTGCTACGGTAACACCATTCATGGCGGTTTTTCTTACAATCAAACGCTCAGCATTAAGTAATGCTGCCCGTTCGCACACATTGTCTACCCCTGTAATGCTCTGTACAAATTCGGACGGTGTAAAATCTCCCTGAATCGCCTGTAATTCATCTGCACTGTAAAACGTTATCGGTAAATTCCAGCTTTTGCAGAATTGCAGCAACCCTTCTTCCTCTTTTTTTAAATCAATGGATGCGACACAGCAAATTGCCTTGGGATCCAAATTCTGTTCTTTCAGGACTGCTTCTACCGACTGTGCTATTACCTGCATAGATGTTCCCTTTCGGCAGCCAATGCCCAGATGTACAATCGGCGGCACCAGCCGAAGCGTTTTTTCAAACGGTTCAGCTTTATATACGCCAACATAGATGCCTACCGCACCGCTTTCACCCCAAACGACACCGTTCGGAAGCTCTGTTGCCACCGGATAATCACATTTCAAAGGCACCTGCTGCTCCAAAATTGCCGCAGAAACCGCCTTTGCACGGTTCAGACTTGTAATGACCAGGCCTCTGCGAGCAGCCCAAGCATCCACGGAAAACTTTTTATTGATATCGGTGGCTGTTGTGATCACGGGCATTGCACCAATTGCCTGTGCCAGTTCCAATGCCAGATCATTGGCACCGCCGATATGACCTGAGAGCAGTGGTACGGAAAATTTGCCCAGTTCATCAATGGAAACAACTGCCGGATCAGTACTCTTATCTCGGATGTGCGGTGCAATTTCCCGAACAGCAATTCCAACACTGCCCACAAATACCATGGCATCAACGGACGCAAAAATTGAGCCGTAGAAGGGCTTGAATGGTTTGCTGATCTCACCGAAATCCGGTTCTTCAAAGCGCGCCATGGTATACGCCTGCACACAATGGCCTTGAAAATGTTCCATAACTCTGCGTGCTGTCTTACACCCCTGTCGGCTATACGCAAACACAGCTATTTTCATTCTGTTGCCTCCCGATATTCTGTTGCAAAACCCGGATGATAGAGCATAGAACGCAAATAATAATCGCCCATACAGTTGCCGACAATGATGAGACTGGTCTTGGTCAAACCATTTTCTTTTACCGTCTTATGAAGGGTATCAACGGTACAGCGGAAGATTTTTTCCTCCGGCCAGGTAGCCTTGTATACCACGGCCACGGGGGTGCTGCCGGGATAGCCGCCTTCCAGTAACTGACTTTGTAATTTTTCTGTCAGTCCGGTGCTCAAAAACAGCACCATTGTCGCCTGGTGAGTAGCCAAAGATTCAATGGTCTGCTTCTCCGGTACCGGTGTCCGTCCTGCAGTTCGGGTGATAATGACGGTTTGACTCACATCCGGCAGTGTATACTCCGCTTTCAGAGAGGCAGCCGCACCACAGAAGGCGCTGACACCCGGACATACATCATAATCAATTCCCAATTGATCCAGTTCGTCAAATTGCTCTCGCACCGCGCCGTAAATACTACTGTCGCCCGTATGAAGGCGGACGGTTATTTTGCCTGCTTTTTCTGCTTTTTCGATTTCATCAATGACCTGTTCCAAAGTCATGGTTGCGCTGTTAAAAATCTGACAATCAGACTTGCAATATTTCAGCAAATCTGGATTAACCAGGCTTCCGGCGTAAATGACCACATCCGCCTGCTCTAACAGCTTCATGCCGCGTACCGTGATCAGATCCACTGCGCCACTTCCAGCACCTACAAAATGTACCATTTATCGTTCCTCCATAATTTTCTTTAAAAGTGGTTCAGTATTGCTGCTTTCCCCCAAAATTCCGTATTCTTTGGAAAATAGCAATGCTCCTATTTCCATTTCTCCGGCACGGTGTTGCAGGTGAAACACTACCCGTTCCGTCACCCGAAGCAAAGTTTCTTCGTAACCGTTGGTTTCCTGCAAAATGCGAAGCACATCATCGCAGGCCACGCATTGCAAAATTTCTGCGATTTTCTCTTTGGAAACTCCGGAAGCACCTGCATGGGCTGCTAAAATTTCCATGCGGCAATCGCCGTATTTGGAATGAGTGTTCATCATTCCTCCGGCAATCTTGACCAGTTTTCCCACATGACCGATGAGTAGCGCACCTGAAAATCCCAATTCTTTACAGATATCCAGCGCTTCGCCAACAAAATTCGACACTTGAACTGCAACTTTAAGATCCAAACCCAACTGATTATGGATAAAATCAGAGCCGTAATTACCGGGGGTCAATAGCACATATTTATACCCTTGCGCTTTTCGCTGGTTCAGTTCTACCCGAATGGTATCTACCAGCGCTTTTTCACTCATCGGCTCCACGATGCCGGTCGTTCCCAAAATGGAGATTCCACCAACGATTCCCAGCCTTGGATTAAAGGTTTTTTGTGCCAGCCGTTCTCCTTCCGGAACAGAAATAACCACGGACAATCCACCGCGATAATCGGTAAGATCCATGACCTGTTGCAGATTCTCCCGGATCATTTGCCGTGGCACGGAGTTGATTGCAGCGTTACCTATCGGCTGATCCAGTCCACGCTTTGTGACCCGTCCGACACCAAATCCGCCATCAATTGTCACATCCGGAGTATTACTGTAAGAAACTGTGGAAAAAATTAATGTTCCATTTGTTACATCCGGATCATCTCCACTGTCTTTCTGGATGGCGCAAGTAACTTCCCGATCGGTCATGGTGATATCCTGCACATCCAGCACCAGATGGATTCCTTTTGGTGTATCCAGTGCAATGCTTTCTTTTCGTTTCCCTGTCAGCAGCATCCATGCAGCTGCCTTACTGGCTGCGGCAGCACACGAGCCGGTGGTATATCCCAGGCGTAGCCGCTTGCCGTCTTTTTCAACATATTCTTCCATTAGCGCATAATTTGATAGAGCATGGCATTGCAAATGGCCGCTGCCACATTGCTGCCACCTTTGCGGCCTCTGGCGACGATATGGGGCACATCCGATGCAATGATCATTTCCTTACTTTCCACCACATTGACAAATCCCACGGGTACACCAATGATCAGTGCCGGATCCAGCTTTCCAGCCTTTATTTGCTCATGCAAGGAAATCAATGCCGTAGGAGCATTGCCAATGGCAAAAATGCAGGGTCTGTCCAGTTTTGCAGCACGTTCCATAGACACAATGGCGCGAGTCACTCCTCGACTTCGTGCTTCCTGTGCCACATCTTCATCAGACATAAAGCAGTGAACTTGGCCACCCAGTTTTCCTAAAATGGTTTTATTGATACCGGAGCGTGCCATTTGGGTATCTGTTACTATGTCGCAGCCGGATTGCAGGGCTGCAATGCCCTTTTTCACTGCATGTTCCGAAAAAACCAGATTATCCACATAATCAAAATCAGCTGTGGTATGGATGACCCGTTTTATTACCAATTCATTTTCGACATCAATGGGGGTATCCCCCAGAATTTCTGAAATGATCTCAAAGCTTCTTTTTTCAATATCTATTGGCTTTATATTTTCAATCATGTCGGTGCTTCTCCTTTACACAGGTTCGATAAAAGCCTTCCAAAAAGGCTGGGTTTGCATAAAAATGAAAATGGGGATATCCGGCATACAGCCGATCTGTTACTACGGCGCAGGGCCAGCTTTTTCCGTTTGATTTAACGGCAATAAAACTGTCGCCGGGGACGGTGCAATCCCAGTGATGGAACTCGTGCGCCGGGATCTGCTGGCCTGCCCGACACAGCAAATTATCTTTCTGTGCGTGTAAGGTCACATACCCAAAGCGCGTCAGTCGCCCGGTGTCAAAGCAGTTTCCTGAAAGGGCACCTACCATCGGATACTGACCAATGGACTCTGTTAAGTACATGAAACCACCGCATTCTGCAATACACGGCAAGCCAGCGGCCAATGCTTTCTTGATGGACAGACGCATAGACTGATTACTGCTGAGTTTTTCGGTATATAATTCAGGATATCCGCCTCCCAGATAAACGCCTTGAATATGATCCGGCAATTCTCCGTCCTCCAAAGGACTAAACGGGACGATTTGACCGCCCATTTCCCGTATTGCATCCAGATTATCTTCATAGTAGAAACAAAATGCCTGATCTTGTGCAACTGCAATACGAACGTTTTCCATAGCAGGTAATTTCACCGGAAGGAAGGATATCGGTGAAGCCTGCAGCGAAAGCGCCAGCAAACCGTCAATATCAATGGTCTTCTCCGCCTGAGAAGCCATTGCCTGCATTTTTTCTTGTAAGTTTTCCACTTCTGCCGCAGTTACAAGTCCTAAGTGACGACTTTCCAGAGAACAGTCTGTCATTTTCGGAAGGTAGCCCAATGCTTTGATTTGGAAACGATCCTCGATGGCTGTCTTCAATGCGCCATAACTTATGGAACTACACTGATTTAATATTACACCTTGGATATGATGATCCGGGTAGAAGGTCAAGAACCCTTGAATGGTGGCAAGAATAGAAAGTGAAGCTCCTTTTGCATTGACAACTAATATCACAGGTGTATCTGTCTGTTTTGCAACTTCATAAGAACTGGCACGGCTACTGGTCGATCCGGCACCATCGTAATAACCCATTACCCCTTCAATAATGCTGATATGCCGGTCTTCTGCATTTTTAGCCAGCAAGTAACGCAGTGTATTTTCGTCAAAAAAATGCAGATCCAGATTGGAGCTTTTTGCGCCGATAATCCGACTATGAAACATTGGATCAATATAGTCTGGGCCACATTTAAAGGCACCGACTTTCAGATTTCTATTTACCAATGCCTGCAAGATCGCGCAGCAAACGCTTGTTTTTCCGCAGCCACTGCTAACTCCTGCCAATAAAATTCTGGGAATTTTTAGTTCCATTTGGCCTCCTTCTAAAACGCACTTCACCCGGCCCCTCTAAAAACACTTAGAGAGGCCGGGTCGCCACGCCGGGGGCATTCTTCCCGCGTGTTTTGGTCACAGTCAACCACAGGTGGAGTCTATTGATAACTGTATTGCTTATTTATGGGTGCCGTGCACGACTACAATCTGCCGCTGTTGAAGCATCTGCACGATTATTTCGATATTTGGACAACGATTTCCCATTTCCCGATCTTTTACCGTGCATCCACTGGTATGTACGACTGCAACGCCCATTTTTTCCAGTCGATCAATCTTCTTGAGCATATCTTCATCTTGTGCCGGATCTTTGTCGCATCCGTTACAATTCAGGAAAGCTGCCAAAGTAGCATCTTCCTCTTTATAGCAGGCAAAGGCCTTTTCTTTCTCGTTCCAGGCCTTGAGACAACCTGATCCCGTACAGGAAAAACCAGTCTGCAAGCAACGTAAAATTGCGATCTTTTTCATCGCTTACTGAAAAATCTCAGGATACAGCAATTCTGCCATTACCAGATAAGCTTCCTGATAGCGCTGGTTGGGCTTATTATGGAACAGGCCCTTCTCCAGGAAAATAATGCCCTTCTTCACAGCTGCCATACCTTCCCAAACAGGGTTGCCGCCAACGATCTCATCCAGCTGCTCCTTGGTTGCACCTGCTTCGCCGCGCTGATTGATCACGATAATATCAGGATTTGCGGCGTACAGCTGTTCCAGTTCAATGTCCACAGATTCAAAGGACTTGGAGCCGTCATCGAAGACATTGATGCCGCCCAGCTCATTCAGAATCGTACCGGCAGCTGCCTCGGTGCCGTAGGCACGGAGTTTGCCGGAAACAACACCCAGAATGGCAACCTTGGTCTTTTGGGCATCTGCAGGCACCTTGGACACAACTTCGATGATCTTTTCTGCAGTTGCATTTGCGATCTCGTCCCACTGCTCGGTATGACCGTTAATGTTGCAGAAGACCTTAAACCACTTCAGATAATCCTGAACATGGTCATATTGAATACCGATCACTGGGATGCCTGCTGCTTCAGCAGTAGCACCAATGGTAGAATAGCCCTTCATGCCCATGGAGCAGATAATTAGGTCAGGCTTGTTAGCGATGATAGCTTCCACATCCCAGCCGGTACCAGAAGAACTGGTGGAGACAACAGTGATACCCTCGTCCTTGGTAATATCGCGGCCAATCTGCTCTTCATACAGCTGGATACCGCTCTTGCCACCAACAATCAGAGGTGCGGTAGCACCGGTCTCGTACCACAGGCAGGTCAAGCTGGGATACAGAATAGCTACTTTCTGAGGATTTTTGGCAATCGTGATCTCACCACGGCCGGAGTCATCAGTAAAAGTAACATCGGTGTCAGTGATTTTGACCTCGTTGGCTTTCTGCATATAGTACTCTACCAGAGTATTATCGACAATGGGCTCTTCCGGCTTGGTATCCTCGGGGTTGGTGTTACTTGATGTGGTATTTACGGGCTGATTGTTTCCGGCAGTAGAATCGTCAGTCGTTCCGTCGGAATTGGGGGCACAGGCAACCATTGCAAAGGTCATTGCCAGCACCAACAGGAGAGCAAGCAGTTTTTTCATAATGTATTTCCTTCCTTTTTATAATATATTGATTTTTGCACAGCAAAAATGCATACAAATTAGTTACTCATCTGCTAAGCTTGTCAGCTTTTCAGGGATCACGATGGGGCAATTATTTTTATCATCATGATAAAGTTGAGAATCAATGCCAAACACATCATTCAGGTTTTCACGGCAGATAATTTCGTGGGGCGTTCCATAGGCATGGACCTTTTTGTCTTTCAGTACATAAATACGGTCAGAATAACGTGCTGTGAAATTCATATCATGCAGCACCATGCCAATGGTAATATTCAACTTATCACGCAGGTCGTGAACCAGTTCCAGTACTTCTACCTGATAGCCGACATCCAAATAAGTGATCGGCTCGTCCAAAAGTAAGATCTGGGGCTGCTGACAAATGGTCATCGCGATCCAGGCACGTTGTTTTTCACCGCCGGAGAGATTATTCAGTAGCCGTCCACTCAACTCTTTTAAGCCGGTCAGTTCCAATGTTTCATCAATGATGCTGTTATCCTCTTCTGTCAGACCGCCGCCAAATTTTTTATAGGGATATCGTCCATAGGATACCAATGTCCGAATGTCGATATCATCCGGCGATGAATGGATCTGTGGCAGATAGGCAATTTTCCTGGCCAGCTCTTTCGGTGCGTAACTTTTGATGGGTTTTCCTTCAAATATCGCCGTTCCGGCCGTCGGCGTAACGGTCCGGGGGATGGTTTTCAGAAGACTGCTTTTACCGCAACCGTTCGGGCCAATGATCGTGGTGATCTTCCCCTTTTCAAATTCCATGCTTATGTCTTTCAAAATTTCCTTTTTACCATAAGCAATTGACACATGGTCAAATCCGAAATACATCTACTCCCCCTCCTTATCCTTTCTTATCTTTTTTACGCAGCAGGTACAAGAAGAAGGGCGCGCCGATAAAGGAAAGCACCACGCTGACAGGCACTGTACCTACCTTCAGGACAATTCGTCCCACTGTATCGCAAATTACTACAAAAGAGTATCCCATCAATATAGAGGCCGGGAAAAGGTATTTATGATCCGAGCCAATGATCAATCTTGCAATATGCGGCACGATCAATCCTACGAAGCTGATCATACCGGCTACTGCAATGGAAGCACCTGCCAGCAAAGAGGATACCATGATCAGCAAAAGCCGGAAACGCTCCGTTCTCAGCCCCAAGGTGTTGGCCATCTCATCGCCTAACATTAGAATGTTCATCTTAGCAGGCAGGAAGAAACAGATACCGATGCCCACTGCCGCATAAGGAAGTACCAGTGTAAAATCATCCCAGGACACACCGTTCAGGCTGCCAACCATAAAACTGGCGGCATCTGCCAGTTTTTCGGAGAAGAAAATTTTAATCATATCATTAAAGGCACCAAACACTGCCGATACTGCCAAACCCGATAAGATCATCTTCACAGGACTTACGCCCCGGTCATATGCAAGACCATAAATTACCATCGTGGTACCAAAGGATCCCAAAATTGCTGCCACAGGCAACAATCTGAAATACTGGGGGAAAACGATCAGAATGAGATAGCCTACAAAGCTTGCGCCGCTGGTAACACCAATGGTAGAAGGTGAAGCAAGGTGATTTCGCATGACACCCTGTAAAATACAGCCGGCTAAAGAGAGGCAAATACCCACCAAACCACCGCAGAGAATTCTGGGCAAACGAACATTCCAGATGATCAACCTAGCTTCGGCTTCCTCGTTGAAAAAGGCTTCCAGCACTTGAGACAGCGTATATTTCACGCTGCCGACGGAGACACAAACTACCGTTGCTGCCACACACAACAATGCAAGAATCACAAGCATCGTCCACTTATAGGTCTTTGTCTGTCGAATTTTTCGTTTGGTCTGAACCATCATGATCATTTCTATCCTTTCAAAAACAAAAAAGCTGCAGCGATCCAACAAAGAATCGCTGCAGCCGAAATTTCTGCAAACAAAACACACCTCCAGTTCCATATAACGAGAAACTGGTAGATTCACACATTCAAGCAGGTCTCCTGACTTGCGCCTCATCAGCCAACACACAGCCTTCTCAGAAAAAATCCAATGACCGACTTTCGTCTCATGTGTGGCCTCCACGCTTACAGTGGCGGTCCCGTTTCGGATTTGCACCGAATTCACTATTCTCCATGCAGCCAAAACGCACTGCACAGCACTTGAATGTTTATGAAGTTCGTTAACAGCATACTCCCGAAATCCGGTTTTGTCAAGAGGGAAAATTTTTTGTCATTTTCAGTTGACAAAATCAACTGTACTTTGTACAATGTCAGCATATCCATATTATCACAAGTGTCCTCGCTGGCGTCTGTGCCCCGGGGAAGAATAGATAACCGGGTGAAATTCCCGGACGGTACCGCCGCTGTAAGTGCTAAACGGTCCACTCTTCAGATGAAAGTCAGTCACTGGGAAACTGGGAAGGCTGGGTGGATCCCTCGGAATGCTCCGATAGGCATCAGTCAGAAGACCTGCTTGTGATTCAAACGCTTCCCTCACGATGTATTGAGGTAGAAGCTATTTTTGTGTTGCGCGAATTCGGCCGCAGCAATGACAATTCTGTCGTTGCTGCGGCTTTTTATTTTATTCAAAACAGCAGGAGTGTATATCATGGAACATCGTTATCCCTTTACTGCCATTATTGGTCAGGAGAATATGAAACTGGCACTGATTTTGAACTTGATCAATCCATCTCTGGGTGGTGTATTGATCCGGGGCGAAAAAGGCACCGCCAAGTCTACCGCAGTTCGCGGATTGACGGATCTGCTTGAAGAAGTGGATGTGATCGAAGGTTGCCCCTTCCATTGCCGTCCCGATCATGGGGAACTGTGTGCCTCCTGTCGGGAAAAGCAGGTTTTGACCACAATTCCCTATAAACGGAAAGTTGTAGAACTTCCGGTCAGTTCTACGGAAGATCGTGTTGTTGGTTCTCTCAGCATGGAACAGGCGATAAAAAAGGGTGAAAAAGTTTTTGAACCCGGCCTTTTGGCACAGGCAAATGGTAATATTCTGTATGTAGATGAAATCAATCTGCTGGATGACCATATTGTGGATGTGTTACTGGATAGTGCAGCCATGGGCACGAATACGGTCGAGCGTGAAGGTGTCAGTTACTCCCACCCTGCCCGCTTCGTACTGGTTGGCACCATGAATCCAGAAGAAGGCGATTTGCGTCCACAGCTTCTGGATCGATTCGGTCTGGTGGTAGAAATTCGCGGAGAACAGGAAATCAAAATGCGTAGCGAATTGATCCGCCGTCGCATGGACTACGAAAAAGATCCTGTACAATTCTGCCGGAGCTGGGAAAAAGAACAGACTCAACTTCGTAGCCGGGTCAAGCAGGCACAGCAGATTTTAGAGCAGATCCAAATTCCGGATTGTCTGTATGAAGATGCTGCAAAAATCGGAATTTCGCTTCAAGTGGATGGTCACCGGGCTGACATTGTCCTCTTGAAGGCTGCCTGCACATTGGCAGCCTTTGAAAATGCAACTGTCGCTACCCGAGATCATCTGATCCGGATAGCACCCATGGTTCTAGCACATCGTATGCGCCGCCAACCCTTCGATACCACAGATGGTCTGCCGCAGAACTGGGAGCGTATCTTCCATGAATGATACACGCTACCCTTTTGCTGCCATTGCCGGACAAGAACAGGTCAAAAAAGCGCTGATCTATAATTTGATCGAGCCGAAGATCGGCGGTGTCCTTCTTTGCGGCGAGAAAGGCACCGCAAAGTCTACCATTGTCCGTGGCCTTGGCGCGTTGACTCAACAAAAAGTTATTGACTTACCTTTGAATATTACAGAGGACATGTTGGTTGGTTCTATCGATTTTGAGCAGGCAGTACGCAGCGGTCAACGCCATTTCTCCGGCGGAATATTAACAAAAGCCGACGGCAATATCCTGTATGTTGACGAAGTCAATCTTTTGTCTGACAGCATCGTCAGCACATTGATCTGTGCAGCTTCCAGCGGCGAGAATTGCGTGGAACGAGAAGGAATTTCCCATCGCCATCGCTGCAACTTTATACTCATCGGTACAATGAATCCGGAGGAAGGAAAACTTCGTCCCCAGTTTTTAGACCGTTTCGGCTTATATGTAGATATATCCGGTGAACAGGATCTTTCCCTGCGTACCCAGATCATTCGTCGGCGAATGGAATATGAAAAGGACCCGGCTGCATTTGTAAGTTTCTGGGAAAAGGAAACAAAAAAGCTGCAAGAGCGCATTATTCGTGCACAAAAACAGGTGAAGAACATTGTCTTTGCCCCCGCGGTTATCTCCCTTGCTGCCCAGTATGCCCAGGAAGCCGGCTGCGAAGGAAATCGGTGCGAACTCGTATTATTACGCACTGCGGCAGCAGTCGCCGCATGGGAAGGCAGAGATCATATTTGTACCAGTGATTTAAAAGAAGCTGCCCAATTTGTGCTTCCCCACCGAAAAAAACAGGATAGCACGCCTCCCCCATCTGATAATTCACCGTCCGAAGAAAAAAATGATCGGAATGATCAATCCTCCGCCGAGGGCGACGGACAGGGAAATTCTTCCGCTCCAGATGTTCAATGGGAGCAGCAGGAAGGAAACGATGGACAGCAAATCGACACGCCACCACCAGAATTCTCCGATGGTGCTGCGCTGGAGGAACAAACTGTAAGTGCGGAGAATGTATCGCTGCTTTCTGCATTGCCTACCCTCCCCCGGGATCGGCTGTTCCGGCAAGGCAGCGGCCGCCGCAGCAAAACAAAAAGTGGGACCAATAAAGGCCGTTACGCAGGTTTTACGCAGTCACCAAAACCCTTTCAAAAAGATCTTGCACTGGATGCCACGCTTCGTGCAGCTGCTCCCTATCAGCGTTTACGTGATCACAGTCAATGCGCTGTATCTCTGCAAGAATGTGATCTGCGTTATAAGGTACGGGAAAATCATGTTGGTGCTACCATCGTTTTTGTTGTAGATGCCAGTGGTTCAATGGGGGCACGCAAACGCATGCGAGAGACTAAGGAAGCAATCCTTTCCATGCTACTGGACTCTTATCAAAAAAGAGACAAAATTGGCCTTGTGGCCTTCCGAAAAGAAGGCGCTCAGACATTGATGGATATTACTGCCAGTGTGGATCTGGCCGAAAAGAAACTTCAAGAACTTCCCACCGGAGGCAGAACCCCTTTGGCAGCCGGTTTATATCAGGCATGGCAATTGCTGCGGGCAAGACGTTTAAAAGACCCGGATATGCTTCCGATGATCGTTCTGGTCACCGATGGCCGTGCGAACCGCCCTCTGTGGACGGATGATGCCATTGCCGATGCTCAAAAAGCGGCTTCATTGATTCAGCAGGATCGCATTCACGCTGTGGTCATTGATACGGAGAAAGATTTCATTTCGTTGCACATTGCCCAACAAGTTGCTCAAGCTATGAACGCTGCCTATTATAAAGTGGATGCATTAAAAGCACAGCAGCTGCGTTCCATTGTAAAAGCCAAAACCAGTCAGATTGGTTTTGGCGGATAAGAGGATGATATGAAAGAAATTCGCTCTTTGATCCTGCGTATCACCGAACGATGCAATTTGCACTGTGCTTATTGCTATGCAGCCGATTCCGGTTGTATCGTGCAGGATATGTCTGCCCAGCTGGCAATAGAAGCTGTCTCACGGTGCTGTCCGGAAGGCGGCAATTTACATATCCAATTTACGGGCGGTGAGCCTTTGCTCAACATTTCAGTGATGGAACAGGTCTATGCCTTCGGCAAGGCCACCGGGCGAAAGCTGAGATTGGCGGTACAAACAAACGGAACGCTTCTGACACCGGCGTATTGCCACAGACTAAAGGCGATGCAATGTGCTGTCGGTGTCAGCTTGGATGGCTTAAAGGAGGCCAATTCCCTTCGCACTTTTTCGGACGGAAGCGATGCTTTTCCACAAGTTCTGCAGGGTATCCGTTATCTGGCAGATGCATCGATCCGCTGCAATCTGACCACAGTGGTTACTAAGGCAAATGCCGCCAGCCTGGGTCAATTACCTGATCTTGCTCTATGGCTTGGGAATGTCAACGGCGTTGGACTGGACCTGTTTCGTCCATTAGGCCGCGGAAAAGGCGAAGAACTGATGCCTTTAAGAGAAGATCTCTCCCACGGCCTGACAGAACTAATCCATAAAACCAAAGAATTACAGCAAGCCGGTATTCCCTTTCGTTTGCGTGAGATAGAACGTCAAAAGAAACGCATCCAGTGCAATTGCTGCGATTTGCCCTATTGCTATGCCCAGACAGAACAGTCTATGTGCATTGATCCTGCCGGCAACTGCTGGCCCTGCTCTTCACTGGCTGGAGTAGGTCGGTTTTTCCTGGGCAATATCCGTGACGGGCTGCCGGAACACAATTTTTCCAGAAGTGCTCTGGAACTGCCGAAAAAGTGCCGTAACTGCGACATTCTATCTGCCTGCGGTGGTGGCTGCCCTGCCGGTAGGATCGCCCACTGTCAGGAACCGGACAGTTTGACCTGTCTGATCAATCGAATCTTGTTGGAGGAGAATGGAATATGATCCAAATTTTCTGTTTAATCGCAACTGAAGATCGACTGTGGAATATGAAACGCGCTTTTCGGAAAATTGAGGAAAGCCATCCCGGTCTGATGCAGGGGCACTGTTGGAGCGCCTGGGCACTGGCAGCCCACCCGGAAGACATACCAAATATGATGGCAGATGTCGGACAGTGTGATTTTGCGCTGATCTATTTTCATGGTGGAGCACAGACCTTAGGTAATTTTGAAGAGATCTGGGATCAATTGACTAAGAAAATGCCGGTGTATTTTGAGTCTTCTCTGCCGGAGGAAATCGCAGACTTGCTGCCGCGCTCCGGATTAAATAAAGAAGATTATCAGGATATTCGCCAGTATTTCCGGCTGGCAGATGAATACAACTTCACCTCCATGCTTCTTCATATTGCCAATCGCTTCTTTCAGTCAAGCTTTCCCGTTCCCCTGCCCAGACCGATCATTGAGGAAGGCTTTTATACCCCCGGCGGCATTTTAGATCAGGCACAAAGCGATCATCTGCGGCAGCAAGCTTCCGAAACATCGCAATGTGTTGTTGGCCTGATCTTGCATCAAAGCCAGATCAATAATGGAAATACGCGACACATTGATGCGGTGCTGCAAAAACTGGAGCAGATGAATATGCTTGCACTGCCCATGTTTACACGCATGGCAAATGACGAAGACGAAAAGCGGGGCATTCGCCATGCCATGCAGCACTATTTCACCTGGGAGGGCAAAAAGCTTCCGGATGTGATCCTTGTCATGACCGGCTTTTCCATGACACATATGAGTTGGCCAGGAGACGGCTATCGGGAGGTCACACAAAGTGTTTTTGCCGGATGGGATGTACCTGCTATTCAGGTAATGGCCACTCGAATGACGTTAGAAGAATACGAGGCAAAGCCTCAGGGCATTGATGCAATGTCGCTGACAAATTCTATTTTTCAGCCGGAACTGGATGGGCAGATCATTTCTGTCCCCTGTGCCGCTCAGGAAATCCTTTTGGAAGATGGAGTGGAACGAAAAGTATTTGTGCCAATGGCTGACCGTGTAGAACGGGTATGTAAGCTGGCACAAAACTGGGCAAAACTTCGTAAAATTCCTCAAAATCAGAAGAAAATTGCTATTTTATTTCATGCAATGCCCGGAAGCGATCGCATCGGCTGCGCCGAAGGACTGGATTCTTTTGAAAGTGTCCACCGAATCATACAGCGCTTACAAGCGGAAGGCATCTATACAGAATTTCAGTTTGAAAACGGTCAGGACATCGCCGACCGATTGACCGGCGGCTTAACAAATGATCTACGCTGGATCAGTGAAGATGACATGGTCAAATATGCCGCTGCATCCATTGGAAAAGAAACTTGGCAGCGTTGGTTTGGTTCTTTAACGCCAACAATTCGCAGCCAGTTAAATTCCACCTGGGGATCAGCACCCGGGGAAATGATGTGCATAGAGAATGATTTGCTGATTCCCGGCATTATCAACGGCAATATTTTTATCGGCATCCAGCCTTCTCGATCCACCGCAGATCGTGCCGATCAATTGTACCACAGTACGGATGCATTCCCACCATACAGCTATATTGCCTATTATCGATGGATCGAAGAGTGTTTTGGTGCAAACGCAGTTTATCATATTGGTACCCACGGTACACTGGAATGGCTACCGGGTAAACAAATCGGCCTTTCTCAAAACTGCTATGCAGATGCCTGCTTAGGAAGTCTTCCCAACCTGTATCCCTACCATATCGGCGTGACAGGCGAAGGAATCAACGCCAAACGCCGCTCCTGGGCAGTGATTTTGGATCATATGCCCCCTTCGTTGGACGAAGCTGACAGCTATGAAAATCTTGCCGTCATCGATGACGCTTTGAAAGAATATCATCAGGCCAAGCAGGTACGAAAGGCACAAGTGCCTCAATTAGCAAAACGGATCTATGAACTGGCGAAATCAGCTGATTTAACGAAGGATCTGCACTTGACCGACGAAAAATTTATTGAAGATCCGCAACAGGCTGTGGAATCTATCCATCTGTGGGTGGGCGAACTCAAAAATGCGCTGGTTAAAGACGGCCTACATATTTTCGGAAAAGTTCCGGAAAAGAACCTCTACCAAAACGCCCTGCGCAGTCTTGTCCGGACGCGTAACGGCAGCATTCCCTCTTTAAACAGCAGCATTTTGACAGCCCAAGGGTATGATCCTCAAGCTGTGCAAGATGACCCATTGGCAGATTTTGCCGGCTTATCCGGCTCAAGTGTGTATGATGGCGCAATCTGTGCTGCGCGCCGCATGGTTGCAGCGTTGGCCGATGCTGACTACCGCTCAGAGGCACTTGATACGATCATTCAATCGGAGCAGTTTCCCGGCAGCACAGCAGACCTTTCCTCAGTGTTACACTTTCTATGCAATGCCGTCACCGACAAACTGAATCACATTACCGACGAAATGGATCATCTCATCGCCGGAACCAACGGACATTTTGTTCCTCCGGCATTGGGTGGTAATCCTACCCGTGGCAATGTGTCGATTCTGCCCACAGGACGCAACTTCTATGCCAGCGATCCCAATCAGATCCCGTCCAGAGCTGCATGGGAAATTGGAGGTAAATTGGCTCAACAAATGCTCCAGCAGTATCAAAATTGCAAAGAAGGATATCCCGAAAGCATTGCAATGGTGGTCTGGGCCGGCAACACATTAAAGACCTGCGGTGAGGATTTTGCCGAATGTCTTCACCTGATGGGTGTACGACCGGTGTATCTTGGGCAAACCACTCGCGTTGTCGGTGTAGAGCCGATTCCTCTGGAAGAATTAGGGCGACCTCGGTTGGATGTCACCCTGCGGATTTCGGGTCTGTTCCGAGATATGTATCCCAATTTGATCCGACTGGTGGATGAAGCTGTCTCCTGTGTCGCTGCGTTGGATGAGCCGGATGAATCAAACTTTATAAAAAAACATATCCGTCAGGATTTGGAACAATTCACTGCCGATGGTATTCCTCAGCAGCAGGCACTTGATCAGGCTTACGCCCGGGTCTACGGCTGTGCACCGGGCTGTTATGGAGCAGCGGTGGCAAAAGTCATTGACAGTCGCCAGTGGAATGATTTTCAAGATCTTGCAAAAGTATACGAGACCTGGAGCAGCTATGCATATACAGCTAAGGAGCATGGCGTTAGCCATGTGGAAGCTTTCCGTCAAAGAATGTCTACCGTTAGCGTGACCATCAAGAATGAAAGTAATATTGAGTTCGATATGATGGACAGTGATGATTTCTATGCCTATCACGGCGGACTTGTTGCCTGTGTTAAAGCCAATTCCGGCGCAGCTCCTCTCTCATTCACCGGTCACACCGATGACCCCGATCATCCTGTTACCCGTGATCTGGAAAAAGAAACGGCTCGTATCGTTCGTACACGTATTCTAAATCCCAAGTGGTTGGAAGGCTTAAAACGCCACGGCTTTAAAGGTGCACAGGAAATCTCCGCTGCTTTGGACAGTCTCTTCGGCTGGGACGCCACAGCAGAGGTTGCTCAAGACTGGATGTATCAGGGTGTTGCAGAAAAATTCCTGTTTGACGAGCAAACAAGGCAATGGATGGAGTCTGTCAATGGATGGGCTGTTCACTCTGTCAGCGAGCGACTTTTAGAGGCCCACCAACGTGGAATGTGGGACACTGATGAAGCTACCTTAAAAAAGATTCAGAGCATTTATATGCGTTCTGAAGGAAACATCGAGGATCGTTACTTATGATTGAAATTCAGAATGTCAGTAAAATCTACCCGGGTGTACAAGTCAAAGCTGTGGATAATATTTCTTTGACAATACAATCCGGTTCATTTTTTGGTTTACTTGGCCCCAATGGCGCAGGTAAGACCACACTAATCAGTATGCTCTCTACCCTGTTGATCCCCACACAGGGACGTATCCTGATCGACGGCGAAGAGTTGAATCGGCAGCGTGGTGACATAAAGCGGAAGCTTTCATTGATCACTCAGCATATTTCCTTGCGTAACGACATGACTCTGGATCAAATCATGGAACTGCAAGGCAGACTTTATGCCATGCCTAAAAATGAAATTCGTGCCCGAAGTGAAGAACTTCTTTCCTTTTGTGGGCTGCTGGAACATCGAAAGAAAATCGTCCGAAAACTCTCTGGTGGTATGAAGCGAAAACTGATGCTCTGCCGTGCCTTATTGACCAGTCCCGAGATTCTGATTTTAGACGAGCCTACCATCGGCCTTGATCCAGCATCCCGGCGACAGATGTGGGATCTGTTGAAAACTCTAAATCGTCAAGGAATGACCATTTTGCTTACCACCCACTATATTGATGAAGCCCAGTATCTGTGCCAAGAAATCGCTCTGATTGAAAAAGGCAAGGTCGCACGGCTAGACACTCCTGATGCATTGATTCGTGAACTGGGAGAGGTTGCTATTGATGAGTTTGATGGCGACCACACCAAAAGTGCTTTCTTTTCCAGCAAGGAAGCTGCACTGGATTATGCTTCCAAGCTGGAAAACAAGTTTGTCCTGCGAAATACCACATTGGAAGATGTGTTCTTGAATGTCGCAGGCCGCGGATTGGAGGCAAAATAAATGAAGAGAAATATGATGCTTCACGGAATAGCTACTGTTCTATGGGAAAAGTGGGTTGAATTTAAATTTGAATGGCTGAAAATCACCGCTTCTGCTCTGGTAAGTCCCCTGCTGTATATGATCGCATTGGGCTGGGGATTGGGTTCAACCAGTACCGTTACCGATCGGCCATATATTGATTTTCTCGTTCCCGGCATTATTGCATTAAGCACTATGAACAATAGTTTCTCTGCTGTTGGTCAGCCACTGAATGTGCAGCGGCTTTTTGAACGCTCTTTTGATCAAATCGTTATTTCTCCTACCCCGATGCCAGCCTATATCTTTGGCCAAATGTTGGGGGGTGCGCTGCGCGGAATGTACAGTGGTGTACTGATCTTACTGATCTCCATGCCATTTGGTGCAAATATTCAGCTTAGTCCTGCTTTCTTCCTCGTCATGCTGCTCAACGGAATGACCTTTGCCGCATTGGGGATTCTATCTGCCATCGTTGCCAGTTCTCACGGCGATATCGCCCGTTTTTCCACCTTTTTCATTCTCCCCATGACTTTCCTATGCAATACTTTTTTCCCCTTGGAGCGCGTTCCTCAGTGGATACAAATACTAATTAGTATTCTTCCACTGACCCATGCCAGCAGTTCCCTTCGTTCTATGGCATACGGAGGATCACCTGAGATTATTAGTCTTTTGATATTGGCTGCCTATGCAACTGTATTCATGATCGCAGCCAATGTCGTCGTTATTAAGCGAAAGAATTTATGATATTGGAGGGCAAATAATGAAAACCGCTTTACTGGTAGTCAGTTTTGGAACCACCCATCTGGACACTTTGGAACAAACCATCGTTGCAACAGAAAAAACTCTGTCTCATGCTTTTCCGGACTTCCCTGTATACCGTGCCTTCACCAGCGGCATCGTCCGGAAACGTCTGATCAGCAAATACAACCTTTACACCGACAGCGTTGATGAGGCGCTGAATAGAATTATTGCTGACGGATTTGAAAGTGTATTGGTGCAGCCAACGCTCATGATTCCCGGTGAGGAATACGAAAAGTTGTGTACTTCGATCCGTGCAAGTGCAGGTTCCCTAAAGGTTTATATCGGTGAACCTTTACTTTCAAGCGATAACGATTTGGATACAATTATTTCAGTCCTCCAAAAAGCATATCCGGTGGATCGTGACACTGTCCTACTGCTGATGGGACATGGCACCGCCCATGACGCCAATCATATTTATATCCGACTGGATCAGAAAATGAAACAGCTGCCCAACATAACCATGCGCCTTTGCACCGTCGAAGGTACCCCTTCCTTTGAGGATGCATTAAGGGAATTGATGGCCCTTCCTCAGCGAAAGATCACACTTGCACCCATGCTCTTTGTCGCTGGGGATCATGCGAAAAATGATATGGCAGGTACTGAGCAAGGTAGTCTTCGTTCCATACTGGAAAGAAACGGTTTTGCTGTTTCATGCCATATTCAGGGGTTGGGACAGCTTTCTGCCGTACAGGATCTGTACGCCCTGAAAGCAAAGCAAGCCCACTGATTTTGTCGTTATGAACTAATTCCGAAGAAAAATGAGCATCCAAATTTGGATACTCATTTTTCAATATTCAGAAAAAATATGTTTGGTATTCACCAGCGCGTTAAACAAAATTCTGGTCAATAAACTGGCAATAATCACTGTATTTCATGGATTTTGCGAAATAAAGCCCTAAATAAGGTCTTTGATATTAAATTTCTTCTTGATGCGAACATAGTAATCCACAAAATCCGGCTGAATAGCAGTTACCCTCGATATGTTCACGGAAACCGGATAGCAAATCTGCCTGCATTCGACCCGTTTGGCAATGTTTTCGCAAGCTTTGAAGAAAACAAAATGATCCAGCTTGATAATAAGACGATTTTCCTCAAATACCGGCAAAAACTCTCCCGGAATGTGATATTTTTCCCAGTTCCGGATTATACCAACGGATCAGGATCTCACAGCCGTCCATGTTCTTGTTTTTCAAATTATATTTGGGCTGATAAAACAGGTGAAATTCACTGTTTTGCAATCAGTGCAAATCCTTCTCCGTAAACGGCGCTTCCGTTAAAATGCGCTGTGGCAATGTACTGCTTCAGGTCGGATTTGCTGTTGGACACATCCAGATTGGAAATAATATACCCACCACCGTCAAATTTTCCGATAAAGGGATATTCTGCTGTGCCAATGGGGGGCAAGGCGGTCTTGGCTTTGCTCATGTCAATATGTTCGGTCAGTTTAAAATAGCTCTGGGGCAGACCGTTGTTAAAATCTGCATTCATATTGAAATAGCCCAGATATTGCAACTACGCCAGATTATACAGGTGGACTGCATTGCTAATCTGATAAGGATTCCCTGCTGTGCCATCTCCACCGGCAAAATAGGCGTTGGCATCGGTGGAGCCAAAGGATTCCGGAAATGTGATAGCATTGGATGCTATGAACCAGGCAAAGGTCGTAGCAGAGAACACCAAAACAAGGCAGAGAATTAGAGGCAGTAAAAAAGCATGTTTTTTCATTGTTTTCTCCTGTTAGTTGCTGCCGGCGTGTTTTTCCAATAGAAGGGAAAAATCACAGACAAAAGGGGTGTCGTAGTAACGCTGTTTTTGATCGTCAAACAAATACATGTCATTGTTGCCGATGTTTGCAGAAAAGACCGTATTGACCAGCAGCGAATCATAGGTAATGAATATACAGATGGCACCGCAATCAATACCATTGTATGTGTTTTTCACGGGTGCTATTGCTGTATTCTCCGCCTGCTTCAAAGAAATGCTGCCATTTACTGTGTTGTTGGTCAGGTCAATAAAGTTGACCAGCCGGTTTTCGGAGGGCAATGCATCCAATTGTTTGTTTTCTGTGTTTTCTGTAATGTTCGAAGCTTCGTCTTTGGTCAGCACGCCAAAGCTGACGATGCTAGAAAGGGCGTTGGTGTAGTTTTTTCCACTGTCATCAGGAAGTTTTGTATTTTTTCCGAGGCGGCAGCAAAAGATAATTGATATTGCCCATAAAATAAGTGGTCTGGGTCAGAGCGCTTACCGTAAATTGGTCATCGTTATGGTTATCTACATATATTTTTATGACCAGCTGATAGCCATCAATCAGGGCACCGTATGCGCCAAGGGTAGAGTTATCTGTAATTTTATTAAGCTGATATTTTCCTGCCTCATTGCGCTCCACCTGATAATACTCATAGTCCAGATAATTCTGGCTGTTCTCCATGGTAATATTCATGCCGCTGCTTTGAGCCTTGTCGTTATAGGCGAACCAGGAAAGGGTCAGTGTGATCACGGAAAACAAGCCCAAAATGCACATCAGCAGCGAAGAGACGATTTTCAATTTTAATCTGGTTCTTTCTGTCATCCCCTCTCACCCTTTCAAGAATAAAAAAAGCCAAATCACCCACTTTGGATAATTCGGCAACTGGCTGACTTTGTAAGTCCCTCTAGCTTTGCGTAATAGCCTTGCGACTATTTTACTATTATCGTTTGACACTGCGAAAATAATACAGCACCATATTTTTGAGTTATTGTACCATGTAATACAGATAATTGTCAACTCTTTCACCGAAAAAGCTACATTATTTTCAGAAAAAAGCTGCATGATCCGTTAAGACATCGAAAAATAAATCCACACATTTCTTGCATTGTTAAATTAAAACCACCCTTTCGGGTGGTTTCCTTATTTGGTGGAGCCTCGGAGAGCTTATACGAACCCTCCGGCCCCGCCAGGGTTTCAGCTTCTACAACAAAATTACTTTCAACGACATTTTTATTTTTTCCTGTATAATTAAAGGCAATCCGAAGATGATCGTCCCATAGATAGACAGCAGAAACAAAGGTATCTATCACCTTTCGGCGGAATCCCGCATTTTCGATTGAGCCATCTTTGAACTTCTCCAACCAATAGATGATAAAATCACGCTCTATTCTGGTCATAGCCCGCTCTTCGACTCTGATCAGCATTTCCGTCTGCTTGACCTCGGCTTCAAGCTCTTCCAGCCTACGCTTCGTAGAAGCGGTAATGATACCAGCCTCTATCGCTTTCAAAATGTTATCAAGTGCTTTTTCTTTTTGTACAAGTTCATTTCTCAAAGAACGCAACCGCACAGTGTTCGCTTCTCGCTCTTGAAAAGCCATTACCTGGTCTGCAATCCATTCAATAACATCATCCCGTAGGACATATTCAAGTGTTGTGCTTACCACTAACCGCTCAAGCCAATCCCTGCGGACATTTTCTTTCTGACAGCCCTTTTTTTGCCGACGGCCTTGACAAGTATAATAGCAATGCTTGTTTCCATGCCGACTTGTTCCAGATAAACCGATCATCGGCAAACCACAAAGCCCACAAAACAGCTTTCCAGTCAGCATAAATTCATTATCATTTCGATGGCGTCCTTGTGGATTCTTTTTCGTCTTAAGTCTATGTTGTACCTCCACAAAAAGCTCTTTGTCAATGATTGCAGGTACACCGCCTTCGATGCGTACATCCGAAAAATGATATACACCGATATATACTTCATTCGTTAAAATGCGGTGAAATGAATTCTTGTTCCACAGATTTCCCCATTTTGTGCGAATGCCTCTGGCATTCAGTTCATTTTGCAGCTGAACGAATGTAACACCCGCCGCAACTTTTCGAAATATTTCACGAACAACCTCTGCTTCCGCTTCACAAATTGCAAATTTTCCGTCTTGCCCTTTGCAATAGCCCAATGGAAAAGCTCCAGAGTTTGCCTTGCACGCTTGAGCATTACTAAGCATACCACGGCGAATATTCTGAGCAAGGTTAGCGGAATAATACTCTGCAGAACCTTCCAATACAGACTCTAGCAGAATGCCTTCCGGCCCATCAGGAATACTCTCTTTAGCTGAAAGAACACGAACACCATACTTTTTCAGCTTATATTTATAATTCGCACTATCGTAACGATTTCTAGCAAAACGGTCAGTCTTCCAGACAACCACATAGGACCATTGGCGATGTGCAGCATCTTTTATCATCTGCTGGAAGTCCTCACGATCATCTGTTTTACCGGATATATGTCTATCTGCATATACATGCACAATACGCAAATTATTCTGTCTGCAAAACACTTCTATATCTGCAACCTGATCCTCTATGGATGTATCCTTTTGAGAGTGCGAAGAATACCGTGCGTAAACTACACAATCCTGCATTTCAACAGTATCAGTTATATTTGAACGCCTAGCCATAGTTATCCCACCAATTCATTTTCTTTCATAACAACAAGGAAGTTCCCATTAGGGCAAATCATCAACTGGTGATATTGCCCGATTGGAGCTTCCTTTAATTATTTATTATTCATATTCTTATGAACACGCTCTTCTGTCATTTTGTTACAGGGACGAATAAGATGAAAATCGCTTTGCTTACAAAATTCTTTAATATCAGCAATCTGATCTTCGATAGATGCGTCACGCTGTGTACACGAAGATTGTCTTACATAGATAGCACGATCTTTTATCTGGTCCCCATCATTTCTGCATAAGTGTTTAGACATAGACTCAACAACTCCCTTTCATAATACAAAAACACGCTTTTTAGCGCAATGTATTTTTCTTAATTCATTGACCGTTTGACACAGAATTGCCTTCATCTGTTGTTCCAGAGGAGATGCCGCTCGAATTTATTTCAGCTGCAACATCCAAAATGTAATCAATTATACCGCTCCGAATTTCTGGTTTCATACATAAAAATCGCTGAATAAGTATATTTTCTCTAGGTGTCAAATTAAACTCTTCTACAATTTGATCCATAGGAGACAGCGAATCTTCAACAAACATATCATCGTCTAAGCCTTTGCCTTGACGGAGCCATTCTGCATTGACATGAAACTCTCTGCAAATCAATGTAAAAACAGAATCTATTGGCACATTTCGCCCAGCTTCATAATTTGCAACTGTATTCCTTTTTATTCCGATCCGATCAGCAAATTGCTGTTGGGTCAAACCGAGTTTTTTTCTCAACTTCTTAATCCGATCTTTCATAGATTAACCAGCACCTCCTTTCTCGATAATTCTACCATAAAATGTCATGTTGTCAACAAAAAAACAGTTTTCTGGGGATTTAACTATTGACCTTTGTGCTTTTGTGACATATTATAGTCACAAAAGCACAATACTTGTCAGGAGGGAAAACTTGCTATGGCTCAAAACCGTATTATTTATACAAAAGATCAATTAGCTGATGCCAAAAAATTAGCAAAAGCCATTGTAAGTATTCCAGAAGAAAACCGTAATTTATTTGATCTCGCCATTGAAGCAATGATTGTTGGCGCAGAACTTGCTGAAAGCAATTCGATGTCTAAACCTGATTCCGAATAAGTCAAGGAGGCAGCTTTAATGAAAAATAGAATAATTGAAACTGATGCCTCTGTAAGAATCGAAACAAACGAAATTCCTTCCTATGCATCTAAAAGTATTGCTCAAGAAGCTCTAAATGCGATCCATTATGCCTGGGAAGACCCGCAAATCCGGGAAGACTATTTTCGCTGGAAAGCAGAGCGTCAAAAAAGACTTGCATCTACAAATCCCCATTAAAAGAGTCGATGTGGCCAACGCCTGGTCATAAAGCTACCGGCAGCCATTTGGAAGCCGGTAGCTTTTTGCTATTCGATACACTACGGTTAAGTAGCACTTACAATACTCCTCTTTAAATTCAAAGGAGATAATAAATATGACATACTACCAAGAAACTGCATCAACATACGCACTAAATTCTTGTCCCATTACCACACGCTATATCAACACTCACTGCAATGCACCCACCGAGGAAATTGCAAATTTCATTTCCTCTGCACAACATCTTCCTGACATCGTTGATGCCCTGGATAAAGACCCCATAGCAAGTATCGCATCCAAAGCCGCTTATGCACATCAGGACTGCCTTCGCCAAGTGGTTGCACAAATACCGCCTTTCCCGCACCTGTACCGCACGGATAAAGACCGCTTCTGCATCTCCCAGCATCCACTGCACTACGCTACAACGGTCTCTGATCCCGACACCATCTGCGAAACTGCATTGACCACCGAGGATCTGGCCGCCACCTGCTTTATCAAAAGCTATGCCCTGGCCTCATTCGTTTCCAAGGCCACCTGCGGCACCTTCCACGACATCTCCAAGCCTTGCACAGAATCCGTCCATCACAATACCGTCCTGCTGGACGGCGAAAAGTGCCTGATCCGCTGCGACAGCACATACCTGCCTTTGGATCAGGTCATTGCTCAGGCCAGCGACTACGCCCTGCGGCTGTATAAGGCTGCCTTCAAGACACAGCTTGCGCTATGTAACCTTTACCTGTCTATGGCCCAGCCGGTGGCGGGCTGAGGTGGCGCCATGGCAAGGATCGACTTCGATGATGTCCGCTTGTCGGACAATGCGCTGACCCTCTATATGCGAATAGAGCAGGCACTTGCCCTGCAAAGTACCCGCTCCCAAATATCCAAGGCATTCTTATCCGCAACATTCTGTTCTGGAGCATTTTCATATTTATTTATCTGCCCATCGCAATTCCCACAGTGCTGTATATTATCAGCCTGATCGGGAGCTTGTTTG
>CAZJCA010000008.1:0-33502 GCA_964544505.1 uncultured Oscillospiraceae bacterium
TATTGTGAACGAAAATAAAATAAATCCAGGCAAGCAGATAAAACTGCTATCAAGTCTTGCAGCGGATATCTTTGCCTTAGTTCGGAGACAATTAGCGCTTTTCCCGCTCTTTTACTCTTCCGCAAGAACTAAAGCACTCAGTTTTTTAAAGTATCCTATCTCCATACGAAGACGCTGGTTTTCAGCGATGAGATCCTCTTCAACTTTTGGATCCAGCTTCGGTAGTCTACCTTTCTTCGTTCCGCTGGCTGCGCAGGCTCTGCCTGTCTTTCTTTCATAAAGTCCTCGGCTCCTTCTTCCAGAAATATGCGCTCCCACTGTTTGAGAAAAGCTATGCTTCTCTCGTTAAGATGAGGAAAGTACTTTCGCATAGCTTCTCGATAGCCCAAACGATGTTCGCGCATATCCATTATAACACCGATTTTGAATTCTGCACTATAACTTCTATTTTTTCTTCCTGTTTTACCCATAAAATATATGCACCCCAAAAGTGTCTAACTTTTGGGGTGCATATCATGCCGAGGGATCATTTTTTACGCATATTTTTCCGCCAGATAGACGATCGCCTGACGGTAGCCGTCAATGCCTTGGCCTGTGATGGTTTTTTCGCAATAGAGTCCCGGATAGGAGAACTGTCGAAAGCTTTCCCGACTGCCCACATCGGAAATATGGACCTCCACAGCCGGGAGTGCGACTGCTTTCAGCGCATCCAAAATGGCGATGGAAGTATGGGTATAGGCAGCAGGGTTGATGACAATGCCATCAAATTTCCCATAGGCCTCCTGAATTTTGTCCACCAAAGCACCTTCGTGGTTGGACTGGAACTCTTCCATTTCCACGCCCAATTTTCGGGCAGTGTCATTCAGCAGTGCCAAAAGGGTGCGGTAGGAGTCTTTGCCGTAGATGTCCGGCTCACGAATGCCCAATAAATTGATATTTGGGCCGTTTAAAACCAGAATTTTCATGGATTTTCCTCCAAAATGGAAAGAATTTGAGCAATTGTATCCCTGCATGCACTGTTATTGTCCACAGTAAAATCTGCAAAGTGCTGATAAAGTGGCGATCGTTGGGCATACATGGCGTTCATATCAACAGAGAGGGGGCGACCATCTGTGGGAAGTTTGGAAATATCCCGCTGAAGATAGATGATTTTACCATTTTGATGGAGGAAAGGATAGTTTTCCTCTTTGGTGACGCAGCCGCCGCCGGTGGCAATGACCAGGCCGGATGCCTTTCCGTACTGCTGCAAAACCTCAGTTTCCAACTGCCGGAAAGCTTTCTCTCCATGTTCGGAAAAAATCTCTGGAATGGATCGTCCTGCGGTTTTGACCACTTCATCATCGATATCGATCAGTGTCCGTCCCAAATGTCGGGCAAGCAGCGTGGCGATGGTGGATTTTCCACAGCCGGGCATCCCGATTAAAATGATATTTTCCATACGGCTGCGGATGTGATCATACACAGTTTTCAGCGTTTCATCTGCAATGGCGGTTCCGGTAAAATACTCTGCACTTTCCTTGGCCTGTGCCACCAGCATCCAAAGACCGTTCATGGTAACAAGCCCACGGGCCTCCGCATCCAGAAGCAACTGGGTGCGAGCAGGATTGTAAATCACATCCAAAACCCCTTCCAACTGGGGAAACAGGGATAGGTCGATGGGAGAGACGCCACAGTTGGGATACATTCCAACAGGGGTGGTGTTGACAATGATTTTTGCATCGCTGTGCAGATGTAGGTTTTGGTAGTTATTTTTCCCTTGTCGGGAGATGATAATGACCGTTGCCCCCATCTCCTGCAAAACCGCCACGGCAGTGGCAGATGCGCCGCCGCTGCCCAGAACCAGACATTTTTTGCTGCTGACCGACAGTTTGCTTGTGCGTATCATAGAGGCAAAACCGAAAAAATCAGAATTGTGTCCGAAAAGAGAACCGTCGACTCGGCGGACGATGGTATTGACGGCACCCAATTTTTTTGCAGTTTCCGAAAGCTCATCCAGGTAGGGGATGACCGTTTTCTTGTAGGGCATGGTCACATTCAAACCTGTAAAATCCCCGGTAAGCAGAAAGTTCTTTACTTTTTCCGGTTCTTTTTCAAAAAGGTCATATTCGTAATCGGCAAAGGCTGCATGAATGGCAGGGGAGTAGCTGTGTCCCAATCGCCGCCCCAATAGGCCGCATTTCATTTATACCACCTCGGTGTAACTGCCAAGATATTGGAAATCTTCGCACAGATCATCCAGTTCACACATCAAATGCACAAACTCCTGAGAATAGATGGAGGTTTCCAAATCGAAATAAAAAAGCATTCTGTAATCGTTTTTGGGATCGGGTTTGGATGCCAGTTTTGCAATATTCAGTCCCAGAGTGTAAAGTCGTGCCAAAACACGGTATAGGCTGCCGGGCTTGTTGGGCAGAGTCATTACAAGGGTGGTTTTATCGGCGCCGGGATAGATCTCCAGTTCCTTGCTAAAAAGAATAAAGGACACAAAACTACCATCAGAGTTTTGCATGCGGAAAGAGCGGACAATATAAAACTGATAGTCGCTCAGAAGATCGTATACCCCGGTGTTTTCCAGGGGGAGCAGACCATAGCAGCACATTCCCTGAGCAACAGCGGAAAAAACCGCTTCCTTGGAACTGAAAAACAGGGTGGAGGGGTTTTTTGTCAGCCGCTGGCAGAGATGTTCCAATCGATCATTTTCCTGCCCCACACAGGCAATCATGGCCTGGGGAGGGAAGAGCTTGGGGGTGTTCTCAATGGATTCTGTGATCCGGTGAAAAAGGGCAGTTTCCGTGGCGTTCTTGCTGCTTTGATAGCTGCGGCTCAATTCAAACAGCAGGCTGTAAAGCACTTTGGCAGCACTTTGCAGTTCCGGCTGAACGCTGGAGGCCACATTAGAAAGCTTTTCACGCTCCCGTACCGGGTCAAAAATGGGGATATTCTGTTCTTTCTTATAGTCGGCGATTTGACTGGAAATCTCCATGCGCTGTGCAAACAGCTGCAAAAGCTGCTGGTCAACTTTGTCGATCTCCTGCCGTAATTGGGTAATGTCCATGTTATTTCCTCGCTACTGCCTGGGTGTGTCCCAGAATCATGTCATAAACTGCGATGGCTGCCGCTGCCTCTACCACCGGTACAGCTCGTGGAACGATGCAGGGATCGTGACGGCCTTGGATGGTCAGCGTGCGTTCCTCCATTTGACTGAGAGAGATGGTTTGCTGCGGTTTTCCAATGGAAGGTGTAGGTTTAAAGGTCACATCAAAGAGCACCGGCATACCGGTGGTGATGCCGCCCAGAATACCGCCACAGTGGTTGGTAGTGGTTTTGATCGTGCCATCCATGATGGTGAATGGGTCGTTGCTTTCGCTGCCCAGACAAGCGGCAAACCCTTCGCTTCGCCCAAAACCTACATTTTTCACCGCAGGAATACCATACATCAGTTGCGCGATGCGACTTTCTACACCGCCGAACATAGGTTCTCCAAGCCCGGCAGGCAGGCCGGTGATGGCGCATTCGATCCGACCGCCTACACTGTCACCCTGCAGACGAGCATTCTCGATATTTTCTTGAAAACGCTCTGCATCTTCAGCAGTCAGGGTGGGGAAAATCAGACCAACTTTGTCCAATTCCGGCTGTAAGTCATTGAAGCGGCAGGCTTTATCGTTGCCAATTTGAATTATGTGAGCGCCAATGCGAATGCCAAAGCGTTCCAGCCATTGCAAGCATAGACCGCCGGCAATGCACAGCGGTGCTGTCAGCCGCCCGGAAAAATGACCGCCGCCGGCAGTATCCTCGTAGCCGCCGTATTTTACATTGGCTGTAAAATCGGCGTGACCGGGACGGGGCAGATCTCGGAGCGCTTCATAATCGGCAGATTGAGCATTGGTGTTTTCGATGATGGCAGCCAGCGGTGCGCCGCAGGTAAAGCCGTCTACGATGCCACTGAGAAAATCAGGCTGGTCGGCTTCCCGGCGAGAGGTGGCAAGGGAACTATGTCCCGGCGCACGGCGGTCAAGGAAGTGCTGCAATTGTGCCAGATCCACCGGAAGACCGGCAGGGATGCCGTCCAGAGTCATACCGATGGCTTTGCCATGGGACTGACCAAAGATAGAGAGTTTTAGATTTTCACCGTAGGTCGAACTCATATTTTTCCTCCTAAACGGGTGAATTCTTTCCAAAAATTGGGATAAGACTTGCTGACGCATTCAGCGCCTAAAATGGTCACGCTCTTTTGGCAGACCGTAGAAGCAATGGCGGCAGCCATGGCGATGCGGTGGTCATTTTTGGAATCTACCGTTCCACCAACGAGCGGAGCAGGGAAGATGGTAAGGGTGTTTTCATCGGCAACGGCTTTTGCGCCCAGAGAACAGAGCATCTCTGTCACCGCAGCGACCCGGTCGGATTCTTTCATCCGCAGCCGACGAATATCGGTGATCACAGCACCATGATTGGCAGCGGCTACCACCGCCAAAATGGGAACAAGATCGGGAATATCAGCAGCAGAAATGGTGCAATGCTTTTGTAATTGTACAAGAAGGGATTCGATCTCTTTGTCACCCTGGACAGAATTCGGGTTAAGTCCGGCAACAGATATCTGACTGCCCAAGGCGTTGGCAGCCATCCAAAATGCGGCGCTGCTCCAATCGCCGTCAACGGCGATGGTGCCGGGACTTAGAAACTGCTGTTTGCCGTGGGTGCGAAAATCTGTCCACTGAACGCCGAATTGTTGCAGCGTTTGCAGGGTCATATCAATATAAGGTTTAGACTCTACCGGCCCCATGAGCTGTAAATAGCTTTCACCGTCCAGCAGAGGCAGTGCCATTAAAAGTCCGGAAATAAACTGGCTGGATACATTGCCATCAATTCGGTAATGACCGGGGCGAAGTTTGCCGGTCAAGCGAAGACCGGCAGTCACTTTTCGGGAAAGATGACCGATGGTATTCTGTAATTCGCTACGGCTGACCCAGGAAAGCTGGCAACCATGCCGCTCCATTTCCTCCCACAGCGGAGACAGTGGGCGATAGGGAAGACGACCTTCCAATAAAAAGAGGGTTTCGATGCCGAGACAGCCTGCCACAGGGAGCATGAAGCGCAGAGTTGAGCCACTTTCTGCGCAGTTGCAGGTGGCGCAAGTTGGGATATTCTGAATGGGGGTAATGATCTCAGCTTGACCAAAACAGTGCTTGATTTCTCCACCAAAACCGGAGATGCAACCGATAGTTGCCATTAAATCGTCACAAATTGTTGGGATTTCAATGCATGTCGGCGAATCAGCCAAAGCGGCACACAGGAAAAGCCGATGGGCTTGAGATTTGGAGGGAATGGTGTTTACCTGTCCTTGCAGCTTTTCGGGAAAAATAGTCAGATCCATACTACATTCCTGCCTTTATCAAGGATTTTAATGCCTGGATTGGGACGAATTTCAGATGACAGCAACCAATAGTTGCGGGTATAATAAGGCGGATTGCGTCCCCGAAACGCTTTTTATCGGAGAGAATATGGTGGCTTAAAACATCGGCAGTGAAGCTGGTGGAGGTGGGAAGGCCGAATTGCTGAACAATCCGGTGGATGCTGTCAGAAATGGATGCTTCGCACCAGCCGTGGGCTGCGGCAGCCTTTGCGATGATGCACATTCCAATTGCCACTGCACTACCGTGGGAGATGGAGTAGTTGCTTTCTTTTTCGATGGCGTGTCCGACGGTATGACCGAAATTCAACAGTTGGCGAAGGCCGGTATCATATTCATCCTGGGTAACGATATCTCGTTTCCATTGTATGCATTTGCTGATCACTTCTTCCCGGTGGAAGCGAAGGCCTTGCTCTTCCAGCTGAGAAAACAAAGTCCTGTCGAATAAAACGGCGTATTTGATGACCTCAGCACAGCCGTCAGAAAAGACATTTTTCGGAAGGGTGTTCAAAGTGTCTGTATCGCAGAGCACAAGACTTGGCTGGTAGAATGCACCAGCCAGATTCTTTCCGGCAGGAAGGTCAATCGCTGTCTTACCGCCTACGGAAGAATCCACCATGGCAAGCAGGGTGGTGGGCACTTGGATATAGGCGATCCCACGCAAATAAGTTGCAGCAGCAAACCCGGTCAAATCACCGACCACACCGCCGCCCAATGCAATCAGGCAATCGCTGCGTGTCAAGTGGTTTTCTGCCAGAAAGTTTAGAAGGTTCAAATAAATCTCACCGTTTTTGCTGTTTTCACCGGGTAAAATGATAAAATGATGGACGGAGAACCCTGCGTTTTTCAGGCTTTCTTCTGCACTTTTACCATAAATTGGCCATACATTTTGATCGCTGACAATGACAGCAGTACGGCTCTTTACGATAAAAGCACATTCGCTGCCCAGATCGGAAAGAAGGCCGGAACCGATTTTGACCCAATATTCCTTTGAGGCGTTTACCTTGATCGTGTTCATAGACCCTCCTCCATTTCTTAAAACTAGGCAATGACGCTGCGGATTTTTTGGATTTTTTGATTTAATTCTGCAAATTCCTGAGGGATCAGGGATTGGGCACCGTCGCACAGAGCGTGCTTGGGATCGTTATGGACTTCCACCATGATACCATCTGCGCCGCAGGCAGTGGCAGCCAATGCCATAGACGGAACAAGGCGAGCCATGCCCGTTCCGTGACTGGGATCAACAATGACCGGCAGGTGAGAGAGTTCGTGCAGCATGGGCACGGCGGAAAGATCCAAAGTGTTTCTGGTCTGGGTCTCGAAGGTGCGGATGCCCCGTTCGCAGAGAATGATCTGCTCATTTCCTTCCCGCATGATGTATTCAGCACTCATCAGCAGTTCCTGCAGAGTGTTGGCAAGCCCCCGTTTTAGTAGGATCGGTTTTTGACTTCTGCCCAATTCCTTCAAAAGGTCAAAATTCTGCATATTTCGCGCGCCTACCTGAATGATGTCCACATCGGAAAACATTTCCAGGGCGGAAATGGTCATGATCTCTGTGATAATGGGCAGGCCGGTTTCTTTTTTTGCTTCCAGCAGCAGGCGAATGCCGTCCTGTCCCAAGCCCTGGAAGGCGTAGGGGGAAGTTCTGGGCTTAAAAGCACCCCCACGCAGGATATCTGCGCCGGCTGCTTTGACGGCCTGTGCCACCTGGATGATCTGCTGCTCAGACTCTACACTGCAAGGTCCGGCAATCATGGCAAAGTGACCGCCACCGATTTTTGCATGACCGACTTTTACCACCGTATCTTGGGGATGAAATTTCCGGTTTGCCTGCTTAAAAGGATCACTGACCGGACAAAGGGACTGAACGATCTCCATGGATCGCAGCAACTGTGTATCTACCCGGCTGGTATCGCCGATCAATCCCAACACGGTGGAGTTTTGACCGGGGTAGCGGTGAATTTCTAGTCCCAGATTTTCGAGCCATGCGGTCAGCATGGACAGCTGGGCTTCCGTTGTTCCGGATTTTACGACAACGATCATAGTTTTTCCTCATTTCTTTCTGAGAAGGAAACGCTGCACGCCAGTTCGTGCAGCGCTCCAAAGGTGCTTCTTCATTTAAAATTAGGGGATGAGGAGCATCATCCATTTAGGAGTACCCAAGCTCCAATTCCCATTTCGACGAGCAGCAGTAGCGCCAGAATGGCGGCGATGATCAGACCAGTGGGATAGCGTGTGCTGATTTTGCTGTTTTCTGCGGCAGGCGTATCATTTTCCTGAGACGCAGGTGCATCCCACAAAGGCTCATTAAATTCCGAATCATCATATTCCTCCGGGAGGAAATCTTCGATTTTGGCAGGTACATACCTGGGAATTTCTTTGAGGGCAGAGGGGATGATCGGGGCATTACGGATACCGTTGCGGTGCAGATACCGAGCCAAAGCGTGTCCCATCTGTTCTGGGCTGCTCCAGCGGATAGACGGATCCGGTGCGCAGGCACGAAGGATGATCTCCGCCAGCTCGTAGTCTGCATATTTTGGGGGAGCAAAAAGCTTGCCTACCTTATCTTTTTCTCCAGGCAGGGTGCCGCCGTTATATGCTTCATAGAGGATAAGACCCAGGGCATACACATCGGCAGTATTATTAAGAGGTGCCTTTCCGACCATCAGTTCCGGAGGGGTGTACTTGTTGCGCAGATGCTCCGGCAGAGGGGCACTGTTCACTGTGGACAGAGGAACGAAGCCCAAATCGCCAATTCGATAATTTTGTCCAATACAGAAGATATTGCTGGGTTTTAAGTTGGCGTAGAAAAAGCCGGCGTGACGGCAGGCGGTAAGGGCAGCACAAATGTCCAGTCCCATATTGAGGATCTCCAGCTGGGAGAGATCTTCACGATGCATCATCTGCTGAAGACTGAGACGGTAGGGTGCAAGAAAATAGATTTCAAAACCGTTTTCCTGCTCCCCGGGGACTACTTGTACACTGTCGAAATCTGCAAAATTGCCCAAGGCTGCCATATAGCGCAAGGTTTTTGCCTCATTTAGAATCGCTCTGGCCTGTTCTTTATAATAGCTGTTGGCACCGGAACGGTCGGAAAAAGCACCGGCCATCAGCAGGGCATCTACATGAACACCGGATTCCGGTACAGAAATCATTTTGACGATGAATGGATCACCGCTGATTTTTTCCGTTGCCACGCAGCATTGGATAGCGCCGTGTCGGCTGATCGGCTTGCCCAACTCGAAGCCGTCTAAGATAGGGGAAATGGGCCTTGGTGCGGACATTTTCATCGCCTTCCTTTTCCTTGTTTTGTTTATGATAAAATAAATCCGTGGAAAAAGCAATAGATTTCTGGAACAAAGCAAGTGTTTTTCGGCAAAAAATCTGTCTCAGGCACAAAATGTAGTCGATAGGAATGGACAAGAGTCAAAATATGGAATAAAAAATTTTCAAAAAATATAAATTTCCTAGTTGTTTTATTACGAAAGAACTGCTATAATAATGAAAACTTTGATGCGCACGGCGCATCGGAACGGAGGGTAAAAATGAGTAAGATCGTATGTGACGTTTGTGGCTCTTCCTACTCTGATACTGAAGCCCAGTGCCCCATCTGTGGCACGGCAAAATCGGACGCAGTGAAGCCCGTCGTCGAAACCACCATGGAGGAGCAGGCCAAGTCCGGCAAGTACTCCAAAACAGGCAATAAGAAATCCAACGCCCCTGCCACCCGTCAGACGGAGCATGGCAAGGCTTCTGATAAGCGCAAGCAGGAAGCCCCTTCTAATATGGCGATGATCATTATTGTAGCTGTGCTGTTGATTGCAATTGTTGCAGTTTGCGTGTTCATCGCTGTTCGTGTGATGGACAACCAGCCTGATGATCCTCAGACCAGTACAGACAATAATACTTCTTCGACTGTTGACACGCAGGTAAAAGTTCCCTGTACAGGCATTGAGTTGCTGGACAACGAGAACAAGACCCTGTCTTTCACCAAGCTGACCGAGTCCGCTCAGCTGACGGTAAAGGCACTGCCTGAGAACACCACCGACAAGGTCACCTGTACTTATACTTCCAGTGATCCTTCCGTTGTTCAGGTGGACAAGAAGGGTCTGGTCACTCCCAAGGCTACCGGTGAGGCTACCATTACCATTGCGTATAAGACCTTTGAGATCAAGGTGGAAGTAACCTGTAAGATCCCCGGCACCGGCCCCAAGCTGGAGCTGACCAAGGAGGGCGATATCAAGCTGTCTCCCACCAACGGTACATCTTATGACCTGTACAACCTGATCAAGAACAAGGAAAAGTTCGATAAGGATCAGTTCGTGTGCACAAGTGCGGACGAAGGCGTGGTTCGTGTCGAAGGAACCAAGGTCATCGCTGTCAGCAACAATAGCAAGGGTGTTATTGTTACCATTCAGTACGGCGATCAGAGCGTTGAGTGCAAAGTTCGCGTTGAGAATGTGAAGGAAACGAAGTACCATCTGAATGTTACTGATACTACCTTGACTCTGGGCAAGGAAGGCTATGATAAGTTTGAACTGAAGCTTGTTGACAAGGATGGTAATGCAATCAAGGATGTGGAGTGGAAGTTCAGTAATGACTTCCCCAAGTGCTGCGATAAGGTGATCGACACAGAGACCGGTGTTGTGACCATCACAGCCAAGGCAGTTACTTCTACACTGACCAACGGTACCTATGTTAAGGTATACACCACATACGAAGGCACCAAGTACGAGTGCATCATCCGTGTCAATACGGAAGCAACTCAAGGTTAAAAATGAAAAGCAGCACGGATTTTTCCGTGCTGCTTTTTTCATTTCTCGTTGTTTCCCAGACTTGGTCTGCGGAAGAAGAAGCAGATCGTCCACAGGCCGGCCAGCCCCACTACTGTGTAGATGATGCGGCTTAGAACTGTGGCAGTACCAAAGAGCCAGGCAACCAAATCAAACTGAAAAATACCCACCAGCCCCCAGTTGATACAGCCGATGATGGATAGGATCAATGCCAGAATGTCCATAACACACCTCCTTGTGTATTTTTACTGAAAATAGTGTTTCCGAAATGCAGATTTTTATACTTAATGATTGACGAAAAGGTTTTTCTTCGCTATAATAGCTCGTGGAATAAAACCGAAAGGAAGGGTCAACACCTTGAATATTTTTGGAAAAGCTGACATTTTACTTCCGGCAAAGGCCGATATGCACCGCTGGGCAGTGATCGCCTGCGACCAGTTTACTTCCGATGCCGCATATTGGCAGCGAGTACGCGCCACCGCAGGGAAAGAGGCGTCTACCATCCACATGATCCTGCCGGAAGCAGATCTGGGTAGTGTGGACGAGAGTGCTGCCATTGCAAAGATCAATGCTACCATGGAGCAGTATTTGCGTGAAGATGTTTTTGAAGCACATCCTCAATCTTACATCTATGTGGAGCGGGTCTTGCTCAATGGTACGGTCCGTCCCGGTCTGATCGGCGCCGTGGATCTGGAAGAATATGATTACCATCCCGGTTCCACTTCTCGGGTGCGTGCTACCGAAAAGACGGTTTTGGAGCGCATTCCGCCTCGTCAGCGTGTCCGCAAAGATGCTTCTGTTGAATTTCCTCATGTGCTGATGCTTTGCGACGACGATCAAAAGCAGTTGATCGAGCCGATTGCAGCAGTTAAAGACAGCCTGAAAAAAGTATACGATTTTGATTTGATGGAAGGCGGCGGTCATATCACCGGCTGGTTGGTCGATGGAGAAACTGCAGAACAGTTCGATCAGCGGCTGCAACACTATTTTACCTCCGTTCCCGAAAAATATGCAGATTTGAACGGTGCACCGGTTTATTTGGCTGTGGGCGACGGAAATCACTCTTTGGCCACTGCAAAAAGCTGCTATGAAACACTGAAAGCAGAAAATCCCGGTGTGGATCTTTCCAATCATCCGGCTCGCTATGCTCTGGTGGAGCTGGAAAACATTCACGATGCATCCCAGGTCTTTGAACCGATCCATAGAATCCTTTTCCATGTGGATGGAGAAAAACTGCTACAGGACATTCAAAGCATTTGCGCCGAAGATGGCTATGCCATCCAATATGTGATGGGGCAAAAGGGAGGTACGCTGTACTTGGATAAGGCCAAGGGCGAACTGGCGGTTGCAGTTTTGCAGGAGTTCCTGGACAGATGGATGGTTGACAATTCTGCCGAAATCGATTATATTCATGGTGATGAAGAGGTAACGGAGCTGGCTCGACAGGAAAATGCAGTGGGATTTCTGCTGCCGTCCATGGAAAAGCACCAGCTGTTCCGTGGAGTGATCTCCGGCGGCGTGTTACCCAGAAAGACCTTCTCCATGGGTCACGCTCGGGAGAAGAGATATTATTTGGAAGGCAGAAAGATTAAATGACGACTCTTTATGAAGGTGCATTTGCCAAGGTCAATCTGACACTGGATGTGCTTGGCAAGCGGGCAGACGGCTATCACGATATTAAAAGCGTGATGCAGACCATCTCCCTGCGAGATGATATTCAAATCGATCTGGAAACCGGCAAGCCTTGGAGCATTGTCTGCGACAAGGAAGGCGTTCCCTCCGATGAGACCAATTTGTGTTGGAAGGCTGCAAAGCTGTTCTTCGACACGATCAAGAAAGACCCGGATGGCATGACCATTCGTATTACCAAGCGTATTCCCATGCAGGCAGGTCTGGGCGGTGGCAGTGCTGATGCAGCTGCTGTGCTGCGTGCGCTGAACCGTCACTATGATGCACCGTTCTCACTGCCTGCATTGGCAGAACTGGGTGCAGCTGTGGGCAGTGATGTGCCGTTCTGCGTGCTGTGCGGTACTGCGGTGGTGGAAGGCCGTGGCGAGCGTATTCGCAAGTTGCCGGATCTGCCTGAGTGCATCTTCGTGGTGTGTAAACCTGAATTCTCCGTTTCTACCCCGGAGCTGTACAAGGTCATCGACGAAAAGGAGATCGCCCGGCGGCCGGATCATCAGGCCATGGAAAGTGCTATTCTGGCAGGGGATCTGGGTGCTGTGGTTGAAAATGTTTGTAATGTGTTCGACCCCATTGTGTCTGCGGATCATTTGGAACTGAACTATATCAAGTCCATTTTTAACTCCTACGGTGCAACCGGCTATCAGATGACCGGCTCTGGCTCGGCAGTATTCGGTATTACCGCTGAATTTGAAAATGCAGCGGTGATCTGCAATATGCTCAAGGAGAATTATCCCCAGATATTTATTGCCAAATCTGTATAATGCTGCTCAAAACCGTCCATACTGGAAGTATTTCAGTATGGACGGTGTTTTTATGAAGAAAATCATCAGCTTAATGGCACTTTTGGCGCTGTGCGCCAGTATTTGGTTTGTGGGTGTGCTTATTTCCGATCGGGAAAAGCTGGAAAAGGAATTGGTGCGGCTTCATGTGGTGGGTGCATCCAACTCTGAACACGACCAAAGTGTAAAATTATCTGTCCGGGATGCGGTTTTGCAGTCTGTGGAACAGATGCTGGATGGAATCACGGATGCAGAGCAGGCCAAGGCGTACATCCAGACCCATTTGCCCCAGATCGAAGCGGCTGCCAACAAAGCACTTGCCGAATTGGGAGAAGCAAAACAGGCAGCTGTCAGCTTTATGAAAGAGGAATTTCCGGTGCGGCAATATGACACATTTACGCTTCCGTCTGGCATTTATGACTCTCTTCGCATCGTCATTGGTGAGGGGGAGGGACGAAATTGGTGGTGTGTAGTCTTTCCACGGATGTGTTACAGTGCTACTTCCTCGGGAGTAAAAGATGTGACTGCCGGAGCAGGCTTCTCTGACGGGCTGACCAATAGTATCACAGGAGAATATAAGGTTCGGTTCTTCTTTCTGGATGTGTTGGGCAGGGCACAAAATTTCTTCCACTGGAATTGAGTTGAGTCTGTTTTTTTCTGAGCGGCTATGCTATAATGTAGAAAAAGAAAGAAAGGCGGTGTCCGAATGCTTACACTGCTCTTGGGCAGGGACTGGACTGCCAACAGAAATGAGATCCTTTCCCGGATCTGCCAGGATGTAAAAAGCAAAAAAACCAACCGTATTCTGATGGTGCCGGAGCTGATCAGCCATGATACCGAACGACGGCTGGCTGCGGCAGCAGGGGATACTGCCAGCCGCTATGCACAGGTGCTGTCGTTTACCCGTTTGGGGCGGCGTGTGATGGATATTGTGGGAAATGCATCCCAGCAATGTCTGGATGACAGCGGTCGTATCGTTGCCGTGGCAGCAGCTGCCCGGCAGCTACATAGTGTGCTGAAAACCTACGCTTCCGTGGAGACAAAGCCTGAATTTTTGATGCAGGTATTGGATGCGGTGGACGAGTGCAAGCGGTGCTGCATCACCCCTGCAGATTTGAAAGCCGCCGCAGAACAGACTGAGGGCATCCTGTCCCAGAAGTTGGAAGAACTGGCTCTTCTGATGGAAGGGTATAACAGCCTGTGTGCTCAAGGAAAGTGTGACCCCAGAGATCAGATGACCTGGGTGCTGGAGCAGCTGGAAGAGATCGATTTTGCCCAACAGCATGTGTTTTATGTGGATGGGTTTCCCGATTTTACCAGGCAAAATATGGCGATTTTGGAGCATATCATCCGCTGTGGGACGGATATTACCGTCAGCTTAAACTGTGATCAACTCCAGTCCAACCATATGGCTTTTGAAAAAGCCGGTCAGACTGCCAAACAGCTGTGGGATATTGCAAAAAATGCGGATATTCCGGTGCAGATCCAATTTGTTTCCGAACGGGAAGACGATTTGCTTCCCATGCGGAAAGGTTTGTTCCAGGGGAAGAGCCAATTCTACCCGGGCTTGCAGGGGAAGGTGAAGGCCATTCGGGCAGCTTCTGTATATCAGGAGTGCCAGGTAGCAGCTCAGGAAGTGATGGCTCAAGTGGAGCATGGCCTGCGGTATCGGGATGTTGCCGTTGTATGTACCCAAATGGAGGCTTATAGCCCGGTGCTTCGCTTGATTTTTGGAAAATGCGGGATTCCGCTGTATTTATCCGGCACGGAAGAGGTTTTGCAATCGGGTGTGATCTCTACGGTGATATTTGCCCTGGATGCAGCACTGGGAGGCTTTGAACAAAGAGATGTATTGCGTTATTTGCGCAGCACACTGTCACCTTTGTCTCAGGACAGTTGCGATAAAATTGAAAACTATGCCTATATTTGGGGTATTGACCGCAAGCGCTGGCTGGAAAACTGGACAGGCCACCCCCAAGGATTATCTGATCAGTGGGACGACTACTCCCGGCGTGAACTGGCTCAGCTCAATATAGATCGGGCGCTTGCCATCGAGCCGCTGGTAAGTCTGCGTGAGGCCTTTGGCAACAGTAAGACCATTTGCGACCAGGTGCAGGCACTTTATCGCTTCCTGGAGGAAATCGACTTTTGTCCAAGGCTTGAAAAACTGGCACAGACGATGGATGATCAGGCAGATAATCGCAGCGCCCAGATCTATAATCAGCTGTGGGAGATTTTGCTGAATGCGCTGGAGCAGCTTTATGATGTGCTGGGGCAGACCAGCTGGGATAATGACACCTTTGTACGGCTGCTGAAACTGCTGCTGAGCCAGTGCAGTGTGGGTACCATCCCTCCGGTGCTGGATTCAGTCAGTGTGGGACCTGTAACAGCCATGCGCTGCCAGCAGGAGAAGGTGCTGATCGTGCTGGGTGCCAATGAAGGGGCACTTCCCGGCTATGGCGGCTCTACGGGACTTTTAACCGATCAGGAGCGAGTGACCCTGCGTGATCTGGGTGTTCCGCTGACCGGCGGTGCCATGGAAGGCTTACAGGCGGAATTTGCGGAGATTTACGGTGTATTCTGCGGTGCAGAGGAGCAAATGATCATAACCTGCTCCGGCAGTCAGCCTTCGTTTATTTATCGCCGATTGGTATCCCTGTCCGGTGGTGAACATCAGGCGGATACCACCTTGACCGCTCAGCTTCGCCAGAAGCTTTCTGCCGGTGCATGGCTGGCAGGCTGTCAGGATAGACGATCGGCGGAGAAACTGGGTATTTCTGAGGCTTACGAACAGATCCTTCGCCGGAAAAATCACAGCTTAGGTACGGTTCAAAGAGAGAATATTCAGGGGCTGTATGGCGACAAACTGCGCCTGTCCGCTTCGCAGGTGGATCGGCAGGCAGAATGTCGGCTGTCGTATTTCCTCAAATATGGACTGCGAGCCAAGGAGCGAAAAGAAGCTACCGTCGATCCGGCAGAGTTCGGTACTTATGTTCACACCGTGCTGGAGCAGACTTGCCGTGCGGTCATGGAAAAAGGTGGGTTCCACAGTGTTTCTTTGGAAGAAACCATGACTTTGGCGCAGCAGTTTTCTCAAGCTTATGCTCAGGATCATTTTAGCTTTCTTGACTCCCAAAGAATGGAGTATCTGTTCCGCCGGAACATTCAGGAATTGGAAATGGTGGTTCGGGAGCTGTGGCGAGAGCTGAGTCAGGCACAGTATGAGCCTCGCTATTTTGAATTAAATTTTGACGAACAGGGCGAAATGCCGGCAGTTAATATCCCCAACCGCAGTATGGAAGCCGTGCTCCGAGGATTTGTAGACCGTGTGGATATTTGGAAAAGAGGGGATAGCACCTATTTCCGAGTGGTGGATTACAAGACCGGCAAAAAGGCTTTCGACTATTGCGATGTGTTCAATGGTGTAGGCTTACAGATGCTTATTTATCTGTTTGCTCTGGAAAAGGAAGGCAAGCAGGTGCTTCCTGGGCAGCGCATCAGCGCCGGTGTACAGTATTTCCCGGCGAGAGTGCCATACCTGAGTGTCGAGGGCAGTCTGACAGAGGAAGAAGCTCTGGCTGCCAGAAAGTCATCCTGGAAGCGAAGCGGTTTGCTTTTGTCGGACGAAGACTCGCTGCATGCCATGGATCCTTCAGAAAAGATGGATACCCTCAGCTGCTCCCAGCACAAAGATGGAACACTGTCCGGGGATGTGGCGGATCGGGGGCAACTGGGGCTGCTCAGCGACTATATGATGGGGCTGTTAGGCAAGATGGCGGAGGACATTGCGTCGGGCAATGTAGAGCCCAATCCCTATACCAGAGGCACCAGCCACAATGCCTGTACATTCTGTCCTTATGGAGCGGTATGTCATCAGGAAACCGTGGAAGGACGCCGAAATTATAAGACAATGACTGCCCAGCGTTTCTGGGAAGAGATAGAAAAGGAGGCGAAAAACAGTGGCTGAAAAACTGACGCCCCAACAACAGCAGGCGGTATCTGACCGTGGTGGACGGCTGCTGGTTTCCGCCGCCGCCGGTTCAGGTAAAACAAAGGTGCTGGTGGACAGGCTTCTTCGCTATTTGACGGACGATGTAGATCCTGCTAATATCGACGATTTTCTGATGATCACCTACACCAAGGCCGCCGCTGCGGAACTTCGGGGCAAAATTGCTGCCAAGCTGACGGAGCGAGTGGCGCAAGATCCTCAGAACATCCATTTGCAACGGCAGTTACAACGGTTGTACTTGACAAAAATATCTACTGTTCACTCTTTTTGCGGCGATGTGCTGCGTGAATATGCCTATCGGCTGAACCTGCCCGGAGATTTTCGGGTGGCTGACGAAAATGAATGCAGTGAGATCCGCAGCACAGTGATGGAAAAGATCCTGACTGAGGCTTATGAAAAGCAGATGGATGATCCGTATTTTCGGGCATTTGTGGACAGCCAGGGCCTTGGCAGAGATGACCGCCAGGTGCCGGATATTGTTATGCAGGTCTATGACAGTGCCCGGTGTCACCTGGATCCGGAGTCCTGGCTTGATCATTGCCTGAAATTGGTAGATACCCAGGGCCTGTCCGATGCCGGAAACACGGAGTACGGTCAGTTTTTGATCCAGCGGCTGCACACTTGGCTGGATCTTCAGATTGAGGCGATGGAAAACTGTGCAAAGCTGGCCGCTGCCGGGGATGGATTGCAGAAACCTGCGGCATTGCTCAACGACACGCTGTATCAGCTACGCCAGCTTCGAGATGCTCAGACTTGGGAACAGATCAATCAGCGCCGGAAAATCGATTTTGGACGACTGACCTTCCCGAAAAACTGCACCGATGAAGAACTGAAAGAGGGAATAAAGGCTGTTCGGGAGGCCTGTAAAAAGGGACTTGAGAAAAAGACACAGCCCTTTGCAGATGCTTCCGGGCAGATATTAGAAGATCTGTCGTCCTCTGCCGATGCGGTTCAGGGACTGATCCAGCTGGTAAAGGCCTTTGGTCAGGCCTATGACAGTGCAAAACAGAGCCGTCGAATCTTGGATTTTGGCGATTTGGAGCATAAAATGCTGGATCTGCTGCTTGGCAGCCGTCGCTCCGGCCCTACGGCTGCTGCCAATGAGATCGGCAACCGCTTCCGGGAAGTGATGGTGGACGAATATCAGGACTCCAATGCGGTTCAGGATGCCATCTACGGTGCGCTGACCATGAAAAGGAAAAACCTCTTTATGGTGGGGGATGTAAAGCAGTCTATTTATCAGTTCCGGTTGGCAGATCCCGGCATTTTTATGGAAAAATACGATCAATTTATCCCTGCACTTCAGGCAAATCCGGGGGATGATCGAAAAGTGGTGCTTAGCCGTAATTTCCGTTCTTCCGGGGGTGTGCTGGAAGCTTGCAATGATGTGTTCAGCCTTTGCATGAGCCCCCAGGTCGGAGGAATGTATTATGGCGCAGATGAAGCACTGTATGAAGGTATTCCCCATATCGATCTGGGACAACCGGAGGTAGAACTGCACTGTGTGGAGGTGCAGCAGCAGACCTATCCGGAGGAAGCAGCCTTTGTTGCAAAACATATTGAAAACATGCTTCAAAGCGGCAAAGTCCGGGACGGTGATAATCTGCGGCCTGTGCAGCCGGAAGATATTGTGATCTTGCTGCGGTCACCCGGCTCGGCAGGCATATATTTCCAACGGGCACTGGATGCCTGTGGCATACGATATGCCACGGGTGGGGGCGTAGATCTGCTGAAAACTGAAGAAATCGGAACGCTTTATGCCCTTTTACAGGTGATCCACAATCCAAGGCTTGATATTCCCTTGGTGGCGGTGTTGTGCAGTCCGGCCTTTGGCTTTACCGCCGATGATTTGGCGGCGCTGCGAAGCAAGCATAAAAGCTGCGCTTTTTACGATGCCCTTCGCCGGGATGACAGTCCCAAAAGCTGCGGCTTTATGGAAACGCTGCTGCGGCTGCGTGCCGCGATCCGCCACCATAGCCTGACAGGACTTTTAGAGCAGGTACTGTTGGAAACAGGGCTTGAGGAAATTTATGGTGCCATGGACAATGGTGTGATCCGCCTGAATAACATCCAAACATTCTACCAGTTGGCGGTGGACTTTGAAGCTGCAGGCAACCGAGATCTGGGTCGCTTTTTGGAGCACTTACAGTCGTTGGAAGAAAAGGGGCTGATCTCTGCCGGAGAACAGACGGCAACCGGCTGTGTCACCATTATGAGCATCCATAAGTCCAAGGGACTGGAATTTCCGGTGGTGTATCTGTGCGGTCTGGGTCGGGAATTTAATATGGAGAGCCAACGGGGAGCGGTGCTTTGTCACAAGGAGATGGGCTTGGGACTGTCGGCGGTTGACAATCAATATCGTCTGCGTTATCCCACCATTGCCAAGCGTGCCATAGCCGCCAAAATCGGCGAGGAAAGTGTGTCCGAAGAACTACGGGTTCTGTATGTGGCTATGACTCGGGCACGGGATCGGCTGATCATGACCTATGCTTCGGATCGGCTGGAAAAAGAGCTGACGGAAATGGTTCACAGGATCAATATGGGAAGTCTGCACCTTCTGACTCAGGAAGCAGTCTGTCCCGGAGAATGGGTACTGCTGACGGCTCTGCACAAAACCGAGGCTGGGGCATTGTTTGCCCTGGGCGGAAAGCCTGATCAGACCCAAAGTGGAAACCATATCTGGAAGATCCAGGTGGTATCTGCGCCGCAACTGGAGGTTACCCATAAGGAAGAGGTAGAGCAAAACCAGAAAATCCCGGCGAAAATGCTGCAAAGGATCGAGGAAGGGCTTTCATTCCGCTATGCCTATACAGCGGCGATGACTGCACCATCCAAGCTGACGGCGACCGGACTGAAAGGCCGTTATAAAGACGAGGAAGCGGCTGAGCAGACTGCCAAACCATCTGCCAAGCGCCGGTGGCGTCAACCTCAGTTTGCAGAAAAGCAACTGCAGGGAAAAGATTATGGTAATGCCATTCATGCCCTGATGCAGTATATTGACTATGCTGCCTGCGACGACATAGCACACATTAAGGCGGAAATCCAGCGGCTTTGCAGCCAGAACTATATTTCCGGGCAACAGGCCGATGCGGTGCGTGCAGAGGATATTGCAGCATTTTTCGCTACAGATTTGGGACAAAAGCTGCGGCAGGGGAATGTGGTACGGGAATTTAAGTTCTCGGTGCTGCAAGATGGCTCGCTGTATGATCCAGCCCTGGTGGGGGAGCAGATCCTGCTGCAAGGTGTGGTAGACTGTGCACTTCTGGAAGAGGATGGGATCACGGTCATCGATTTTAAGACGGATTATGTGACAGAAGAAACCATTTCCAATAAGGTAGCCCACTATTCGCATCAGATAAATGCCTACGCCGATGCCATGGAGCGAATTTACGAAAAGCCTGTTAAGCAGCGGCTGCTTTATTTCTTCCATTTAGGCCGTTTGGTCAGCCTATAAAAGTTAATGCCCTCCCGATTGGGAGGGCGTTTTCCTGTTTAGCGCTCGTTGCGGCTATCTTTGCAGTTCTCGTTCTTATTCTGGTTCTGCTCGTTGCGATTCTCGTTCTTGTTTTCGTTCTTATTCTGGTTCTTGTTCTGGTTATTCATGGTTTTTCCTCCGATTTTTGTACATTACGGCTTAGGCCGCTACAATAGAATGCCCAAGTTATCAAGATTTATCCTTATCTTTAAAAAGGAAACTTGCAATGAGTCCTGCAAGCACCGCAGCGGTGATCCCTCCGGCAGATGCAGTCAGTCCACCAGTCAGAATGCCGAGAAATCCTTTTTCTTCAACTGCCTTCTTTACACCTTTGGCAATGATATTTCCGAAGCCGGTCAGGGGGACGGATGCACCTGCCCCTGCAAACTCCACCAGTGGTTCATATAGTCCGACAGCGCCAAGCAGCACACCCACGACCACATAGCTGACCAAGATCCGTGCCGGAGTCAATTTGGTTTTATCAATGAGGATCTGACCGATCAGGCACAGGGTGCCACCAACCAAAAAAGCTTTCAAATATTCCATTTTAATTTCCTCCGACGATGGATACGGCATGGCAAACCCCGGGAATGCTCAATCCCTGCTGGGTGGAAGTGGGAGACAGGAGCGCCCCTGTGCCGCAGAATAGAATGCGATTGATCTTACCGGAATGCAGTTCGTCCAGAAGATAGCCACATAGGGTAATGGCACTGCATCCGCAACCGGAGCCACCGGCGTGAACATCCTGCACCGTATTGTCGAAAACAAGTGTTCCACAGTCGGTTAATTTGCCCCCCAGAGGAAAGCCGTCCCGACGAGCCATTTCCAAAACCAGTTCTTTGCCCAATTGTCCCAGATCACCGGTGACGATCAGATCATAGTCATCGGGGGAACATTTTAAGTCTTCAAAATGGGCTTTGATGGTGTGGTAAGCAGCAGGTGCCATGGCGGCACCCATGTTGTTGGCATCTTTGATGCCCAGCTCCATGACTGTTCCGATGGTGCAATTCTCAATTTTCGGCCCATGTCCTTGGGCGCAGACCAGCGCTGCTCCGGATCCTGTGACCGTCCATTGGGCGGTAGGTGTCCTTTGACTGCCGTAGCCCAGCGGAAAGCGGTACTGCCGCTCGGAGCTGGCAAAATGGGAAGAGGTCATGGCAACCACCTGATCGGAAAAACCGCCGGAAACGGTCATAGAGGCCAGCAGCAGGCTTTCTGCCATGGTAGAACATGCTCCGTACAGTCCCAGATGGGGAATGCCCGTATTATTGAGTGTGAAGGATGATCCGATGCACTGATTTAATAGATCACCGGAATAGACAAGTCCAAATCGTTCTTTTGATATCCCGGCTTTTGTAGCCAGTGTCTCCAATGCCAGTTGCTGCATCCGTTTTTCCGCTTGTTCCCAGGTTTTCTGACCAAAGAGCGTATCCTGAGATGTATAGTCAAAGTAACGAGCCAGCGGCCCTTGAGACTCTTTTTTGCCTGCAATGCTTGCCCAGCAGGTAATGGTTGGAGGATGGGGCAGAATGAAACTTTGCTTTCCTCGTTTGTTGATGGCGTTCATAGTTACCTCCTGCATTTTTTTCTAGTATGCCCCAAAAATAAAAAAACTGCCGAAGCTTTTGCTTCGGCAGAAATTTTTACAGGATACGGCGAGCACCGTAGTAATGGGAGACATAGTAGCTGGAGGACAGATTGCTGATGACCACACCTTTGGAAGAGGAACTGTGGATGAACTTTCCGTCTCCGATGTAAATGCCCACATGGGAGATGCCAGCTTTATAGGTGTTCTGGAAGAAAACCAGATCTCCGGGCTGCAGGTTGCTCTTGGAAACAAAAGTACCATGCTTATACTGGCTGGCAGCGGTGCGGTTCAGGGAGATGCCGTGGGCTTTAAATACATACTGTACAAAACCGGAGCAATCAAAACCGCTGGGGGTGGAGCCTGCCCATTTATAGGGAACGCCAATGTACTTTTTTGCGGTGGCGATGATGCTGTCTGCCTTGGAAGAAGAACTTCCGGCAATGTAGTTTGCACTGTTTTTCAGTGCGCTGACGCTGACAGCGGTGCCGGTGGATGTTCCATTTCGGAAGAAAAGAGGGGATTTGCTGGATGCCTTATTTTCATAAGGTGCTTCTGTCAGTGTCAAATAGTCACTGCGGATGTAACATATGCTGTCGTTCCAGATGACCTTGTACCACTGTTTGTTAAAGCCAATGATATAAGCCAGGTCGCCCTTGCTGCTCTTACCAATGGATGTGTAAGAGGTGCTGGGGCCGGAACGCATATTGACTTGGGTATAATTGACTTTTCCATAGCCCAGTTCCACATTTTTAATGGTGGATGTTTTCAAGTAGGACTCGTGCATATAGCCTTCAGTCAGGTTATAGAGAACTTTGTACCAGTTGCCGCTTTTACTCAGCAGTACCACCACTTCATTTTCTCTGGCATAGGCCAGGGTAGAAGAGGAGGTGGAAGGGGAGGAGCGCAGCCGCAGGGAGTCGGAAGATACATAGGCAACGCCTGTTTTAATGCCGCCGGTGTCCGCCGCATGGGCAGGGACGGTCAGCAAAAGCAATGCCAATACAAAGACGATGGAAACGCCAAGAAGATGCTTCAGGTATTTCATGGGAATCACCGCAGGGGAAAATTATTTGCCAGCCAGTGCTCGTTCCAGCCAGACAGTGCCCAGATCCAGGGCGGTATACAGGCCGTCCTTTTCACTCTTTTTCACAATACGATCCCGACTTCTGGCAGTGGGATCGGTCAGCTGCAGCTGGATGGATACCTTACTGGCAACATCTTCGCCGCCGACTTTCTGGGTCTCGAGAATTTGGAGCATCACGATGTGAGAGTCAGCCATGGAACCGTAGTAGATCAGGTTGTCTTTGCGCATCAGGGGATGTCCTTTGTACATCAAAACAGCATTTTCTTCAGCCATTTTTTGTTACCTCCTTGAATTGTTTGTGACCAGATTGTAACATATTCAAATATTTATGTCAACCTATTTGGAGAATATGGTAACATTTACCAGCAGCACATATCCGGTCTTAAAAATAGAAATAGGGGGAAAAGTTTCCCCCTATTATGCCAATCATCGATTACTGCTCAAACAGATAACACCGCACCAGTTCCTGCAACAGCTCGTCCCGATCCAGCTTGCAGATCAGTGCACGGGCGTTGTTGTAGTTGGTGATGTAGGTGGGATCCTCCGACAGAAGGTATCCAACGATCTGATTGATGGGATTGTAACCCTTCTCATTCAGGGAGTCAAATACACTGCGGAGAATCATACGCATATTGGCTTTATCGTCGCAGGGGACTGTAAATTTTATGGTTCTATCCGTCATTTGGGTTACCTCCTTATTCCGATATAGGTATTATAGCCCAAATTTTGATCGGTGTAAAGACCTTTATTGTAAATTTTTATCAGCGCAAGATCGCACCGCATTCGCTTTCCAGTGCAGAGAGCACCTTGCTCATCACAGGCTCGGTGTCAGCGTCGGTCAGGGTCCGGTCATCTGCACGCAGCTCCAGAGAGAAAGCCATGCTCTTTTTGCCTTCGCCCAGGTTTGCGCCACGGTAGATGTCGAACAGCTTAATATTGCGCAGCAGCTTTCCGGCAACGGCGGTGATGGTTTCCTCGGCCTTGGCAACGGTCAGTGTTTCGTCGCAGACGATGGAAAGGTCACGGGTGACCGCAGGATACTTGGGCAGGGGGGTGTAGGTGGCATCGGGCAGTAGCAGCTCCATCAGCTTGGTAAAGTTGATCTCAGCGCAATAAACCTCAAAGTCCATGCCGTAGTTGGAAGCAACCAGCGGATGCACCTGACCCATGTAGCCCAGAACAACACCGTCAATGCTGACCTGAGCGCAGCGACCGGGGTGGAAAGAAGGATTGCTAGAGCAGGCGGTGTAGGTGGCCTTCTTGGCACGCAGAGAAGCGAATACGGCTTCCAGCTCGCCCTTAAGGGTAAAGAAGGTCTCACCAGCACCGTAAGTGCCCAGAACCAGCATCTTAGGCTCGTTCGGCAGTGTCTTGCCTTCTACGGGCAGGTAGACCTTGCCGATCTCATACATCCGAACAGACTTATTGTGGTAAGCGTTGTTCCGGGACAGAATGTCCAGCATGGAGGGCAGAACGATGGTGCGCATGACAGAAGTATCCTCGCCCAGAGGGTTCTGGATCTTCATGGTGTTGCGCAGGGGAGAGTTGGCAGCCACACGAATCATATCCAGGCTGGCAGGGGAAACAAAGGAGTAAGTGATGATCTCGTTATAGCCCATGGCACGGCACTGACGGCCTGCCTTGGCTTCCAGCTCCATGCCGGCACTGTAACCGCCCTGGGTGGCTGTTTTCAGATCGGTGATGGGAATTTCGTTGTAGCCGTAAGTTCTTGCCACTTCTTCGGCAATATCGGCCATGTGGTTCAGATCAGGACGGAAGGAAGGAACTTGAATTTCACGGCCTTCCACCGGGATTTCCAGCCGGTTCAGATAGCGAATCATATCTTCTTCGGAAATTTCAGTGCCCAGCAGCTTGTTGATCTTTTCAGGCTCCAAGGTAACGGTGTGGGGCTGGGGGACATAGTTAATGATATCGATCATGCCGTCCAGCACATCGCCACAGGAAAGCATCTCCACCAGCTCGCAGGCACGCTGGACGGCAGGCAGAGTCATCATGGGATCGATGTTCTTTTCGAATTTGCCGGAAGCATCGGTACGCATACCCAGAGCCAGAGCGGTCTGGCGGATGGAGGTGCCGTTGAAGTTGGCAGACTCGAAGACCACGGTAACGGTATCGTCCTTGATCTCGGAGTTTTCGCCGCCCATGATACCGGCAAGGCCGATGGGCTTGTTCTCATCAGCGATGACCAGCATACCGGGCTTCAGATTGCGGATGTTGCCGTCCAGCGTGGTCAGCTTTTCGCCTTCCTCTGCTTCCCGGACAATGATTTTGCCGTCGCCCACATAGCGGTAGTCGAAAGCGTGCATGGGCTGACCGTATTCCAGCATCACATAGTTGGTGATATCGACAATGTTGTTGATGGGGCGCACACCGTTGGCACGCAGTCTCTGCCGCATCCATTTGGGGGAGGGGCCGATCTTTACATTGGCCACCATCCGGGCAGTGTAGCGGTTGCAGAGATTCTCCGCAGGTACTTCCACATCCAGATGCTCGTAGATAGAGCCAACATCGCTGCCATTGACTTCCGGCTGGTGATGGCGCATGGGCTTATCGAAAGCAGCGGCAGCTTCACGGGCAAGGCCGATGATGGAGTAGCAGTCGGGGCGGTTGTTGGTGATCTCAAAATCCACCACGCAGTCGTCGTTGCCGATGACGGTATTGATATCGTCGCCAACTTTGCAGCCTTCTTCAATGATGAAAATGCCGTCCTCAATGGCGTAGGGGAAGTCGCCTACCGTCAGACCCAGTTCTTCCAGACCGCAGAGCATACCGTTGGACTTGACACCACGCAGCTTGCCCTTGGTAATGTGGACACCGCCGGGCAGCCAGGAATTGTGGCGAGCCACGGGCACAAGATCGCCCACCTTCACATTCTGAGCGCCGGTGACGATCTGGACGGGCTCACCGGAGCCGTCGTCGATCTGGCAGACCCACATGTGGTCGGAATTTTCGTGACGGACAATCTCCAGAACTTTGCCCACCACAACATTTTTGATTTCAGTATCCATACGCTCATAGGTTTCCACCTTCTGGCCGAAGATGGTCATGGTCTCCACAAATTCCTTGTCGGAAATGGTGGACAGATCCACAAATTCCTCATTGAGCCATTTTCTGTTCAATTTCATTTGTATTCCCTCCTTAGAACTGGTTCAGGAACCGGACATCGTTTTCAAAGATCAGACGCAGGTCATTGATCTTCATGCGACCCATAGCCATACGCTCCAGACCCATACCGAAAGCGAAACCGCTGTACTTTTCCGGATCAATGCCACAGCCGGACAGCACATTGGGGTGTACCATACCGGCACCCAGCAGCTCGATCCAGCCTTCGCCGTGGCAGGTGGAGCAGACCTGACCGTCCACTTCGCCGGTGCCGTGGCACTTGTGGCACTGCATATCCATTTCGCAGCTGGGCTCGGTAAAGGGGAAGTGGTGAGGACGGAAACGCATGACCGCATCCTGACCATAGATGTTGCGCATAACAGCAACCAGTGCGCCTTTCAGATCGCCCATGGTGATGTTCTCCGCCACCACCAGACCTTCGATCTGATGGAACATGGGGGAGTGGGTGGCATCGGCTTCGTCCTTACGGAACACACGACCGGGAGCCAGCACACAGATGGGAGGCTTGGTGTTTTCCATCACACGCACCTGCATGGAACTGGTCTGAGTACGCAGCAGAACGGAATCGTCGTCGGTAAAATAGAATGTATCGGAACGATCACGGGCAGGGTGACCTTCTTCGGTATTGAGTTTGGTGAAGTTGTAGTCAGCCAGTTCAACTTCCGGGCCTTCGACAATGGTATAACCCATGCCGATGAACATTTCCTTGATCTGCTGCAGCACCTGATTCATGGGGTGCTGATGACCAACGGCAACGGATTCGCCGGGGATGGTCACATCGATGGCCTCGGCAGCCAGCTTTGCTTCCAGGGCAGCGGCGTTGGCGGCGGTTTTCCGCTCTTCCAGTTTGGCTTCAATGTCAGCACGGACACTGTTTGCCAGAGCACCCATCACAGGCCGCTCCTCAGGAGAGAGCTTGCCCATCTGCTTGAGAACGGCTGTCAGTTCACCTTTCTTGCCCAGCAGACGAACACGCAGCTCTTCCAGAGCAGCAGGGCTGTCGGCAGCATCCAGGGCAGCCAATGCAGCTACTCGGATATTTTCCAATTGTTCCTTCATAATTGTTTCCTCCTAAAAGGTTATATAAAAAATAAAAATCCCTTCATCCCACATTCGGGACGAAAGGATATTCCTTCCGCGGTACCACCCGCAATTCGCCCAGAAGGGCGCAGCTCATTTGGCGCAGACACGCCGCAGACCCTTAACGGAGTCACCCGTCCAATCCTACTACTGTTTCAGCTGGAAGCTCCCGGGAGAAAGCCCTGTGTCACATTTCGGGCAGCTTGCACCATCCTGCCTTCGCTATTGAAATGTATCCGACATCGGACAGCCCGTTCGTTGCTTTTGCATATCGTAGAAAATTTTAGCACAGTTATTTCCTAATTGCAAGTGTTTTTCTGAAAATTCCATTTATTCCACGGATATATTTCTGATTACAGATGTAGAAAAAGGTATTTACCCTTGCATAATTGTCTGCTACAAGATATAATAATAAAAAAGTTACTTTTGAAAGGGTAATTGATATGAACCAAGGGCAAGAAATGAAAAAATCAGTGGGTTTCCTGCAAGGTCTGGCAATTGTGGTTGGTATGATCATCGGTTCGGGTATCTTTTTAAAGCCCGGTATCGTATTGCAGGATGCCGGTAGCCCGATCATTGCATTGGCCGCCTGGATCTTAGGCGGTCTTGTTACGCTGGCTTCGGCGCTTTCTATTGCAGAAATCGCATCGAATATTCCGAAACCCGGCGGTTTGTATGTGTATCTGGAAGAGATTTATGGAGAAAAAGTCGGATTTTTGTTGGGCTGGGTCCAGTCCGTCATCTCTTATCCGGCATCTGTTGCGGCACAGGCCATTGCGTTTGCGGTCTATGCCAATTATTTTGTGCCCATGGACGACGGTGTTCAGCGGCTGGTTGCCATCGGTGTTATGCTGCTGCTTCTGGGCTTGAACATTCTCTCGACCCGTTGCGGCGGTATCATTCAGGTGATTGCGACCATCGGAAAGCTGGTACCCGTTGTAGCAATTTTGGGGATGGGACTGCTGCGCGGACAAGTTCCCGGTGCATCTGGGCTGAGCAGTGGTCTGATCGGTGATGCCGGAACGGCAATTTTGGGTACGCTCTGGGCATACGACGGTTGGATCGGCGTGACCAATATGGCAGGGGAGATGAAAGATCCTAAAAAGAATCTGCCGAAAGTTATTTCCATCGGTATCGTTTTTGTGATCGCCGTTTATGCACTGTTCAATATTATCCTGTTCAATCTGCTGCCGGCTGACCAATTGGCAAATTCCGCCACCCCCGGCGCTGATGTGGCAGTGGCCTTGTTTGGCCCTTCCGGTGCAGCATTTTTGACAGCCGGTATTCTGATCTCCGTATTTGGTGCGCTCAATGGTTATCTGATGACCGCCGCCCGTGTCCCTCAGGCCATGGCACAGCGGAATTTGCTGCCTATGAGCAAGGTGCTGGGTAAGATCCATCCCAAGTTTGGCACACCGTCCAATGCGCTGATCATGCAGGTGATCCTGGCGACGGTATATGTGCTTTCCGGATCTTTTAATGCATTGACGGATCTGCTAATCTTTGTGCTGTGGATCTTCTTCACATTGGGCGTGATCGGTGTGTTTCGGATGCGCAGATCCGGGCGCACGGACAAAGAGGGGTATCGTGTGCCGCTATATCCTGTGACACCCATTGTGGGTATCGCAGGCAGCGTGTTTATTCTTGTCAGCACGGTAATTTCCAATCCCTTGCGTTCCATTTTGGGTATCAGCATCACACTCTTGGGACTGCCTGTCTACTATTGGCTGAAGAAACAGAAAGAAAGCGAGAAATAATATCAATATGGCAAAACAATCTAATGATCGTAATCAGCAGCGCAGTCTGTTGATGGCGAACGAACCCATTCCTCGGTTGGTCTTTAAAATGGCGATCCCCACCATCGTTGCCTTCCTGATCAACTCCATCTACTCCTTGGCAGATACCTATTTTGTCAGCCAGTGGAGCAGCGACCCAGCCATTTCTCAGGCGGCAACCGCAGCTGTCTCTGTAAATTCTTCGTTGGATCAATTGATCATGATGTGCGGCTCCATGCTGGCTGTGGGTGCCAACAGCTATATTGCCCGGCTCTTGGGCGAGGGAAAACGGGAAAAAGCAAGCAATGTTCTTTCCACATCTTTTTTTCTGGCCTTCGGGATCGGCGCATTGCTGACGGTGCTTGGCCTGATTTTTATGACGCCTATGGTTCGTATTTTGGGCGCAACGGAAACCTGCGAAAGCTATGCAATTGATTATGCCACTTATGTGCTTTTGGCAGCACCGCTGATGGCTTCCTCGTTTGTGATGAACCAGTGCCTCCGTTCGGAAGGCAGTGCAACGCTGAGTATGATCGGCATGGGTGCAGGCGGTATTATCAATTGTGTGCTGGATCCGATTTTCATTATCGGCATGGATATGGGTGTTTTGGGCGCTTCGCTGGCGACTGCCATTTCCAAGCTGATCAGCTTTGTGATTTTGGTATTTCCGTATATTACCCGGCGCAGTATGCTCCATTTGTCTTTCAAAAACATCCGTATCCAGAAGGATATCATTTCCGAGATCGTGGCAGTGGGATCTTCGTCCATGTTCCGCAGCGGTCTGGCTGTGGTTGCTGCCATTTTGCTGAATAATGAAGCGAAGAATATTGGCGGTGATGCCCTGCTGGCAAGCATCGGTGTCAGCACGAAGGTGATGATGTTCCCGTTCAGCATTATTCTTGGCTTTAGCAGTGGTTTCCAACCGGTGGCTGGCTTTAACTGGGGCGCAAAGCTTTACAGTCGTGTCCGTGAAAGCTATCGATTCAGTTCTATTGTGGCGATTGTGGGTGCAGTTATCATGGGCGCAGTGCTTGCGATCTTTGCAAAGCCTATTGCAGGTCTCTTTGGCGACAGTGGGGGAGAAATGCAGCAGTATGGCACGCTTTGTATTCAGTTGCAGTGTTTGGCACTGCCGATTCAGGCGTGGCTGACGGTGGTGAATATGCTATGTGCCGGTTTGGGTCGGGCGAAAGAAGCATTCCTGCTGTCCACTTCCAGACAGGGAACTTGCTTTATTCCGATTTTGTATCCGCTGGTACATTTCTTTGGCGCTTACGGCGTTGTTTCGGCGCAGGCTGCGGCAGATGCTTTGACTCTTGTGCTGGGCATTCCTATTGCAATTATTGTGGCGAAAGCCATCCGAAAAGCGGAGCGGGAAAAGCAAATCCTGTCCGTTTAAAGTCTTGACAGCTATGCTATAATGTGAAGAGAAATGGAGGTGTGCGTTTGGAAAAGGGAAATGTCAAAGTGGTTGCTACCAACCGGGAAGCCCGGCATGAATATTTCATTGAAGAAGAAATGGAAGCCGGTATCGAACTGGTAGGAACGGAAGTCAAATCCATTCGGGCAGGTACTTTGAACTTGAAAGATGCCTGGTGCGGCATTAAAAACGGCCAGTTGATCATCAATCAGATGCACATCTCACCCTACGACCACGGCAACCGCTTCAATGTGGATCCCCGTCGCCCCAGAAGACTTCTGATGCACAAACGGGAGATCATGCGGCTGTTTGGTAAAGTCAAGCAGGACGGTTATGCACTGATCCCACTATCCGTTTACCTGAAAGGCAGCCTTGTGAAGGTAGAGGTTGGCGTGTGTAAGGGCAAAAAATTACATGATAAAAGACAGGCTGAAGCGGAACGAGACGCCAAGCGTCAGATCCAGCAGGCCATGAAGGAGAGATATTAACTATGAACCCTACTTTTAAGATCACCATGGAAAACGGCGGCGTTATCGAGGGCGAACTGTATCCCGAGAAAGCCCCCCAGAGCGTTTACAACTTCATTGATCTGGCGAATCACAACTTCTATGATGGCCTGATTTTCCACCGTGTCATCCCCGGATTTATGATCCAGGGCGGCTGCCCCGACGGCACCGGCATGGGCGGCCCCGGCTACTGCATCAAGGGCGAGTTTTTCTTCAACGGTATTAAGAACGATCTGCGTCACAAGCGTGGTGTGCTGAGCATGGCTCGTTCTCAGTCTCCCAACTCTGCCGGTAGCCAGTTCTTCATTATGCATGAAGATGCCAAGCATCTGGATGGTCAGTATGCTGCTTTTGGCAAGGTCACTTCCGGCATGGATGTGGTAGATGCCATTGCTGCCACCAAGACCGGTATGCAGGATCGTCCCGTTGTGGAGCAAAAGATCACTTCCATCACGGTCGATACCCACGGCGAAAACTATCCCGAACCCAACAAGATGCCTGATCCTTACGGCAGATTCTAAAAAATGTCCCTCCCCCGAAAGGGGGAGGTGTCCAGATCATCTATCCGGGGCCGTACTGGTTTCGACGGGGGTAGTGAGGCTGGAATAGCGGGCCGTGGCGCCTGACCACGATAAAACGGGTACTTTTTAAATTTAACTGACAACAATACTGTTGCTCTGGCTGCCTAATTAGGCGCCCATCCGCCCCGGAAGGTCCACGAGCCGGGCTCGGGTGTGATTTGAGTGGAGACCGTGCGTATGGTAAGCTTTGCCCATACCATGAATCATGAAGCTACCAAGTTCCGTAGGGTGTTTGTTCCCGCCGGAATGAGGGAATGTAAATAACAAACTGCGCCCGGAGAAGTTCTTTCCAAGTTGCTTTCGGACAGGGGTTCGATTCCCCTCGGCTCCACCAAATATAGAACCAGGCGAACCCCTGACATTTTATTTTGTTGGCCCGGTGTTCGTCTTGGCAATGTCTTTGCCGAAACGGTAAACGAAAAGTGCCTCCTAGTCGTTGATGACTATGGGGCACTTTTCGTTTATTTGTGGTTTATTAGATTAAGCGTAAAAATATCGTGTAAAGCCTCAAGCTGGGCGTGTGTATAATTCACAGGCAGCGTTGGGAGTAATTTTGCGAAGTGTTCTTCCAACTGCTCTATGTGCAACACGGTCAGTCTCTTCCCCTTTGGCGCTTTCCTGACATCGCATTCGGTGTTGAATACGATCACAGAATAGAATAGGTTTTCTGGCAGTTTAAGGATGCTGCTGTAAAAACGAATGTTTTTCTGGTTGCCAATGTAGGGACTTGGAAATTTGACCTTATCCCCGAAGATGTTGACGGACTCCCAAAACTTGCCGAAGGCATCGCCGTAGATCTGCCCGAATTGGATCTGCTTGTCAAAAACGAAAAGACCTTTTTCGTGGAGCATCAAGATGCAGTTGGTCAGCTCCGGCAGTGCCCTTCCCTGGGAGATGGGATTGGGGAGCAGAAAGAAGTCGCCGGGGATCATGGAACGCAGCGTTGCCGGAGTCAGCTCAAGCAGGTCGTCATCCACTATGGTGTTGGTGGTATGACGGCCTTCGATAAACCTTGCCATAGCGCAGTACCTCAAGTTCGTTTTTCTATGGGCTTATTGTAGCACAGAACCTGTCGAAACTCAATACTTTGGCAGGTGTAATGTCGCAGGTTTTTCTTCCTGGCTTTGCCCTGGGGGCCTGTTCGCCACAGCTGCCTGGATACTGCCCCCAGCCCTGCCCAGATTGTAGCCATAGCGTTATAGCGTTTTGGAGTTATGGCGTTATGACGCTAGTCGCCAGATGTTGTACAGCTGATTTGCGGAATATTTGCTGGTGCTGATTTTGGCCTTTTCGATTAGGTCGGTGGCAAAGGACAATGGAGTGACCCTGCCATCTATGACGGCATCTAAAAGAAGGCTGGTGAATACAAAGGAAATGAAGATCAACTCCGTTTTGGAGGAAGTCGCCAAGTGGATCGCCAAGTACATTCACATGAGAGACCACAAGCGTGCCCAGATGCAGGCTGACCTGAACACAGCTCGTATGACGATCTCGCCGGAGCGGTTTGTAGCCAACTGCCTGGTGAAAGCCGGCGTTATTGGATGCCTTGCAATTCCGTTGCTGCCGATGCTCCCTTTGGGTTCTCTTATTGTTCTGGTCGGTGCAGTTGTTTACTACTTCAACCTTACTTCGGAGCTGAAACATCGTGTGAAAGCCCATCGTGATGCGGTGGAGTTCGAACTGGTGCAGATGATCTTTACTATTAGTCAGGTGTTGAAGCACAGCAGAGATGTTATCCAAATGTTGGAAAACTACCGGGAAATCGCCGGTGAAGAAATGAAGCAGGAACTTGACATTACTTTGGCTGATATGCTTTCGGGCAACCAGGAGCAGGCAATCTCCCGTATGGAGATCCGTGTCGGATCTTTGATGATGTCCGATGTCTGCCGTGGCTTGATCTCCATTATCCGAGGTGAGGATACCACGGCTTACTGGATCAGCCTTCAGTCCAAGTTTACAGAGCATCAGCGGGATATATTGAAACGCAAAGCTGAGAAGATCCCGGCAAAAGTCAATCGTCTTTCTATGGTTCTGTTGTTCACATTTATGATCCTGTGGCTGGTCCTGCTGGTAATGCAAATGGCAGGCTCTTTGGGCGATATGTTTGTTGGAATGTAAGGAGGTTCTTATGATTAAGAGGGTTCTTACATCCAAGCGGGGCGAAATGTACAT
>CAZJCA010000009.1:0-32697 GCA_964544505.1 uncultured Oscillospiraceae bacterium
TATCATATCTTTTTCTTTTCACCAATTTGGGTCACATCTATTTACACCGCAGAGCTTCGACGGAAAATCTGTTTTTTCCTCTTTACAAATTGAAAATATTGGGGTATAATAGCTTGGCTGAAAAGCAAATGCACCGGTGGCTCAATGGATAGAGCATCGGATTCCGGTTCCGAGGGTTGGGGGTTCGAGTCCCTTCCGGTGTACCAAAATAAAAAGGGAGGCTTACGCCTCCCTTTTTATTTTGCCCGGAAGGGACTCGAAAGGCCGTTAAGAAAACATGCCAGTGGCATGTTTTTAGGCCGTGGGAGAGTCCCCGACTGCATAGACGCACCCAATATGGGTGTGGATATGCGGTCGGCTACGAAGGCTCAAATCTCCGCCCCAAAACGCCGAAATATCTTTTTTATAGCCATTTCACAAAATAAAAGGGAGGCTTATGCCTCTCTTTTTATTTTGCCTGGAAGGGACTCGAATAATTAAAAGCAGCAGTCCGGGGGACTGCTGCTTGCCGACGGCTGGACGGCGGCAACACGACTATTTTCGCCATAGGCGAAAATGCAAACGAGTCCCTTCCGGTAAATCAAAAGAAATGACGCTTTTCGCAAGAAGATCGTCGTTTCCAGAGAAAAGCAAAAGGGCACTTCAACGCCTAAGGTGTTGATTAAAAAGGGTGGCCGTGCTATACTTTTCACAGAGGGAAAAGAGAACATCGTTGTCCTTTCTAAATTCAATGAAAATCCTCAGGAGGGATAGTAGTGTACCGGATATTTTTATATCATCAATGGCAGTATGAAAAGGCGGAACGTTATCTTGAAAAGATGGAAACGGATGGATATCGGCTACAGGATATTCGTTTCTCCTTTCTCTTCAGTTTCAAAAAGGCAGTTCCAAAGAAAACAAAATATGTGTTTTTATACCATTATATGAGAGACGAGAATCTGGATTATTATACGGCACAGGAATATCTCTGCCGTTCCTGCAACGCCATTCAAATATGTGGAAAGCAGCATTTTGAGCCGGAAGTGTACCGGACAACGGTGACAGAGGCAGATATAGCCAAAATCTTGCGTTTTCGTGACAGATACTTAAAACGTGCCTTTCGAATAAAAATAGGAACGGCGTTGTTTTTTGCACTGCCTTTTGCTTTGCTGGTGGCGTCGGGAGAATTTTCTCGCAGTGGCGCAAATGGGATCCTTTTGCTGATCATAGCAATTATTGCGGTAGCAGTCATTCTTTATTATGCGATAGGGCTGATTGTGCTACAGAGAAAATGTGCCCAGGCACTTTGAATTACGGATGGAATCAAATGCCCAATGAAACATTTGAAACAAAAAATGATTGAGCGGTATTGTGAATACAATCCAAGGGAACTCACTATTTACAAAAATAAAAAAAGTTAGCATTTTTAGAGCGTGAAAATACTATTCTAGCCCGTCTAAGGTAATCATGTGTTGAGAGGGTGACAGTGCTGAAATGAAAACATTTGTTAATTACAGACTCGATAAAGGGTACAAGTATGCCATCGTAAATGCGGACTACTACCTCTGCACATCTGATGAACAGGGCGAGTTTGTGCTGGGAACGCCACAATGTTGGGACGATGCGATTAGTTTGAAGATCAATTTTGAGCAATACAATATCTGCCATATTTTTTCTTACACACTTGAAAGAAGTAAAGTCAGCCGCATAACAGATCACAAAGGAATATGGGGATTGACAGGCCTGCCCCATGGAACATATAGCGCCTATTATGATGTAAATGATGTGCGGGTGTATATTGGTGTTCGTATAGGTCACGGTGTAACGGATTTTAAGAATAATAATGCTTCGCTAGAGATGTTGCTGCCAAAACATTTACAGATCAGCGAGGCTCAAATTGTTGAGATGATTTATGACAATTTTTCCAATCCCCTTGCTGCGCCCAGTTTACAATCATTGCTGAAACTACAAAGTAAAATTCCCGACTCGTTGGTACTTTTTTATGATTTTCAACAAGATGCACAGCTTATGATCGTTGGAGAAAAAGCGGAAATGCTCTTTGAAAAGACAGATTGCCACCAGTGGGAAAACTGTGACACGGTTCCGTGCTATCATCATCCGTGGTCGTGATGATTTAATCTGTTGCTGGCGGTGCCGTTGGGCAGACTGTTTTTAGACCGTGGGAGATTTCCGTGAGGCGAGACTCCATAAAGAGAAAACGGATTGCCATGCAGCTTTCCCCAATTGGCATTTCTGTGGTAAAATGAGAAAAAGCGAAATATAAAGTGGTGATACGAATGAAAAATCCAAATAACATTGTGTATATTCGGCATCAAGCACCCCTGACTCAAACCATCTCAACGGAGGCCTGGTTACATAAGATGGCACAAGATGGGCTGCTTCTTGAAAGTGTACAGGGAAGTAAATATAAATTCAAGAAGGGGGCACCTGCTGATATTTATTACTTCATGATGACCCCGGAAACAGGCACTAATAGCGACAGCTGGGTGTTCTATGAATTTGAACAGAAAATGGGAAAACAGATCCCATGTAACGGTCTAAGCTTATTTTCTCCAAGTCTTATGCTTATGGCAGGACGGGAAGAGGTGGATCGTCAATCAGAGTTAATATCCTATTACTTCTGCTATCGCAACTACCGCTTGCTTCGCAGATTTAAGCGAAATGGTATTGGCTTTTCTATCTTCTTTATATTAAGCACTTTTGTTTGTTTGTGTCACATTCCGGAGCATTTCATTGCGCTATTTCCATATCTGGTTGCCAGTGGATTGCTGTGTTTTCATTCCATTTATTCCTATTTCCACTTCCGTAGTGCGTGTCGGGCACAAGGTGTTTTAGACCCTTCAAGGAAACCGACCCGTCCCGGCTATTGATGAGGGCGCACTTCTGATAATTTCCTGCTCGACAGGCATTGGCTTGAGTGCGTGACATTATTTCTGTAATTATGGAGAGGTATGATAATGGACATTTTAGCATTATGGAATGACAACATGGATATTGAGTGGTGGAAAATGCTCCTGATTGGATTGTTTTTTCTCGTGGTGAATGCAGTCATTTTTCTGGCAATGTGGTGTTGGCGTTTGAGCACTGTACGAGAATATGGGTATCCGAAGCGAAGCAGAAAAACTGTGAAGAAGCGTTTTTCGGTATACTCTACATGGGAAAAGCTGTTACTCATTCGACCGACTCGTGAGACGGAGAAAAAAGGACTGGGGCTTTATATGAATTTAATGTGCCACTATATTTGCCTGCTTGCGTTTGTCGTTAGCTTGGTTGGTTTTGTGGGGTGCATGGTCACTCTTGCCGATGGTTGGGCTTTTACCCTACTAATCATTCCTGAGTTGGCGGCGATGGGCTTTACCACTGTGGTTATGTTTATTCCTGATCTAATCTGGTCGCCCTCTGAACGCAGAAGATACGGGCTTAAATAAACTGGGGCAACAAGGCTACTACCATCCACAACAGCACCGGCACAAACAGATATCTAAGCAAGTTGATGAAGAGAAACGGATTTGGGGAAGGCTTGCAATGCCGACATTGCAATTGCCCCAGCTTTGTGCTAAGATGAAGAAAAGCCAATTCCGGGAGGAAAGCCAATGATTTTACGATATCCGGCTTATTTTGAAGCCTTTTCCTGCATTGCAGGCCGTTGCCCTGACAGCTGCTGCAAGGAGTGGGAAGTGCTGGTGGACGAAGATGCCACCGCAGCCTACCGCTCCATGGATGGGCAACTGGGGGAGGATCTGCGCCGCTATCTCTATCAGGATGCGGAAGGGGACACCTATTTGCGCATCACCGATGGCCGCTGCCCCATGTGGCGCACGGACGGCCTGTGTCGCATTCAAGCTGAGCGCAGCCACGATGCCCTGTGCCAGACCTGCCGGGAATTTCCACGCCTGACCCACGACTACGGAAATTTTGTGGAACGGGGACTGGAACTGTCCTGCCCGGAGGCCGCTCGGATGATTTTTGAAAACACAGATACCCTTTGGGTAGAAAAAGAAGTCCCCGGTGGGGAGGACTCGGACTATGACCCTACCGATATGGAAATCCTGCTGGAAACCCGGCAGAAAATGCTGAATATCCTCTCGGATGAAAGCCGCCCGGTGCAGGAAACGCTGGCGTTGGCTCTGCTTTATGGCTATCAGGCTCAGAGCATCCTGAATGGCGAAGAAACCCCTTGGAACGAGGGTAGTGCCTTTGCTTTCGGAAAACAGCTGGCAAAGGCTTCTGACGGGCAGGAAGTGCTGGCTTTCTACAAAGAATTGGAAATTCTCACCGATAGCTGGCGTAGCCGTTTGGATAATCCCCATGGGACGGGAAACTGGGACGATCGCCTGCGGAAACTGGCACGCTACGGCGTGGAGCGGTACTGGTTACAGGCGATTTCCGATTTTGATCTTGTTGGACGGGTGAAAATGGTAGTGCTGTCTTGCGTGCTGGTGCATCTTTTGGGCGGCGATCTGGTGCAGACTGCCCAACTTTACGCCAAGGAAATCGAAAACAGCGATGACAATGTGGATGCCATTTTGGAAGGGGCATATTCCAGCGCTGCATTGACAGATGATAAAATTTTAGGACTGCTTTTGGGATAAAAGCAGTCCTAAATCAGAATTCCCTTGCAATGATCCACTTCGTGCTGAATGATCTGGGCTGTCCAGCCGTGGAACAGTTTTGTTTTGACTTTCATTTTCTCGTCCTGATACCGGACTTGGATGCTGCGGTAGCGCTGACATTTCCGAGGGCCACCCAGCAGGGAAAGGCAGCCTTCTTCGGTTTCGTAGATGCCTGCGGTGTCAATGATCTCCGGATTGAGCATCACGAGATAGTTTCGACTGGTTTCATCCCAGAAAGCGATGATGTTCTTGCGAACGCCGATCATGTTGGCGGCCATGCCCACACAGCTGTCTTTGTGAAATTGCAAAGTGTCCAGCAGATCCTGGGCAATGGGCAGGTCTGCCTTTGAGGCAGGTTCTGAAGGAACTGCCAGAAAAATCGGGTCGTGCATCAATTCTTGAACCATAGGGCTTGTCTCTTTCTGTTTTGATGGGGCTATTATAGCATGGCATTTGGAAAAATGGAATATAAAAGTTAAAAATACCCCTTGACAAAAAGGGGCCTCTTTGCTATAATACGAAAGCTGTCTGAAACAGCCAACTGAATATGGGGGTATAGCTCAGCTGGGAGAGCGCTTGAATGGCATTCAAGAGGTCAGCGGTTCGATCCCGCTTATCTCCACCAGAAAGACCTGAAATCGCAAGATTTCAGGTCTTTTTCTCGTCTGAAATCTTCCATTTTGTCCATTATATCCTACTTATTCGAAATATGGCGGAACAGCCTGCTCCTGCGGAACTTTTCGTACCAGAATTACGGTGACACACCATGGACAGGACGGCACATCAGCCCACATTGGGGAAGTTGATGACCCGGCAACGGCCTTCGTTCGGGTCTTCCGGCTGGCCATGAGTGCCGGGAAAGGCTTTGCTGAACCGATCAATGGCATCCAGCCGAATGGACTCCTGCACATGGAGATAATGCTGGGTCATGTCGATGTCGGCGTGACCGACGATACTCTGGATGGTGGGAAGATCCACGCCCAGCGCCTGCATCTGACTGACATAGGTATGCCGACAGGAATGGGGTGTCAGGTTTGGAACTTCCGGGATGGCTTCCAGCGCCTTGCGGAACAGGTTGCGGAAGTGGGAGGGATTGCAGGGGTTGTCCTTTTTCCGTTCCTCCCAGATGAACTTTTTCTCCGTCTGCCGCAGTGCTGCGGCGCACCAACGCAGACTTTGGGGCACAGGAATGGTTCGATAGCTGTCCCTGGATTTGGGAAAGCCGACCACTGCCGTTCCTTTCTGCATATTGATGGCCTGCTCGATGCGGATGACAGAGCCGTCCGGTTCGATGTGCCGGGGTTCCAATGCCAGAAGCTCCTGGGTTCTCATGCCGGTGCCCAGCATCAGGCGGATGCTCAGGCCAATGCGGTTTTCGGGAAGCTGCTCCATGAGAATGGACACTTCTTCGGCGGTGAAGGCATCTTTTCGCTTCACCGGTTCCCGGTATCGCATTTTCTCGGCAAACCGTACTGGATTCTTGCGGATCAGATCGTTGGCCTCGGCCTTGTTCATGATCTGATACATCATACCTCTGCATTGTGCCAGACCGGAAATGGATCGTCCGTCCCGGCGTAGCTTCTTGAGCATCATTTCAATGTCAAAGGGTTTGATGTCGCAGAGCTTCTTGTGGGGAAAAGCTGCCTTGAGGGTACGCAGGGTATATTGATAATTTTCCTGGGTGGTGGGCATAATGTTGTCCTTGTGGCTTTCAAACCACAGGTCGGCCCACTCATGAAAATAGTAGACCGTATCAACTTCAATGCCCTCGGCCTTGGCTTCCTGGTAAGCCCGGGCCTTTTGTTTTACTTCTTTTTGCGTTTTTGCGTAGAAACTTTTATATTTGCGCCTACCGTCACTTTGAAAGCCGTCTGTGAGGGTCAGCTCCCAAGTGCCGTTTGGACGCTGGCGAAGAGAACCATCTCCGCTCGCCCGTCTTTTTGCCATGTGTACTCCTTTCTCCGGTACAAGGCATTTCGCCTTTATAGCTTAACATAATATTTTGGGTTTTGGAAGGGGTTTGAGCCGCTGTCTGCAAAAAATTTACATCTGCGAGCAGTGGGATTTTTTACGGACGGCATCGTTACGATGCACTGGTCTGCAGATCCATCCAGGCGATGAATTTATCACGGGGGACGATCATCCGTTTGCCGATGAAAATGGTGGGAAAGCCTTTGGCACGCATCAGGACATAGGCGTTGGCACGGGAGATCCCCAGCACCGCCGCAATGTCATTTGCGTTCAGAGAAAGTGGAAGTTGGTCGTAGGAACTGTAGTTGGCGGTCATAGTGTCTCCTTTCTGATTTTGAAAAATGATTGATGCACAAATACTCTGGTATTCGTTTTAGGGGTGTGATGGCTATGAAAACCACGGAATTGTAAAAGCAGAAGAAAAGAACTTATCTATATGATAGAGGTGCCAAAGATGCAAAGTGTCAGTCTATCCAACCCCCGTTGCCTGCCCCTGGATCTCAGCGGCGTTACCCTCCGTTGGTGCGCTGGTATCGTGGCGACACTTTGCCCGGAGGAGGTATCTTAAGTTGGCTGATCATGAAGTTGTCAAGGTGCAATGGAAAAGGCCAGCGATCATCCAAATCACTGGCCTAATTATAATGGAGAGCGTGGCGAATGTCCCTACTATGGAACAATTACGGTATGTCATTGAAGATAGTACCATTGCTGAGATCTTAGGTGTTCAGAACTTTACTAACGACGAATCCGCAGTTTTGGAGTTGGTAAAAAACGCGTATGACGCCAAATCAACAACCATTAGTCTAGATTTTTTTGAAAACAATCTAATAATAACGGACTCTGGTGAGGGCATGAGTGCTGATGACATTAAGCAGCACTGGATGCATGTGGGCAAAAGTCCTAAGGCATGCGAGACGGTTTTGACGAAAAAGTGCTGGATGAAATGTGCCGTGTTTTGAAGAAAATAAATATCTATCTGTTCTGTTCACAGAAACAAATAATTCCGCTCTTGAATTATTTTGTAGAACGGAAAAAGTGCAACTGGAATTTGCTGACTTGGCACAAGACAAATCCTATTCCAGCTTGCGGAAACAAATATTTAACTGACACAGAGTACATCCTGTTCTTTCGAGAAAGGGGGGTAAAGGTGCTCGGTGAGTTCAATAGCAAATTCACATATTATGTTTCTCCGCTGAATGTTGCAGACAAGAAAAAATATGGGCATCCAACGATAAAACCGCTAAACATATTGGAAAACTTGTGCGTAAAAAGCCGCTGTGGAGCGGTTGACCCAGAAGCGGTTTAACAGTTTTTCCCTTTCGTAAGAAATTCGGCGATTTTTCTGGTTTTAAAATGGAATGCCGGGGGAGTTGGTTGCCGGTGACAAAGCAGCTTTTTGATTTGGGTCAATAGATTATTTTATAAAAAGTCGTATTATCGAGACTCTTTAGGGAAAATGAAAAATAAGTGTCGCATTTTCAATCTTCTTGTGATAGGATATAGGCAAGAAACAAAAGACCACACAGGAGGGCGAAAATATGACTTATGTTGGAATGATCAAAAACGGCACCATGGATTTTAAAACCCTGATCCTTGCAGAAAATGACGAAGAAGCCAGAGCGAAAGTATACAAGAAATTCAGCAGTTGGTGGGGCGGTGACTATCAGAAAGAGGAAGTGCGGATCTGCGCATTTGGGGACGGACACTGGGTGTAACGCCAATTGCGGCAAGGCAGGCTCGTAAGCGCTGATCGGTTGCAAAATGGATCGGGATATGCTACAATCAAACTATCACATGTGTCCCATTTTTCTGCAAGGACGACCGTGCGGCACAGGGGATTTACAAAGCCAACCGACTGACTGGATTTCAATAAAGGAGCAGATGGATATGATCGAATTTAAACCCTCCCAGGAGGAACAGTATCTGGAGGACATGACCAGAGAGGAATTGCTGGAATACCTGGCGCAGTTGGAGGAAAGGATCGCCCAGCTGGACAGCCGGGAACCGAAGAACAGAAACGGCGATGCCTATGAAGCCTGGGCAGATGAGCACGAGATGCTGGAAGATGCCGTGGACGAGGTTCGGGAGTTTCTGGACGAACTGTAATATGGATCGCTGCCCTTCGGGGCAGCGATTTTTCGTTTCCAGAAAATTCTTGTTGCAAAACAAATGTTCGTGTTATATAATGAGAAAAAAGGAGGTGGGAGCGGTGGAGCGCTTTTATTTGTGCATTGACTTAAAGTCTTTCTACGCCTCGGTGGAGTGTATACAGCGTGGCCTGAATCCGTTGACAACGCTGCTGGCGGTGGCGGATGAAAGCCGAACAGAGAAGACCATTTGTCTGGCGGTGTCCCCGGCGCTGAAGGCCTACGGCGTGTCCGGTCGAGCCAGATTGTTTGAAGCCAATGAGCAGGTGCGAAGAGCCAATGCCGAGCGTCTGCGGAAGATCCCCGACCATCGGTTCGTCGGCAGATCCAGCGATGGGGAAGAACTGGCGAAAAATCCGGCCTTGGAGATCGACTTTATTGCCGCCCGACCTCAGATGGGCAAATATATGGAAGTGTCATCTATTATATATAATGTATATCTGCGCTATATCGCCCCGGAAGATGTCCACGCCTATTCCATCGACGAGGTGTTCATCGATCTGACGGCCTACCTGAAAACCTACGGCGCTACCCCCAAACAGCTGGCGCAAAAGCTGGTCAAGGCGGTGTTGGAAGAGACCGGCATTACGGCGACGGCTGGCATCGGCACGAATTTATATCTGGCAAAGGTAGCCATGGACATCGTGGCGAAGAAAATGCCGCCGGATGAAAACGGTTGCCGAATTGCACAGCTGGATGAAAGAAGCTACCGCAGGCAGCTGTGGGAACATGAGCCGATCACGGATTTCTGGCGGGTGGGGAAGGGCTACGCCCGAAAACTGGAAAAATACGGAATGCGCACCATGGGGGATGTGGCACTGTGTTCCGTGGGCAAGGCCACGGATTACCACAATGAAGATCTGCTGTACAAACTTTTCGGCGTCAATGCGGAGCTGCTGATCGACCATGCCTGGGGCTATGAGCCCTGCACCCTCCGGCAGATCAAGGACTACAAGCCCACCACCAACAGCATCTCCACCGGGCAGGTGCTGTGCAGTCCTTATCCGGTGGAAAAAGCACGGCTGATCGTGGAGGAGATGCTGGATCTTCTGGTGCTGGATCTGGTGGAAAAACGGCTCAAGACCGATCAGATCGTGCTGACCATCGGCTACGACCGGGAGAGCCTGACTACCCCCGGTCTGGTCTACGATGGCCCGGTGGTCACAGACCCCTATGGTCGCAGCATCCCCAAGCACAGCACCGGCACGGCAAATTTGGGTGGACATTCCTCCTCCACCCGGCTGGTGATGGAAAAGGCGCTGGATCTGTTCGACAAGATCGTTCGGCCGGGACTGCTGGTGCGCCGACTGACGGTGGTAGCCAACCATGTATTGCCGGAAAATCAGATCCCGGCGCAGCCGCCGGAGCAGCTGGACTTCTTTTCGGACATGGAGATGAAACAGCAGGAGCAGCAGCGGCAGGCCTGCGCCGAGGAAAAGGAACGGCGGCAGCAGGAGGCGGTTTTGCAGATCAAACGCAGATTTGGGAAAAATGCCATCTTGAAGGGCATGAACTATCAGCAGGGAGCCACCACCCGACAGCGCAACGATCAGGTGGGCGGACACAGAAAATGAGATCGGAGGGGGAACAGTGCATGGATCAAAAATATGAGGCGATCATTGACCTGCCCCATCCGGTGTCGTCCCGTCGGCCCAGAATGTCTCTTTCTCAGCGGGCGGCACAGTTTGCCCCCTTTGCGGCGCTGACGGGCTACGATGCAGTGCTGGCGGAGACTGCCCGGCGAACGGAGGCGGAGATCTCGCTGGACGAAGGGGAGGTAGCAGCCATCAACGAGCGGCTTTGCTGGGTGAAAGAAAATTTGGAGGATTTGCCCAAGGTGCAGGTGAAGGTATTCTGCCCGGATGGGCGAAAATCCGGAGGCAGTTACCGTGTATTTTCCGGTCGGATAGTGAAAGTCGATGAATACACCCAAAAACTATGGCTGGAAACAGGAGAACAGGTGGAATTTAGGCGGATTGTTCAACTTTTGATAGGGTGACCGGCAGGCGGCTTTGGTGCTGCCTGCCGTTTTTTAAGTTTATGAACGGAATATGAATGCATAAATATTGAATAAAAACATGGGATAATGCATAAAAGTGATTGCCCGTGTCTCGTGAACAAAAGATGAATGTTTGTGCACAGAAGACAAACTGCACAAAAAATATAGCAAAATATCCAAAGGTCGCAAAAAATAACGAACTAAAATTAGGGATTTAGAACAGAGGCGTTTTTAAGGAATTATTAAAATGGCACTTGACTATCTTGCAAATTTATGGTATACTCTCGGCACAAGGAGTCCACAGAGAAGAAACGGCTGTCCGCCCATTGGATAGCGAGGACCCCCGGCTCATCCAATCGGGTGGGAAAAATAACTAGGAGGGAAATTTATGAGCATGAAGAAATTACTGGCGTTGGCGTTGGCGGCGGCTATGGTGTTCAGCATCGTGGCCTGTACCCCCAAGGACGACACCACTACCGCCGGTCCACAGGGTACTACCACCAACGGCTCGCCTGTGGATCCCAATAAGCCCTATCAGTGGGTTGACGATGGTAAGAGCTATACTTACAATACTTACACCACTGTCATGCCTTCCAACTGGAATCAGCTGAACTATAAGGACGAGAACGACTCCACCCTGATCAGCTACTTTAATTCCGACTTCTTTACTTATGACTTTAAGTTTGACGAAGACGGCCTGATCATCGACGGTCAGTTTGATGTCAAGTACAGCGCAGCTACCAAGCTGGAGGATGTCACCGCTCAGTACGCAAAGGACTGGGGCCTGGGTGAGGTCACTGAAAACTACGCTTATAAGATCACCCTGCGTAATGATCTGAAGTGGGACAATGGCGATCCCATCGATGCTCACGATTTCGTTTACTCCATGAAGGAGCAGCTGAACCCCCTGTTCAAGCATTACCGTGCTGACTCCTACTATGGTCCCGGTTCCTCTGCTCTGGTTGGCGCTCAGTTCTACGCAAAGCAGGGTCAGAAGCTGGAGCAGGCCGACAACGGTGCTGAGTTGATTTATAAAGTTGGCGATCTGAAGAAGGGCGAAAATGGTGTGTACACCCAGCCCGACGGCGCAGAGATCTACTTCTCTCTGACTCAGAAGAATAGCTCCAAGTTCGGTAAGTTCGATGCGAATACCTATGCTGGCGGTGGCTATCTGGATGCCGATGCTTACAAGGCTCTGGCAGCTCTGGCCGATGAGAACGGCAAGATCGCTGTTACCGACGAGTCCATCAAGCTGTGGGAAAAGCTGATCAACACCGAGGCATGGGGCAATGAAGGCCCTGAGGAAGTCGCCAACTACTGGTGGTTCCCCTACACCTACGGCGAGTTCAGCTTTGACAAGGTCGGTATCTTCGCTGTCAGCGACTACGAGCTGGTCGTTGTTATGGTGAAGCCTCTGGATCTGCTGGATGATAACGGCAATCTGACTTACAGAGCCGCCTACAACTTCTCCAGCCTGCCTCTGGTCCACGAAGCTACTTTTGAAGCTTGTAAGCAGGCTCCTGCTGAAGGTTCCGAACTGTGGACAACTACTTATAACACCAATGCTTTGAATACCAGAAGCTGGGGCGTCTTCAAGCTGGAGAGCTTCCAGTCCGGTAAGGAATATGTCTGCACCAGAAACACCAACTGGTACGGTCTCAATCAGAAAGAGAACGAGGGCCTGTACATGACCGACCGGATCGTCTGCGAGAAGGTTGAGAACTGGAACACCGCTTGGCTGAAGTTCCTGGCAGGCGAAATTGACGGCATTGGCCTGGATGTCTCCGTCGTTGGCGACTATAAGGGCTCTTCCCGTGCCTACTTCACCCCCGATGACTATGTTGGATCTTTGCAGCTGCAGTCCAATGTGGAACAGCTGAAGGCTCGTGAGAGCGAAGGCGTGAACAAGTCCATCCTGGGTTACACCGAGTTTAGAAAGGCACTGTCTCTGGCAATCAACAGATCCGACTATGCCACCAAGGTCACTTCCACATCTAAGGCAGGTTACGGCCTGTTCGGACCCGTCCACTACTATGATGTAGAGCATGGCGGCGTCTTTAGAGACACTGAGGAAGCGAAGAAGATCCTGTGCGACACCTATGGCGTTGATGTTTCCAAGTATCCCGATCTGGATGCAGCTGTTGAGTCTATTTCCGGTCAGAATCTGGTCCTGGCTCGTCAGTTGGTGGACGAAGCTTACAACAAGGCTTTGGCAGCAGGCGACATTAAGGCAGGCGACAAGGTCGTGCTGACCTATGGTACCGCCGCTGATCAGGAAAGCACCAGACGCCAGTATAACTATTTGGTAACTGCATTTACCGAGCTGGTCAAGGGCACCAAGCTGGAAGGCAAGCTGGAAATTGAGTTTAACGCTTCCTTTGGCAGCAAGTGGGCAGACGATTTCCGTGCAGGCGCATACGACATTTGTGCCGGTGGCTGGAGAGGCGCCGCCTGGGATCCCGGCTACTTCCTGCTGGCTTACCTGAGCCCCGACTATATGTTCTCTGCAGCATGGGATACCAGCTCTGTCACCATGAAGTACACCATGAAGGGCGTTGGCGAAAACGGTGCTGATATCACCGAGGAAATGTCCCTGATGGATTGGTACAAGTGCTTGAACGGTTACGGCAAGTACGACTGGTCTGAAGCTGCCATCGGCAATGAAAAGAGACTGGGTCTGATCGCTGCACTGGAAGGCCAGGTTCTGCAGGCTTACTACAGCGTTCCTCTGACCTACAGCTACTCTGCATCTATGCTCAGCTACAAGATCGACTACATCACCTACACCTACAACACCTTCATGGCTTACGGCGGAATGAAGTACATGCAGTACAAGTTCGACGATACCGAGTGGGTAGAAATGGTTAAGAAGACCGCAGTCGACGGTCAGCTGGATTACAAAGCTTAAGTTGTTATTACATTAAGTCCTAGCGCAAATGGGGGATAGTGGAACTATCCCCCATTTGTATACTTGCCTATACCTGTAAACTAGAAAGGAGACAGCAGATATGTATATGCTCAAATATATCTGCAAAAGAGTGGGCTTGATGCTCCTGACCTTTGCAATTATATTTACAGTATGTTTCGTTCTGATCAAAATGCTTCCTGTTGACACTTCTTCTGTCGGCATTGGCGAAGATGCCAGCAAATTGGAGGCGCAATTAAAGGCCAGAGGCTACGATAAGCCTATTTTGGAACAGTACGGACTGTACATTAAACGAATGTTCCATGGCGATTTCGGTATTGGTATCAATATGCCGGAATACCGTGGCAGAGAGGTTTGGGATGTTTTCGCTGAGAAACTGCCTCCCACGATCCTCATCAATGTGTATTCTTCCTTGTTTGCAGTGCCTATTGGCATTGGACTGGGCATTTTAGCCGCATTGAAAAAGAATAAATGGCAGGATCACTTGATTTCCACCGCTGTTATGGTGTTCATTTCTGTTCCTGCGTTTGTTTACGCATCCCTGTTTTTGTATATCTTCTGCTTTAGATTGAACTGGCTGCCGAAGACAATGAACTCGGGCTTTGACTATTTCACCTGGGATATGTTCAAGTCTATGCTCCCGGCAGTGTTCTCCATGTCCTTTGGATCTATTGCAGGATACGCTCGTTTCACCCGTGCGGAACTGACCGAAGTTCTCACAGGCGAATTTATGCTGCTTGCTCGCACCAAAGGCCTGACCAAGGCCCAGGCGACCACCCGCCATGCCCTGCGCAATGCAATGGTGCCTATTTTCCCCTCTATCGTCGGCGAGTTTATCAGCGTTATGTCCGGTTCTTTGATCATTGAGAAGATTTTCTCTGTGCCCGGCGTTGGCAACCTGTACTTAGCTGCGATCAACGCACCCGACTACGATTTCTTTATGATGCTGTCCGGCTTCTATCTGCTGATCGGTCTGGCAGCTGCCCTGGTCATTGACCTGTCTTACGGTATCATTGACCCGAGAATTAGAATGGGGGCGAAATAAATGAAAGCTCAAGATTATCAGATTTCCAGTGAAAAATTTGTTTTCCGTTCCCATGGCGAAAACCTACATGATAACAAACTTGAAACCAAACCTGTTAGTTATTTCCGGGATGCGCTCAATCGCTTCTGCCGGAATAAGGGTTCTATTTTAGCAGCAATTATCATTCTGTTTTTGTTCCTGTTTGCGATTATTGGACCTATGTGCACGCCTTACACCGTGGGCTATCAGGACGAGATGTACAAGTTCGTGCAGCCGAAAAATCAGCTGTTCTATGATCTTGGCCTGAATTTCTGGGACGGTGGCAAGCAGGGCGAAGGCCTGAACCAATACAGCTACAATTTGCATCTGACTACCCAGATGGAAATTGGTCGTGAAGTGATCATGAGCGATGTTGAAGTCGTTGAAGAAAGCTACATGGGCATGGATACGACCAAATACTACTATCGCTACGACACTTACAATGAAGTGGGCATCCAATTTGCTCTGCTGAGTGCAGAAGAATATAAGGCATTGCAGGAGTACCAGGATGCCAATAATATCCAGGTCATTTATCCCATCACGGAGCTGAAACTCCGTCCGACTCACGCAAAATACAATGGCGACGAAAGTAAGGTCTGGTTCCGTACCGATATAATGGGTGAACCGGTTCTGAGCAAGAAAACCGGCGACTTCATCGATATTTATGTGGATAACGACGGCACTGATGGCTACACCAGTAAAATGCTGATCGAGGAACGAGATGGCGAAACCGGTAAGAAGTACAATTACGCCCGTCAGATGGACGGCGAACAGTATGAAGTTCGTGTGGACTACCGGGAGTACTATATTTACCAGCATTATCTGGCAGGCGATGGCATTACCGAGCCCAGCTTCCTGTTCGGCACCAACCAGATCGGTAAGGACCTGTTTGTTTGTCTGGCTGGCGGTGCTCGCTTCTCCTTCATCCTGGCGATCGTCGTTGCAACCGTCAACCTGTTTGTCGGTGCGATCTACGGTGCAATCGAAGGCTACTACGGCGGCAAGCTGGATTTGATGATGGAGCGTTTCGTGGAACTGCTGTCTTCGATCCCCTTCATGATCGTTATCAGCTTGATGAAGTATCACTTCAATGTCAGTCACATGATCATCCTATTTATGGCATTCTTCCTCACCGGCTGGACGGGTATGGCAGGACGCACCAGAATGCAGTTCTACCGCTTTAAAAATCAGGAGTATGTCCTGGTAGCACGGACCCTGGGCGCCAGCGACGGTCGGATCATGTTCAAGCACATTTTCCCCAATGCAGTGGGTACTTTGATCACCGGCTCTGTTCTGGTCATTCCCAGTGTTATCTTCTCTGAGACCAGCTTGAGCTATCTGGGCATTATCAACCTGTCCACCGGCAGCTTGACCTCTGTTGGTACCTTGCTGTCCAACGGTCAGGACTACCTGTTCACTTACCCTCACATGATCCTGTTCCCCGCAATCTTCATCAGCTTGCTGATGCTCTGCTTCAACCTGTTTGGCAACGGCCTGCGCGACGCTTTCAACCCGTCCCTGCGTGGATCCGAGGATTAAACAGCGCAGCATATCCTAATAATTTTTAGACTCGTGTCCCATCCGGCAGATCATCCTGCCGGATGGGACACGGAGGAAAGGAATGTTCATATTTATGGATAAGAAACTAGAAGTAAAAAATCTGCAAATATCATTCCGTACCCAGGGTGGAATCGTAAAAGCCGTTAGAAATATTTCCTTTGATCTGTACAAGGGCGAGACTTTGGCCATCGTTGGCGAGTCCGGCTCCGGTAAATCCGTAACAAGTAAAGCAATTATGGGTATTTTGGCGGGCAATTCCATCGTTGAGGGCGGTGAGATCCGATACAATGGACAGGATTTGCTGAAAATCTCCGAAGAAGATTATCATAAGATCCGTGGCGATAAGATCGCCATGATCTTCCAGGATCCGATGTCCAGCCTGAATCCTATCATGCGTATTGGTCAGCAGCTGACAGAGGCTATGATCCTTAAGGCGAAGACCGGCAGAAAGAACGCAAGGAATGAATTTAACACGCTCATTAAACTCCTGGGCGAGAATGTCAACGCTGCAGATGCCGAAAATGGCAAGGATTATAAAGCAGAAGTGGCCGCAAAACTAAAAAAGTTCGACAATTTCTGCATCGAAAACACCAAGGTCGAGGGTCTCTTTAACGATGCCTACGGCGAAGCCACGCAGGTGGAAGTGCAGGTGGAAAGCCTGCTGACCTACATCAAGAAGGAGCGCAGTATTGATGTGCCCACAGAACTGCGTGCCATCGCTAAGAACTTCACTGAGTCGTTTAACCCCTATGTGGTCGTGAAAAATGACGAGACGGTGGCACTGGCTGAGGAACTGCGCAAGCTTGCCAAGAAAGGCAAAAAGCTGGATCCGAAAGATGCGATCGCTCCCCTGGAAAAGATTTACAAGCTGACCAAGGAAGCGTTGGCAAAGGAAAAGCCCAACTTCTTCACCATGGGTTATTATCTGACAGCTAATCCCGGCGCAGACCTGAGCAAGATGTCTGTGGCTGAGATGAATCGCATGACCCGGCAGTTCCTGGACGAGGACTTTATGCTGGACTTCATCAAGACTGCTACATTTGGTGTGCGTTATGCGCATAAGAAGTCCGTTTCCCGGAAGGCAGAGTGCCTGGTGGAACTGAAGGAAGCCCTGGCTTACTTCCAGAGCGGCAACATTGACCAGAAGAAATCTCATGAGTATGTCAGACACCTGTCTGAAAAGGTCAACAAGGCCATTAACAAACTCTCTGTCAGAAAAAACAGTACCGAATATGTGTTCCACTCCGCCATTGAGTCTGCAGTGAACGACTACTTTGTCGGTGTGAAGAAAAATCCCGTGGAAGAAAAGATCTACCTGAAGAACAAAGCCAAGTATGATGCTTTGATCGCTAAGGGCAAGAATCCGGATTGGGTTCTGAAGCCTCAGGTGATCGTGGATCTGGAACTGAAGCAGGAGAATATCTGTAGGATCATCGAGAATTTGATCGCTTCCTACGAAGCAGATATCGAAAATACCACAAAGTATGATGCCAACGCAGAAGTTGTTGAGATCATTGATTTCCTGAAAGAGCAGGCCTCCCGTGTGGTGGTTCGCATGAACAAGCAGATCGCCAAGGCTAAGGCCATCAAGTTGATGGAAGAAGTTGGTATTCCCGAACCTGCAGCCCGTTATAACCAGTATCCCTTCGAGTTCTCCGGCGGTATGCGTCAGAGAATTGTTATTGCCATCGCCCTGTCTGCAAACCCGGATATTTTGATTTGCGATGAGCCGACCACCGCACTGGATGTGACCATTCAAGGTCAGATCCTGGAGCTGATCAACGACATCAAGCGCAAGAGAAACCTTTCTGTTATCTTCATTACCCATAACCTGGGCGTCGTTGCAAATATGGCGGACAGAATCGCAGTTATGTACGCCGGTAAAATCGTGGAAAAGGGCACTGCAGAGGAGATCTTCTACGAGCCTGCACATCCCTACACCTGGGCACTGCTGAGCTCCATGCCTGACCTGGATACCAAGGAAAAGCTGGAGTCCATTCCCGGCACACCGCCTAACATGATCTACCCGCCGAAGGGCGATGCCTTCGCAGCCAGAAACAAGTATGCACTGGAAATCGACTTCGAGCTGGAACCTCCTATGTTCGATATTACGGATACCCATCAGGCTGCTACTTGGCTGCTGCACCCCAATGCACCTAAGGTCGAGATGCCTCAGCTGATCAAGGCCCGCATTGAACGCTTGAAGAAGGAGAGACAATAACATGGAAAAAGAAGTTTTGTTGAAAGTTGATAATCTCCAGCAGTATTTCAAGCTGAAAAAGAGGGAAAATAAGGCTGTCGATAAGGTTAGTTTTGAGATCTACAAGGGCGAGGTTTTTGGTCTGGTCGGTGAGTCCGGCTGTGGTAAGACGACTACCGGACGTTCCATTATCCGTCTGTACGACATCACCGGCGGCTCTGTCTATTACAAGGGCGAGCGTATCTGTGCAGGTACCCGTAGCTATGAAGATGCGATCAAGCAGGCTCGCCAGGATTGCGCAGATGGAAAGATCACAAAAGAACAGCGGGATGAGATCGTAGCGAAGAATCGTGCAGAGATCAAGTCCGCCATTGCTGATCACAAGAAGTATTCCCGTTCAAAGGGCAGAAATAAGCTGACCAACGAGATCCAGATGATTTTCCAGGATCCCATTGCATCTTTGGATCCCCGTATGACGGTCCATGATATCATCGCAGAAGGTCTGGTGATCCGTGGCGTTAAGGACAAGGAATACATCGATCAGCAGGTCTATAAGATGCTGGAGATCGTCGGCCTGGTACAGGAGCACGCCTCCCGTTATCCTCACGAGTTCTCCGGTGGTCAGCGGCAGCGTATCGGCATTGCCCGTGCGATCATCATGAACCCGGAGCTGATCATTGCTGATGAACCTATTTCGGCATTGGATGTTTCCATTCAGGCTCAGGTTATCAACCTGCTGAATGATCTGAGCGAGAAAATGGGACTGACCATTATGTTTATCGCACACGATCTGGCCGTTGTGAAATACTTCTCCAACCGAATCGCAGTCATGTACTTCGGTAAGATCGTGGAAATGGGCAATAGTGATGAACTGTTTGCACATCCTTTCCATCCCTATACCCGGGCACTGCTGTCGGCAATTCCTCTGCCGGATCCCATCAGTGAGAAAAACCGGAAGAGAACGGTCTATAATCCCGTTCTTGACCATGATTACTCCCAGGAAGGTCCTTCCATGCGAGAGGTTTATCCCGGCCACTTTGTCTACTGCAACACAGAAGAATACAACAGATACTGCAAAGAATACGAACAGTTAAAGAAGTGATCAAATGAAAAAATATGCTATTACTCTGACAATTGAAGTCATTTTAACGGCCTTGTTGGCTTGGTCTATGGAAATCATGGATCAAACAGCGTTGGTTAACATCTTTCACATCCTGTGCGACAGCTTCTTTGTTGTCGGCATGACCACCACCGGTATCGGTGCATTGGTATTCGTCAGCAATGAAGGCGTTTTCGATGGATTGATTTTTGGTATGCGTTCTTTTATCAATATTTTCAAGAAGAACGCCCCAAGAAGTACCGAGACCTATTATGATTTCCGTATGTCCAGAGCGGAGCACAAGTTTGGCTTTGCATTTCTGCTGATCTGTGGGTTGATATTCCTGGCAATTGCGATTGTAATGTATTTGCTGTATTGCCAATACAGCGTGTAAAATGAAATCGTGCTTCCGGCATCCGAGTTGGATGCCGGAAGTTTTTTGCTTCTTGGATAAGAAGCGGTCTTTCGTGGAAAAGTAGAAGAAAAAGCCATTTGGGGGCGAAAGAAAGTGCGTAACAATCTGGAAGTAAAAAACCTAAGGGTTTCGTTTAAAACAGATGCAGGAAAATTGCAGGCCGTCCGAGACATTTCCTTTGCTTTAGAACCGGGCAGAACATTGGCAATTGTTGGTGAGTCCGGATCTGGAAAATCCGTCACCAGTCGGGCGATCATGGGTATTTTGGCAGGAAATGCCACGGTGGAAGCAGGACAGATCCTCTACGAAGGAGAGGATCTGCTGAAACTTTCCGAAAAGCAGATGTGCCGTATTCGTGGAAAGAAAATTGCCATGATCTTTCAAGATCCTTTGTCCAGCCTGGATCCGATTATGCGTATCGGCAAGCAGATCACTGAGGCGATGGGGAAAATGAGCCGAAAAGAGGCAAAAGAAAGAGCGTTGCATTTGATGACAGAGGTGGGGATCTCGGAACCGGAGCGGCGATTTTATCAATATCCATTTGAACTTTCCGGCGGTATGCGGCAGCGGATCGTGATCGCCATCGCTCTGGCTTCTGACCCGGAGATCCTGATTTGCGACGAGCCGACGACTGCCTTGGATGTGACCATTCAGGCGCAGATATTGGAACTGATCAATGGTTTAAAGCGAGAACGGGGGCTGTCGGTGATCTTTATTACCCATGACTTGGGCGTGGTTGCCAATGTGGCTGACGATATTGCTGTGATGTATGCCGGAAAAATTGTGGAGCAGGGTACGGCAGAAGAAATTTTCTATGATCCTCGTCATCCTTATACCTGGGCACTGCTGTCATCTATGCCGGATCTGGATACCACAGATACTTTGGAGGCCATCCCCGGCACGCCGCCGAATATGATCCAACCACCGGAAGGGGATGCCTTTGCTGAGCGAAATCGATATGCGCTGAAAATAGACTTTCTTCGCCAGCCGCCGATGTTTCAGGTGACACCTACCCATAAAGCAGCAACCTGGCTGCTTCATCCAGACGCACCAAAGGTGGCGCTGCCGCCTGTTTTGGCGCGACGCATTGCTGCCGGGGAGGAAAAATGATGAGGGAAGAAGCACTGCTGAAAGTAGAGCATCTGTGTCAAAAATTTGGCAAGGCAGATGCGGTAAAAGATGTGAGTTTTGAGGTGCGAAAAGGGGAAGTTTTTGGCCTGGTAGGGGAGTCCGGTTGTGGGAAAACGACCACTGGGCGGTGTGTGATGGGGCTATATCCTATTACTTCGGGAGAAATTTTCTTTGAGGGCAGGGCTATCGGAAAGAGAAAAAAGGCAGAAAAAGCAATTCAAATGATCTTCCAAGATCCGCTGGCCTCCCTTGACCCACGAATGACCGTTAAGGAGATCATTGCAGAGGGATTGATCGTGGGCGGTGCAAAAAACAAGGAAGAGATAGAACAGAAAGTGCTGTCTGTGCTGGACATGGTGGGGCTGCAGCGGCAGTATGCAGGTCGATATCCGCATGAATTTTCCGGTGGGCAACGACAGCGGATCGGCATTGCCCGTGCCATTATTATGGAGCCAAAGCTGCTGATTGCTGACGAACCACTATCGGCTTTGGATGTATCCATCCAAGCGCAGATCATTAATCTGCTTAATGATTTGCGAAAGAAGCTGGGATTGACCATTTTATTCGTTGCCCACGATTTGGCGGTGGTGAAATACTTCTCTGACCGGATCGCGGTAATGCGGTCAGGACGGATCCTGGAATTGGCACCGTCGGAAGAATTGTTTGAGCATCCTTTGCATCCTTATACTCGAAGCTTGCTGTCCGCAATTCCCATTCCAGATCCTCGCCGGGAGCGCAAGCGAGTACGCATTGCCTATGTGCCGCTTCCGGAGGATGAGGGGCGGCGTCTGCGGCAGGTGGGACAGGAGCATTTCGTTTACTGCAACGAGGAAGAATATGAAAACTATCTGAAGATGATCCAATAAAGTCGAGAAATCGAAGACATTTTAGCTGTTTGGCTGCGTATTCAGTGCTTCGGTGATTATGGCAATTTACCTGATTTTGCGGCAAATGGATCGCTAAAATTTATAAAATCGCCCTCCGCTCTGTCAGATAGCACAGCGGAGGGCGAAAAATTGATGTTGTTTTTTGATAATTTTACCATAATAGCGGTTGACAAATTTGGTTTTGGAACTTACAATAGCCATGATATGACCAAAGGAATGCCCCAGGTATTCCTCAGGGAAAATGAAAAGGAGCGAAAATAATGAACGCTTTAAAACGCACCATCTACTACCAGACCCATGTGGATGCCGGTGCCACCCTGGTGGACTTCGGCGGTTGGGAAATGCCCATCCAGTATCCCATCGGTATTATTGCAGAGCATCTGGCCTGCCGTAAGAACTGCGCCATCTTCGATGTGTCCCACATGGGCCGTGTCTATGTGGAAGGCAGCCAGCGGGTGGAATTCCTGCAGCATGTGCTGTCGAGCAATGTGGGCGCTCTGGAAATGAACAAAGCCCAGTACACCATCATCCCCACCACCACCGGTGGCGCTGTGGACGATGCTTATGTTTACCGCTATGAAGAAGACCGTCATCTTTTGGTCATCAACGCCGGCAATATCGACAAGGACCTGGAGTACCTGAACGAGCAGGCCAAGGGCTATGATGTACGCCTGACCAATGTCTCCGACAAGCTGGCTGCCGTTGCGCTGCAGGGCCCCAACGCCCAGAAGATGCTGGAACAGCTGGCAAACGGCGCTCCCGTGCCCTGTGGTTCTTCTAAGAACCTGATCGGCGTTGTGGAGCTGGATGGTCGTAAGGTCATCGCTTCTGCCACCGGCTATACCGGCGAGCCCATCGGCTACGAGCTGTACTTCAACAGCGAAGACGCCGTCTACTTCTGGAACCGCTTTGTGGAGCTGGGCGCTGTGCCTGCCGGTCTGGGTGCAAGAGATACCCTCCGTCTGGAAGCTGCGCTGCCCCTGTACGGTCACGAAATGGGCATCGACAACTACGGCAACGAGATCCGCCTGTTCTCCGTGCCTCTGGCTTCCTTCGCTGTGAAGTTTGCCGAGGAAAAGGGTGCTTATGTGGGCCGTGAAGTGCTGGAGCAGCAGTACGCTGACTTCCTGCACCAGAAAGAAGGCGACCACACCGACTGCAAGGCGCTGCCCCTGCGCATTCGTCCCATCTGCCTGACCGGCAAGGGCGTTCTGCGTGCCGGATTCCCTGTGAAGAAGGACGGCGTGGAAGTTGGCTATGTGACCAGTGGTACCATGGTTCCTTACTATGTGATGGAAAACGGTGTCCAGACCGAGACCGTGGCAAAGCGTTCCATCGGCTTTGCGCTGATCCGGGAGGATATCGTAGCCGGTGACGAGATCAGCGTTGATATCCGTGGCCGTGAAGTGGCTGCCGTCGTGGTTGCCAAGCATATCAACAACCGCGTTCCCCCTGTTGCAATTCCCGTCGTTTACGGTGAATGATTCACCTTACATAACAAACTAAAATATTATTAAATTATTGGAGGACAATCCCATGAACTTTCCTACTGAACTGAAGTATTCCCGTGACCACGAGTGGGTCAAGATGATCGACGAGACCACCGCTCTGATCGGTATTTCCGACTTTGCACAGTCTGAGCTGGGCGACCTGGTGTTCGTCAACCTGCCTGTCGTCGGCGACGAAGTCACCGCCGGTGAGCCTGCTTGCGATGTGGAGTCTGTTAAGGCTGTTTCCGATATCGTTTCTCCCGTTTCCGGCGTTGTCGCTGAGGTCAACACCGATCTGGAAGACGCTCCCGAGAACCTGAACGAAGATCCCTACGGCGCTTGGATCTTCAAGGTGGAGAACATCACCGCTACCGAAGAACTGCTGGATGCCGCTGCCTACGAGGCTATGACCAAGGAGGGCTAATATGGGCTCTTATGTTCCGTCTACCAATGCGGAGCGCCAGGAAATGCTGAAGGTCATCGGTGTCAACTCCATCCGTGACCTGTACTGCAATGTGCCTCAGGATATGTTCATCAAGGAACTGAACCTGCCCGAAGGCCTGAGCGAACTGGAGCTGCGCCGGGAACTGACCAAGATTTCTGAAAAGAATGTGGTGTTCCCCACCTGCCTGCGTGGTGCAGGCAGCTATCGCCACTTTATTCCTGCTACCGTCAAGGCCATCACTGGTCGTGAGGAATTCCTGACTGCTTACACCCCCTATCAGGCTGAGATCAGCCAGGGCATTCTGCAGTCCATCTTCGAGTATCAGACCATGATGTGCGAGCTGACCGGCATGGATGTTTCCAACGCCGGTGTCTACGATGTGGGCACCGCCGCTGCTGAGTCTATCACCATGTGCCGTGACCGTAAGCGCACCAAGGCCTATGTTGCTGCCACCGTTCAGCCCGATGTGCTGGAAACCATGAAGACCTACTGTCTGGGTTCCGGCGTGGAGTTGACCGTCATTCCTGCGGTCAATGGTCGTGTGGACAAGGAAGCACTGAAGGCCGCTCTGGGCGCTGATGCTGCCATGTTCTATCTGCAGCAGCCTAACTACTATGGCCTGCTGGAAGATGCCACCGAAATCGGTCAGATCGTTCACGCTGCCGGTGCCAAGTATGTCATGGGCTTCAACCCCATCGGCGCTGCCATTCTGCCCACCCCTGCTGAGTGCGGCGCTGATGTGGCTGTTGGCGAAGGCCAGCCCCTTGGTATGGACACCGCATTTGGCGGCCCCTACCTGGGCATCATGACCACCAATAAGGCCATGACCCGTAATCTGCCCGGTCGTATCGTCGGTCAGACCGTGGATAAGGACGGCAATATCGGCTATGTTCTGACCCTGTCTGCCCGTGAGCAGCATATCCGCCGTGAAAAGGCTTCTTCCAACATCTGCTCCAACCAGCAGTTGTGCGCCTTCACCGCCGGTGTATACTTGGCTTCCGTGGGCGAGGTCGGTCTGCGTCAGGCTGCCGTTTCCTCCATGTCCAAGGCACATTATCTGGCCGAGAAGCTGGAAAAAGAGCTGGGCTGGAAGCGTGTTTACGAGGGTGAATATTTCCACGAGTTCGTTACCGAGTGCCCCGATGCGGAGAAGGCTCTGTCCGTTCTGGCAAAGAATGGTATTCTGGGCGGCTTGAAGGTGGAAGAGGGCCTGCTGTGGTGCGCAACCGAGCTGGTCTCCAAGGAAGAACTGGATCAGGCAGTAGCTCTGCTGAAGGAGGCGTTCTGATATGAAAACGATTTTTGAAAGAGGAACAGCCGAACAGCATCTGGCTCTGATTCCCGAATGTGATGTTCCCGTTGTGGAACTGAAGCAGACAAGAAAGGCTGCTCTGCGCCTGCCCCATGTCTGTGAAAACGACTTGATCCGTCACTACACGGCTCTGGGCAAGCGTGTCCACGGCGTTAACGACGGTTTCTATCCTCTGGGTTCTTGTACCATGAAGTACAATCCCAAGATCAACGAGGCCATGGCAGCCCTGCCCGGTTTCACCCAGATCCATCCCACCCAGTGCGAAGAGACTGCCCAGGGTTCTATCGAGGTGCTGTACCGTGCAAAGAAGAGCCTGTGCGAAGTCACCGGCATGGACGACATGACCCTGCAGCCTGCTGCCGGTGCTCATGGCGAGTTCACAGGCTTGATGCTCATTAAGTGCTATCACATGGATCGCGGCGATACCGCCCGTACCAAGATCATCGTTCCCGACTCTGCCCACGGCACCAACCCTGCCTCCGCTGTTATGGCTGGCTTCACCATCGTCAACATCCCCTCCGGCAGCGACGGCTGCGTGGATCTGGATGCCCTGCGTGCTGCTGTCGGCCCAGACACTGCCGGTCTGATGCTGACCAACCCCAACACCGTCGGTATCTTCGATAAGAACATTCTGGAGATCACCAAGATCGTCCACGATGCAGGCGGTCTGTGCTACTACGACGGTGCCAACCTGAACGCTGTTCTGGGCGTTGTCCGTCCCGGTGACATGGGCTTCGACTGCGTCCACCTGAACCTGCACAAGACCTTCTCCACCCCCCACGGCGGCGGCGGCCCCGGTTCCGGCCCTGTTGGCTGCAAGGCCATCCTGGCACCCTATCTGCCCGGCCCTGTGGCTGAGAAGGAAGGCGACAAGTTTACACTGGTCAAGCCTGCCAAGAGCATGGGTCGTGTGAAGAACTTCAACGGTAACTTCTCTGTTGTTGTCAAGGCTCTGGCCTACCTGATGACGCTGGGCAAGAAGGGCATTACCGAAGCCGGAGAGAACGCCGTTCTCAACGCCAACTATATGATGGCTCGCCTAAAGGATACTTACGACATGGCTTACCCCGGCCCCTGTATGCACGAGTTTGTCATGACCCTGGATCAGTTCCACAAGGATACCGGCGTTTCCGCTCTGGACATCGCCAAGGGCCTGCTGGACAATGGTATCCATCCCCCCACGATGTACTTCCCCCTGATCGTCCACGAGGCACTGATGATCGAGCCTACCGAGACCGAGTCTATGGAGACCATGGACGAGGCCATCGAGGTGTTCAAGAAGCTGCATGAGCTGGCAAAGGTAGATCCCGAGCAGCTGCACAGTGCTCCCCACAACACTCCCGTGGGTCGTCTGGACGAAGTCCGTGCTGCCCGTCAGCCTGTGCTGCGCTACAACTATGGTGAATAAGATTTACTGCTATATCAGTAAATCAGATGACCCTTATCTCAACTTGGCGGTTGAACAATATTTGATGGAAACGGTAGGGGAGGACGCCTGCGTGCTCTACCTGTGGCAAAATCGCCACACCGTTGTCATCGGCCGAAACCAGAATGCCTGGGCGGAGTGCCGAACCACCGAACTGAGCCAAGACGGCGGACATCTTGCCCGCCGTCTTTCCGGTGGTGGCGCCGTCTATCACGATATGGGAAATCTGAATTTTACTTTCCTGGTTTCCAAGAAAAATTATGACCTGCCCAAGCAGTTGCAGGTCATTGTCACCGCCTGTAAAAATCTGGGCATCCATGCCCAGATCACCGGCCGCAACGATGTGACCGTGGAGGGGCGGAAATTTTCCGGCAATGCCTTCTACGACTCCAAGGGGCAGGCCTATCACCATGGTACGCTCCTTGTGGATGTGGATATGGCAAAGCTGGGGCAGTATTTGGTGCCTTCCAAAGAAAAACTCCAGAGCAAGGGGGTTTCTTCTGTCCAATCACGGGTCATCAATCTGAAAGAATTGAACCCGGATCTGACCATCGAACGGATGAAAGAGGAAATGCGCAAAGCGTTTGCGCTGGTCTACGGTTTGGAAGTAGCAGAATTGTCTGAAAATGATTTGGATGCAGATTATGTAAACCGGCTTCGGCAGCGGAACGCTTCCTGGGACTGGAATTACGGTAAGTCTCTGCCTGCCACCTTTACCTGCAAACAGCGTTTCCCCTGGGGCGGCGTTGAATTGCAGCTGCAAGTGGAGCAGGGGATCATTGTCCGGGCAAGTGTCTATTCTGATGCCATGGAGTGGAATTTGAGCGCCGAGTTGCAGGAAAAACTTTGTACTTGCCGCTTTACACAGGCAGATATGCTGTCTGCGGTAGATGATTGCGATCTGCCGGAAAAGATCAAGCTGGATCTGCGCCAGCTCATTGAAACACAGAATATTTGAGTTCCCAAAAGGGAGAACATTTATGATTATTTCTGAAAAAAAGCCCATTGAAGAGCTGATGCTCATGCTGGGCGATGCGAAAAAAATCGCCATCATCGGCTGCGCCAGCTGTGCCACCGCCTGTAATGTGGGCGGCGAAAAGGAAATGGCGGAGTTGAAAGAATATTTGGAAGCCAACGGCAAGGAAGTGGTGGCTACCGCCTATCCCGGCGAATGCTGCCACAAGCTGCTGGTGAAAAAGGAACTGAAGGCCATCAAGGCTGCCGAACCCGATGCCATCGTGGGTATGTCCTGCGGCGACGGTGTGGGCACCGTAGCCGAGCAGATCGACATTCCCGTGTATCCTGCCAACAACACCATGTTCCTTGGACAGGTGGAGCGTGTGGGCATGTTCAACGAAGCCTGCCGGATGTGCGGCGACTGCGTGCTGGGTTACACCGGCGGCATCTGCCCCATGACCAAGTGTGCTAAGAGCCTGACTTCCGGCCCCTGTGGCGGTCAGAAAAACGGCAAGTGCGAGGTCAATCCCGAAAACGACTGCGCCTGGATCATGATCTACAAGAAATTGGAGCAGTTGGGACAGCTGGATAAGCTGGATCTGCTCATTGAGCCCAAAGGCCATGCAGCCACTTCTTATCCCCGTAAGATCAATACCCGGGAGGTGCGCAAATGAGTCTGTTACAGGAAAAACTGCTCTGTGGTGAATTTGCCATCACCGCAGAAATGGCTCCTCCCAAAGGCTATGATTTTACCGAGCAGCTGGAAGTTGCCCAGATGCTCAAGGGCAAGGTGGATGCGGTCAATGTCACCGATATGCAGTCTGCCTGCCTAAAAGCTTCCTCTCTGGGCCTGTGCATCCATTTGCAGCAGGCTGGCATGGATGCCATCGTGCAGATCACCGGCCGTGACCGCAATCGTATGGCCATCATGGGCGATGTGCTCAGCGCCGCTTCCTTCGGTATCAATACCGTGCTGGCACTGACCGGCGACCACCCCACTGTGGGCGATTGCAAGGAGAGCAAGCCTGTCTACGATCTGGACAGTGTGGGCATTTTGAGAATGATCACTGCCATGGAGGAAACCGGCTGCGACTGTGGCGGCAATGCCCTGACCACCACGCCCAAGCTCTTTAAGGGTGCTGTGGTGACACCGGTGTATGATCCGCTGCCCTTGCAGATCTCCAAGCTGAAAAAGAAGGTTGCCAACGGCGCTGAATTCATTCAGACCCAGGGCGTTTTTGACCTGGAGAGCCTGAAAACCTTTATGGAGGCTGTCCGTGCTGCCGGTATCACCGTGCCCATTATGGCAGGTATCATTCCTTTGAAGACTGCGGGCATGGCAAAGTTCATGAACGCCAATGTCCCCGGCATTCAGGTGCCGGATTGGATGATCGATCGTCTTACCGCTGCTGCCGAAGAAGGCAAGGAAAAGGGCGTGAAGGGTCTTCCCATGCAGGCCGGTATGGATATGGCTGCCGATTTGATCCGTCAAATCAAGGAAGAGAAGATCTGCGAAGGTGTGCATATCATGGCCATCGGCGCAGAGAAAAATGTGCCTGAGATCCTCCGCCGAGCTGGAATTTAACAAAAACAATGGGGCGCTCACAGCTGTGAGCGCCCCAACACATTCATAATAGCACATTTTGAATGGGGCGTCAATACAAAAAGTCCGTACTGTGCGCAAATCTGTATTTTATACAAAGACTGGCGCTGTTTTTTAGAGACTATCCCATCTTGCAAAAGGGGAAAAGCTGTGGTATCTTTTAGGTACAGAGAAGAGAAAAACTCCTTCTCAAGGCGGCATATCTTCTCCCAAACATCCGATCATATAGATTTGTGTACGAGTTCACAACCGAATGCCCAACGGAGGCAATTCAAATTTCGTCTGAGAGGTATGCTGAAACCGCAGAAAGGTAGGTTACCCAATGATTGAACCCAAGGAGATAGGAGATAACCCTTGACCTTCAAAGTGAGTAGTTGAACGGTCAAGGGTTATTTCTATGCCCATCTCGCAAAATGCGAGATTTTTTTGTTGCTTTTCTCTGGGAATGTGCTATGATATGTGGCGGAAAATAAAGAGAAAAGAGCTTTTTTATGACCGGAAAACTTGTAATACATAATACCACATCGTTTTTGCGGAAAAATGTTGTGATGATGGTTGCCATGGTGGCGGCACTGGTGACCATGTTTTTTGTGCCCCCGGATCGGGAATACTTAGGCTACTTCGATGTGAAGACACTGACCTGCCTGTTTTGTGTGCTGGCGGTGGTCTGTGCCCTGAAAAACATCCAGTTTTTCTACATTTTGGCCCAGCAGATCGTCCGCTGCTTCCGCAATGCCCGGCTGGCGATCCTGGCGCTGGTGTATATCACATTCATTGGCTCCATGCTCATCGCCAACGATATGGCACTGCTGACCTTTTTGCCTTTGGGCTATCTGGTACTGACTTCCACCGGAAAGCAGCGCTATATGGCGTTTACTTTCATCATGCAGAACATTGCCGCCAATTTAGGCGGTATGTTGACTCCCTTCGGCAACCCCCAGAACCTGTACCTGTACACCAAGTTCCAGATCCCTACCATGGAATTTATGTCCATTATGGCGCTGCCCTTTGCGGTGTCGGTGGTGCTGATCACCATTTGCTGCATTGTTTTTGTCAAGCCGGAGCCGCTGGAGGTGCAGGCGGAAAAGCCGCATCTGCCCCTCGGAAGAACGGTGCTGTATCTGGCGCTGTTTGTTCTGTCCATTGCCATTGTGTTCCGGGGCATTCCCTATGGTATCGGTCTGGTGGTCATCCCTCTGGTTCTGGTATTTGTGGATCGGAAAGCACTGAAAATGGTGGATTATCCCTTGCTTTTGACCTTTACCTTCTTCTTTATCTTCTCCGGCAATATGGCACGGATCGATGTTGTGCGGCAGCTGTTTTCTTATCTGCTGGAAAAGAGCACCCTGTTAATGAGCGTGCTGTCCTGCCAGGTCATCAGCAATGTGCCGACGGCGATCCTGCTGTCCCAGTTCACGGAGAATTACCGGGAACTGCTGTTGGGTGTGAACATCGGCGGCGTGGGTACGCTGATCTCCTCTCTGGCAAGCCTCATCACTTTCCGGGAGTACACCAGCCACAATCCGGGAAAGGCAGGATTCTATCTGCGTAATTTTAGTCTGTTTAACTTTGGATTTCTGATTATTCTGACCCTTTTTGTCATGCTGTAAGGAGGGACGATCATGAAAAATATTCCCTGGAAGGGAATTTGCATCGGCTGCGTTGTGATGACGATACTGGTCATTGCCAAGTGCTGTGTTACCGCCGGAATGACCTGGTACTATGGCGGCACAAATTGGTGGGGCAAGATCTTTGCTGACCCCTGGACTTATGTGGGGATGGCTGCCGCCCTGGTGGGCATCATCAGCTGCGTGATGTGGAAAATCGAAAAGAAAAAAGCTGTTGCAGAATAAACTGCAACAGCTTTTACTTTTAACTGCCGGCACTTTCATAAGTGGCAAGACACTTGTTCCAGATCAGTACGCCCAAACCAAGCACTGCCAGACCTGCCACCACCACGCCGCCGATGCAGAACAGGGGATCGCCACCCCGCAGCAGATAAGATGCCGGGTAGTAGGCGGTGAAGGCGAAGGGGATGATGTAGGTGACAATGTTGCGGATGGCACTGCTGTAAATGGTCACCGGGTACTTGGCAAAATCGGAAGTCAGGTAGAAAATTTGCAGGATGCTGCCGCTTTGCTTGATTTTAAAGGCAATGGATGCACCTGCAATTTTAATGCCGGTGAAGATCAGTGCGCCGAAAATAATGGCAATGAGCATCAGCACCACATGCACAACGCTCAACTGCAAGCCCAATGCGCTTCCTGCAATGCACATCAATACAATGCCAACCAGCAGCTCGCCCAGTGCGTCCAGCTGGAAATCCTCCATAATGACATGGAGCAGGGGATTGATGGGGCGGGTCAGATATTTGTCGAAATCTCCTTTGCGGACAATGAACCAGGCCACCTTCCACAGATTGTCGGTGCACAGGTGGTCAAGTCCCTTGGGGACGAGAGAGAAACCGTAAATGAACAGGATCTCGTGGTACAAAAAGCCGTCCAGTGCCGGGATCTGCCCGAACAGAATGCGGATGAAGATGATATTGGTCAGCTGATTGACAAGGAAACTGGCAGCGCCCGTAAGGAAATCCACCCGGTATTCCATCATGGTTTTCAGCCGCTGGACAAGGAAGGTACGGTATAATCTTAAAAATCGCATATATTAACCTCCCTGTACAGCCAGCCGATTTTTTGCCCAGTGCCACAAAAGACGGCTGATGGCTACGAATACACCGATCCACAGTACCTGCTTGAGCAGGATCACCGCCAGTTCCGAGCCGGTATACTTGCCCATGTAGACCATGGTGGGCACATACACAAGAGAAGCGAAGGGCAGTTCCTCCAAAACCCGGCGGAAAGCATCGGGGAAGAAGGCCAGGGGGATCAGAGAGCCGGAGAAGAAACTGATAATGGAGTTTTTCAAAATGGAGAAGCCCCAAATATTCATCAGGAAAAAGGCAAGATAGCCGAAAATCAGGTTCAAATAGAAAGACAGTAGATAGCTGAGCAGACAGCTCAGCAGGAAACACAGAAAATTACCGATCTGGAAGGCCACATAGCCCAGGGCGAAATAGCGGTAGATCTCCACGCCTGCCATCACCGGCAGGAAAATAAAGGTCATGGTCACGGCGGTGTTGCCCAGTTCCGTTGCCAGCAGACTAAAATCCGGGTTGACAGGCTTAATCAGCCGCATGATGATGCTGCCGTCCCGTATCTCCTCTGCCAGATTTTGGGTGGAGTCGGAGCTGGTCAGAAACCGTACCAGATTGGAAAGAAACACATACACCGTCATGTCCGTCAGGGTAAAGCCCATGAATTGCCCTTCGCCGGAGGCGGCAAATACCGCTTTCCAGATAAAGAACATCACAAAGCAATACAGTGTTTCGCCTGCTACATAGCACATGAAGCTGCTGCGATAAGCCATGGAACTCTGGACGCCTGCCCGGGCAAA
>CAZJCA010000010.1:0-31866 GCA_964544505.1 uncultured Oscillospiraceae bacterium
AATCTGATACTCCAGCGCGGTCAGCTGATCCTTGGCGGTCAGCACCTGGGTCTCCAGATCTTTAAACTCCTGGGTGATGTAGCGCTCGCAGTTGGCAAGGGTCTGCTTGCGGATGTAGTGACCGGGAACCTGGTCAATAAAGGATTTGGAAACTTCAATATAATAGCCAAAAACCCGGTTAAATCCAACTTTTAAAGTGCGGATACCCGTGGCTTCTTTTTCGGATGCTTCAATGGCGGCAATGGTTCCTGCGCCGCCTTCCATCAGCGCACGCAGTCGGTCTGCGTCTTCGTTTGCACCGGGGCGGATGATGCCGCCTTCCCGGATGGTCAGGGGAGGATCGTCCACGATGGTGGATTCGATCCGATCGGCGCATTCCTGCAAGGTGTCGATGGCATCTGCCAGCTTTTGTAGCATGGGTGCTTCCATACGACTGAGTAGCGCCTTAACCTGAGGCAGGGCACGCAGGCCGTGGGCAAAACCCAAAAGATCCCGACAGTTGACGGTGCCGGTGGTGATGCGAGCCATGACACGCTCAAAATCCGTTACATCGGAGAGCGCCTGCTCCAATTCTCCCCGGTGAATGGGGGAGGATACCAGTTCTTCCACGGCTTCGTGGCGACGGGTGATCTCCAGCACATCCAGCAGGGGCTTTTCCATCCAGGAGCGGAGCATTCTGCCACCCATGGCGGTGTGGGTCTTGTCCAGCACCCACAGAAGGGAACCCTTCTTCTCCTTGGAACGCATGGTTTCCGTCAATTCCAAATTGCGTCGGGCGTCCAGATCCAGCTCCATAAAGCGACCCGTGGTGTAATACTGCACACTGCGCAGGTGGGGCAGATTGTTCTTTTGCAGCTCCAGCAGGGTTTGCAACAGACCGCCGGCGGCGGTCACAGCCAGAGGCAGCCCACCCAGACCCATCTGGGTGATGGAAGTGCCAAAGTGTTGCTCCAAGGCTTTTTCTGCGTTTTCCGAGGCGAAGACATCGGCTCTGCCTTCATCGACACAGCAGTGGATCCGGCGGAACAGAGCATCGTTCATAGCATCGCTGACGACCCCTGCGCCGAAGCGGATGATCTCCGTGGGGGCAAAGCGACCGATTTCGGACACGGCGGCATCGCTGGTTGCACAGATGGTGGTATAGAATTCGCCGGTGGAAATATCGCAGAAGGCAAGGCCAAACTTTCCACCTTCACCATAGAGCGCAGCAAAATAGTTGTTGCGGCTTTCTTCCAGCATACAGCTTTCAGTGACGGTGCCGGGGGTGACGATCCGGGTCACATCCCGTTCTACCAGACCTTTGGCGGTGGCAGGGTCTTCCATCTGCTCGCAGATGGCGACTTTGTAGCCTTTGGAAACCAGTCGGGCGATGTAGGCATCCACACTGTGAAAGGGAACGCCGCACATGGGGGTCTGCTCTTCTTTGGGTTTGCCCCGGTCACGGGTGGTCAGGGTCAGATCCAGTTCCTGAGCAGCCACACGGGCATCCTCGTCGAACATTTCATAAAAGTCGCCCAGTCGGAAAAACAGAATGCAGTCCTGATTTTTATCCTTGATGGCATGGTACTGCCGCTGCATGGGGGTCAATTCTTTTTCAGGTTTCGCCATGGGGCACGACCTCTTTCTGTTATTTTTTATGATCTCAGTTCACCCAGCAAACTCCAGGTGCTGGAATGAGTAATGGCGATATTTTGGTAAGTGCCGATTAGATCGTCCTTGCCTTCAAAGCGAACCAGCCGTCCGCCTTCCGTACGGGCAGTCAGGTGTTCTTTGTCTCGACCGTCCACGAGGCAGCGGAAGGTGCGGCCTACATAGCCGGCATGGATCTGCTCGGAAATCTGATTTTGAACGGCGCAAAGCCGGTCGAAACGGCGGTTTTTCTCTTCCTTGGGGGTGTTGTCCTCCATGGATGCGGCAGGTGTACCGGGACGAGGGGAGAAGATGAAGGTAAACAGGGCGTCATAGCGCACGGCCTCAATAAGGGAAATGGTTTCTTCAAACTCTTCTTCTGTTTCCCCGGGGAAGCCAACGATCACATCGGAAGTCAGTACCAGTTCCGGCATGACCTTTTTGGCGTAAGTGACCTTGTCCAGATATTTTTCCCGGTCGTAGTGCCGATTCATGGCTTTCAGCACCCGGGAAGAGCCGGATTGGAAGGGAAGATGCAGCTGCTTTGCGATCTTGGGAGAAGAGGCCATGGTGTCAAACAGCTTGTAAGAAGCATCTCTGGGGTGGCTGGTCATGAAACGAATAAGGAAATCCCCCTCGATTTTTGCGATTTCAGCCAGAAGGTCAGCAAAATCCATACCGCAGTCCAGATCTTTGCCGTAGGAGTTTACATTCTGTCCCAGCAGGGTGATTTCCTTGCAGCCGCTGGCAACCAGCTCCCGGCATTCGGCAAGAATTGCTTCCGGCTTCCGGCTGCGCTCCCGTCCTCGGACATAGGGGACAATGCAGTAGGTGCAGAAATTGTTGCAGCCATACATAATGGATACCCAGCTTTTTAAAGTGTTGCTGCGCACCACGGGCAGACCTTCGGCAATGGAGCCTGCCTCGTCGGCAATGTAGAACTGCCGCTTGGATGAGGTGAGCACCTTGTATAGAATCTCTGCAAACTGCCAAAGATGATGGGTAGAGAACACGCCGTCCACATGGGGATAGCTGTTTTTAATGCGGGTAGTCACCACTTCCTGACCGGCCATGCAGCCGCACAGGAAAATCTTCTGCTCCGGGTGGCGGCGTTTGGTGTGAGTCAATGCGCCCAGATTGCCGAAAACACGCTGCTCTGCGTGCTCTCGAATGGCGCAGGTGTTCATCACCACCACATCAGCGCCCTCTGCCTCGTCACAAATGTCGTAACCGCATTCTTTCAGCATACCACGGATGCGCTCGGAGTCTGCCTCGTTTTGCTGGCAACCGTAGGTTTCCACATAGGCAAGGGGCGTGCGCTGAGCACTGTGCCAATAGGCGCTGATTTTATCGCAATAGGTGTGCTGCTCAAGCAGCTGTTCCTGAGAAATGACCGTCGTTTTGGTGTCCATTTTTATACTCCTTTGTGGGGTAAAATCCTAATAATTCATTATAGCATTTTTGGAGTCTTTTTGCAAGTATTTTGCGACGGTTTGACAATGTGGAAAAATTGTAAATATTCCATTCTCGCCCTTGCTTTTGTGGGTGTGCCATGGTAAAATGACTGGGAAATACCGCCAATTGCGAAATTGGTAGAAAGAGGAAACCTTATGAAATGTAAATTCTGCGGCGAGGAAATGCCGGATAACGGCAAATTCTGCCCCTACTGTGGCATCGACAACAGCCAGGAAGAAGTGGTGGTCGATGATCAAATCGTAGAAGAAACGACTTTGGAAGAGGAAATTCCGAGCCAGCTGCCGGAAGAAGAGGAACAGCCTGTTGCCAATGTGAAGAAGGCAAAGCGATTTGCTGCGATCTCCGGTTGCATTGCTGTGCTGGCAGTGCTGGCACTGGTGCTGTTCTGGGGAATCAAAGGCGTTGGCGATACCGGTGGAAATTGGGATGTAAAGAGTTGGTTTGACTGGGAGATCTTCCGTGACAACGACATCTACAAGCAGGATAGTTATACTGTCTCTGATAAGAAGGCACAGAAGAAGGCTGATACCGTGGTCGCCACTTTGGGTAATGCAAAACTGACCAACGGCGAACTGCAGGTTTATTATCAGCTGGAAGTTGTGGAATTTGTCAACAATTACAGCTACTATCTTTCCTACTTTGGGCTGGACTACACCAAGCCGCTGGATGAGCAGCAGTGCCCGGTGATGGAAGGCTACACCTGGCAGCAGTACTTCCTGGAGTCTGCCATCGCCACCTGGCAGCAGAACCAGATCATTGCCCAGGAAGCAGCCGCCAACAATTTCAAGATGGACAGCGAAATGCAGGCATATCTTGACAATTTGGATGCCACCATGGAAAAAACGGCCACCGATTCCGGCTATGCAACGGTACAGGATTTCTTTAACGAGCAAATAGGCCCCAACGCCACCCTGGATGATTACAAATCCTACATGAATGTGTACTACAACAGCTACCTGTATTTCAATAAGCTCTATGAGGGAATTGAAAAGCTGACAGACGAAGAGCTGGAAGCGTACTTTAAGGCCAACAAGGAAACCCTGGAAGGCAATGGCGTTAAGCAGGATGGCAAGTATGTGGTGGATGTGCGCCACATTCTGATCAAGGCTGACGGCACGGAAAATGAGGATGGCACCATCACCTTTAAGGATGCTGAAAAGGCAGCTGCCGCCAAGGCAAAGGCAGAAGAAATCTTGGCAAAGTGGCTGGAAAATCCCACAGAAGATAACTTTGCTGCCCTGGCTAAGGAAAATACGGAAGACTCCAATGGTGAAGACGGCGGCCTGCATGAAGATGTGGCTGAGGGCAAAATGGTGGCATCTTTCAACGATTGGTGCTTTGATGAAAACCGCAAAGCCGGCGACTATGGCATTGTGGAGACCAAGTTCGGCTACCATATTATGTATTTCTCTGCCCGTGGTCAGGAGGTTTGGAAAACAGGAACCCAGAACGCCTACCTCAGCGAGCAGTCCCAGAAGCTGATTCAGGAAATGCTGAGCAAGTACGAAATGGAAGTGGATTACAGCAAGATCGCTCTGGCGTTTGTAGCTGTGGGCGGAACCACCTCCAGCAAATAAGATAAAGAAAATGACCTCTGATTTCAGAGGTCATTTTTTTACCAATCTGCCTGTAATTTGGACGCCAGGGGCAGGGCGTGGATGATCTGGGCGGTGATGGCTCGGTATTCGTCCACATCGGTGGTTTTGCGTAATTGCTTGCCCAATTTTTCGCTGTTTTCGAAGCGGTGCAGCAGGAACCCCCAGTTTTCTTTCATACGGAACATGGCGTTACGGGCGCCGCCGAAGGCTTCAATATAGGCTTCCAGCAGTTCTGTGGTGAATCGTTCCAAAGTTTCGGCGGTGGTGCCGCCGGGGCAGAGCATTCCCGGGTCGCCGATCAGACCTCTGCCCAGCATAAGGGACTCCATTTGCGGAAATTGGGCGGAAAATGCGGAAATATCATCCAAACAGGTAAGATTTCCGTTGTAGCATAGGGGATTTTTGCTGTTTTCGGCGGCATAGCGGAACATTTCCGTGTCCACGCTGCCGTTATAAAACTGCTTCCGAACCCGGGGGTGAACGGTCAGTTCTGCCACAGGATAGCGGTTAAAAACTTCCAGCAGTGCAGGAAATTCCTCCGCATTTTCAATGCCCAGCCGTGTTTTTACACTGATGGGAATGGGGCTTTCAGAGAAAATGTTATCCAGAAAACGATCCAGTTCATCGGTGTTTCGGAGCATTCCGGCCCCTTTTCCTTTGGAAACCACCGTGCCGGAGGGACAGCCTACATTCAGGTTCACTTCTCCATAGCCCCGGTCGGCGCAGACCTGTGCTGCCCAGAGAAAGTCCTCTGGATTTTTGGTCAGGATTTGGGGGATGGCGGTGAAGGGAACGGTGTCGGCGAAGGGCAGTTCCCGTTGCTCCTTGGGAGAGAGGGTGCGGTGCATGGTGGGGGAAAGAAAGGGCATATAGTAGCGGTCGATCCCGGGGAAATATTTGTGATGCAGCCGGCGATAAATGCTGTCCGTAATGCCTTCCATAGGAGCAAAATAATAGCGCATAGGGCTACTCCTTTGTGTAAATTTTCTCTATTTTAGCATGATTGACCATTATTTGCAAGAAAAAGCCGTCCTCCACCGGGGAGGACGGCGCTGTTTTATACTTCCATGATAACGGGCAGGATCATGGGATTGCGCTTGGTGTGCTTATACAGGTAGCCACTGAGGTCGTTTTTGATCGCGGACTTGATGGCAGCACGGTCACGGACACGCTTGCGACCGCAGCGGTCGATGGCTTCCAGCGCCACGCTGCGCAGGTCTTCGATCAGCTCGTCCGATTCTTTGACATAGATAAAGCCACGGGTGATGATGTCGGGACCTGTGATGATGCCGCCGTCTTCGGAGCTGATATTAACGCAGACCACGATCATACCATCTTCTGCCAGATGCTTACGGTCACGCAGCACCACGCTGCCTACATCGCCTACACCGGTGCCGTCTACCAGCACGATGCCGGAGGGGACAACGCCACCCAGTTTGGCGGTTTTGCTGGTCAACTCAATGATATTGCCCACTTCACCGATGACCACACGCTTGGGTTGCATGCCCATGGCGGTTGCCAGTTTGCCATGGATCTGCAAATGCCGCTGCTCACCGTGGACGGGAATGAAGAACTTGGGCTTGACCAGGCCGTGAACGATTTTCAGTTCCTCCTGACAGGCGTGACCGGACACATGCAGGCCTTCGCTTTTGTCGTAGATCACTTCTGCACCCTTGCGGTAGAGGGCGTTGATGATTTTGGAAACGGCCTTTTCGTTGCCGGGAATGGCGGAAGCGGAAATAATGATCCGGTCACCGGCGACGATATCCACCTGCCGGTGGGTGTTAAATGCCATCCGGTGCAGAGCGGACATATTTTCACCCTGAGATCCGGTGGACACGATGACCACCTTGTTTTTCGGAAGGCTCTTAATATTGCCCAGCTCGACGATGGTGTTAGCGGGTACTTTCAAATAGCCCAACTCCTGGGCAACTTTCAGCATATTTTCCATGCTCCGACCGGTGACAGCCACCTTGCGGCCATGGCGGTGGGCAATGTTCAGCACCGATTGCAGACGGTGCATATTGGAGGCAAAAGTGGTGATAATGATGCGCTGATCGCAGTTTTTGAACTGCCGGTCAAGGCTTTCGGTGACGATGTTCTCGCTGGGGGTATAGCCTGCACGCTCCACATTGGTGGAGTCAGCCAGCAATGCCAGCACACCTTCGTTGCCCAGCTGACCCAGCCGAGCCAGATCCATCATACCATCTCCGGCGGTGGGGTCAATCTTAAAGTCGCCGGTCATGACCACTGTGCCGATGGGGGTGTGGATGGCGAAAGCCACAGCATCGGCAATGGAATGGTTCACATGGATGAACTCCACCGTGAAGCATCCGGCTTTTACCATGTCACCGGGCTTGTGGGTGATGAGCTTGACTTTGTCCGCCAGCTTGTGCTCCTCCAGCTTCAGCTTGATCAGGCCATTGGTCATGGCTGTGCCGTGAATGGGACAATTGACCTGCTGCATGCAATAGGGGATGGAGCCAATGTGATCCTCGTGACCGTGGGTGATGAACATACCACGCAGTTTGCGCTTGTTTTGCACCAGATAGGTGAAATCCGGGATCACCAGATCCACGCCGTACATATCTTCATCAGGGAAACCCAGACCGCAGTCTACCACGATCATGTCCTTGCCATATTCCAAAACGGTAATGTTTTTACCGATCTCATCCAGACCGCCCAGGGGAATGATTTTCAGTTTTTCTGCCAAATTGAATAAACTCCTTTCGTTTTAGTGCCATGAAGGCATAACAAGCAGGCAGCCGTATTTTCGCTCCTTGGCCCTGTATCGCCCGGAGACAGAAAAATCGCCTGCAACATCTTTCGTTCGTAACAAGCCCCGTATTTTCGGGGCAAAACAGCTTGCCCGGGTCTGCCCACCCGGCGCATACTGTGTCTAGTATAACACAAAGTTGGGGAAAAGTATACAATTTTTTTTCGACAGCTTTTTGAGGTCGCCTTTTTCGGGAAATCTTTTAAGAAAATCCGAAAACCTGTTGCCAATCCCGGGCTGATTTGCTATAATGAATAAGATTATAATAATATCATGGGCGTAAATGTCCATTTTGGAGGCGAGTATTATGAATAAAAAAGCCCGAAGAACATTTAGACCTGGTTATAGCTGGTGCTTTGCACTGATGCTGTGTTTCTGTTTGGCGGCTGCGCTGATGCTGAATTTCTATCTGGCTGGCATCGGTTTGGCACTGACGGTCATTATGACGGTGATATACATGGTGACCCGCCAAAAGCGAAATAAGGAGATACAGGCCTTCGTACAAGAAGCGTTCCAAACCGCTGACATTACAGCCAAAGGAACGGAAAGCCCCTTGCCCATGGCATTGGTACGCTTGGGAGACGGCGGCGTGGTCTGGGCCAGTGAGCGATTTGTCAAAGTCACAGGTATGAAAGAGCGCCTGCCGGAGGAGACGGTCGATCGCCTCCTGCCCGGTTTGGGGATGGATTGGCTGGCTTCCGGAAAAACAGAGTATCCCTACGATGTGACTGTGGGTGCTCGGCGCTACCGTATTTATGGTACGCTGATCCATTCGGAGGAGCACAGTGGAATGCTTCTGGGCATGATCTATCTGAGCGATATGACGGAAATGTACCAGGTGCGGGACGAATATATCCGCTCCCGGCCGGTCGTCGCTATTATTTTGGTGGATAATTATGAAGAGCTGACCATGAACCTGCCCGACAGCACCATTTCGACCATGGATGCGGATATCAACAGCGCCATTACCACATGGGCAGAAGGCTATCACGGCCTGCTTCGTAAGGTGGAGCGTAACCGCTATCTGCTGGTGTTTGAAAAACGGGATCTGGATAATGCCATGCAGGAGAAGTTCCCGGTGCTGGAGGATATCCATGCCATCGTTAACCCTTCCGGTTTGGCAGCATCTATCTCCATTGGCCTGGGCGTAGACGGCACAGATTTTGAAGAAGGTTATAATTTTGCAGCCCTGTCCATCGAAATGGCTCTAAGCCGTGGCGGTGATCAGGCGGTTATTAAGGATCGTCTGAACTTCAGCTTCTTCGGTGGTCATGCTAAGGAAGCCGACCGCAGAAGTAAGGTTCGTTCCCGTGTGACAGCCAACTCTTTGATGGAACTGATCGGCACCAGCAGCCAGGTGTTCATCATGGGTCATAAAAATGCGGATCTGGATGCGTTGGGCGCAGCCATGGGCGTTGCCTGTCTGTGCCGGAAGAAAAACAAAAAGTTCTACATCGTTCTGGATAAGGAGCTGAACTCTGCCAAGCAGCTGCTGGCAGAGATCATGCAGGTGCCGGAATACGCCAATGTGTTTATCAGCGGTGATGATGCACTGTTGCAGGCGGACAACCGCAGCACTCTGGTGGTGGTGGACACCAACCGCCCTGATCAGGTGGAGTGCCAGCCCCTGCTGGATGCCATGAGCCGAATTTGTGTTATTGACCACCACCGCCGTGCTGCAGAATATATCGACCCTGTGGTGGTGAACCTGCACGAGCCTTATGCTTCCTCGGCTTCCGAATTGGTGACGGAGCTGCTGCAATATGCCGTGGAAAAGAAGGATATTCTGCCCATCGAGGTAAAGAGCCTGATGGCAGGCATTTTCCTGGACACCAAGAGCTTTAATGTTCGCACCGGTGAGCGTACCTTTGAGGCTGCGGCGGTTCTGAAGCGGATGGGCGCAGATACGGTGGAAGTGAAAAAACTGCTGCAAAACGACTTCCAGGAGACCATGGCAAAGTATCAGATCATCAAATCTGCCCGGGTCTACCGCAAGGAGATCGCCATTGCAGCGCTGAACACGGGCACGACACGGGCACTGGCTGCCCAGGCAGCCGATGAAATGCTGAATATTTCCGGCATTACCTGCTCGTTTGTCCTCTATCCCGATGGGGAGACAGTTTATGTTTCTGCTCGCAGCATTGGCGATGCCAATGTGCAGATGATTTTGGAGCCTTTGGGCGGCGGCGGTAATACAGCCACAGCCGGTGCACAGATCACAGGTAAGACGGTCAGTGCCGTTGTCAATGATCTGGTGGCTTCCATCGAACAATACTACGAACAATGATTTAGGAGAATTAGCAATGAAAGTAATTTTATTACAGGATGTAAAAGGTAAGGGCAAAAAAGGTCAGATGATCGAGGTTTCTGACGGTTATGCAAGAAACTTCATGCTGCCCAGAAAGGTAGCCATCGAGGCCACCACCGATGCAGTCAACACCATGCGCATGAATGATAAGGCCACTGCTGAGCGTATCGCCCGGGAAAAAGCGGAGGCGCTGGACATTGCCAACAAGCTGCGTGCGCTGACGCTGGTAGTCACCTGCAAAGGTGGCGGCGCAGGCCGACTGTTCGGCTCTGTGACCAACCAGGAAATTGCCGATGCACTGGCAAAGAACAGTGGCATTAAGCTGGACAAGCGGAAGATCGTCATTTCCGACACCATCAAGTCCGTTGGCACCTACACCGTCACCTGCAAGCTGGGCTATGAGATCACCGCTCCTCTGACGGTGAAGATCGAAGAAGCTTGATGAAGACCGAAAAATCCTGCGGTGCGATTGTATTTACCCGGGAACAGGGGCAGCTGCATTACTGCGTCATTCGCCAGACCAATGGGGATTTTGGATTTCCAAAAGGTCATGCAGAGCCGGGGGAAAGCGAGCAGGAAACTGCCCTGCGAGAGGTTCGGGAAGAAGTGAGGCTGGGCGTGAAACTGGTGGATGGATTTCGTGAGGAACTGTTTTATCCGCTGTCACGCAGACCCGGTTATACCAAAAATACCGTCTATTTTCTGGCAGAATTTGCAGGACAAACGCCCCATTGCCAGCCGGAAGAGGTGACAGATGTGTATCTGATGACCTATGAGCAGGCCATGAAAACAATCACTTTTTCGGATTTGAAAGAAATTTTGAACAAGGCAAATTGCCTTTTAAATGCGATGTAAGGGCAGAGAGAAGGAGAAAAACATGGATGAATTATTGACCCGGCAGGCACCCCAATCCTTGGAAGCGGAGCAGTCTGTCCTTGGTTCTATCCTCATCGACAGCCGATGCGTTGCCGATGTGATCGGAATCATCAAACCCGAGGATTTTTATTTACAGCAGAACCGGGAAATTTATGAAGCCATTTACACCATGTTTAACTATTCCCAGACCATCGACCCGGTGACGGTGTTGGACAAAATGCGGGAAATGGGTGTATATCACGACAATTCCCGGGACTATGTTCTGCAACTGATGGACATTACCCCTACCGCAGCCAATGCGGTGCGATATGCCAATATCGTCCGGGATAAGGCCATGCTCCGTGGCCTGGCTCAGGCGGCGGTGGATATTTCCGAAACCGTCCAGTCTCAGGTAGGTACGCCGGCAGAAATGCTGGAATCTGCGGAAAAAAAGATCTACGCTTTGCGCAAAGGCGAGCGTGGGGACTCGTTGGAGCATATCGGTACAGTGCTGCATAAGGTTTTCGACCATTTGACGGAACTGAGCCAGTCGGACTCCGCCATCCCCGGCCTGTCTTCCGGTCTGCGGGATCTGGATACCAAGATCAATGGCCTGAATAAGTCTGACCTGCTGCTGATCGCTGCCCGTCCTGCCATGGGTAAGTCCGCATTTGCCCTGAACATCGGTGTGAATGTGGCAAAAAAGTACAAGAAAACCGTGGCTATTTTCAACTTGGAAATGTCCAGAGAACAGCTGGCAATGCGTTTGCTTGCAAATGAAAGCTTTGTTGAATTGCAGAAACTTGCTACCGGCAAGCTCAGCGAAGAAGAGTGGACGAAACTGTGCATGGCTTCAGCGGCACTGAGCCAGACGGATATCCGCATTGACGACAATCCCTCGGTCACGGTTGCAGACATCAACGCCAAGTGCCGCAGAGTGGAAAATCTGGGCCTTGTGATCATCGACTACTTGCAGTTGATGCAAGGCTCCGGCTACGGAAAAGGCGGCGGTGACAACCGTGTGACTGTGGTGGGCGAAATTTCCAGAAGCCTTAAAATTATGGCCAAGGAACTGAATGTGCCCGTCATCTGCCTTTCCCAGCTGTCCCGTGCGGTGGAAAGCCGGACGGACAAGCGCCCCATTTTGTCTGACCTGCGTGAATCCGGTGCCATCGAGCAGGACGCTGACTCCGTCATGTTCCTGTACCGTGACGAATATTACCATGAAAATTCTGAAGATAAGGGTATTGCCGAGTGTATCGTTGCCAAGAACCGTCACGGCGAGACCGGTACGGTGAAACTGCAATGGATCGGTCAGTATCAGGCCTTTACGGACCGGGAGTGGAAGCATGCTGAATAAGCTGAGCGCCTTTATTCGCCAATACGATCTGATCTCTCCCGGGGATGAGATCGTCTGCGCCCTTTCCGGCGGAGCGGACTCCACAGCGCTGTTGTTTGCCCTGTACTTGCTCCGGGAAAAGTTCCAATTTACCTTGTCTGCTGCCCATTTTAACCACAATTTGCGTGCAGAAGAGTCTGATCGGGATGAACGATTTGTTCGTATGCTCTGCGACCGCTATGATATTCCGCTTTTTGTGGGAACAGGGGAGGTAAAAGCAGGGAAAAAGGGACTGGAAGCAGCTGCCCGGGAGGCAAGATACACATTTTTTGCCACTTTGTCCGGGAAGATCGCCACGGCCCACACCGCCAACGACAACGCTGAGACAGTTCTTTTGCATCTGGTGCGTGGCACAGGACTGAAAGGACTGGGGGGCATTGCACCTGTCAACGGAAAGATCATTCGTCCCATGCTGAATATAACACGGACGGATGTGCTGGGATTTTTGGAAGAATACTGCCTGGACTTTGTCCAGGACAGCTCCAATGAAACGGATGCATTTCTGCGCAACCGCCTGCGCCACCATGTGATGCCTCTGCTGGAAGGGGAAAATCCCAAAGTAGCGGAAAACCTGTCTACCATGGCATTGACCTTGCGGCAGGATGAAGCATATTTACAGCAGCAGGCGCAGAAGCATTCCACCCTGGAAGTGGAAAAGCTGCGGCAGATGGACAATACCCTGCGCAGCCGCATTATCGAAAATTTCTTGAAAGAAAACGGCGTTCGGGAGCCGGAATATCGGCATATAGAAGCTGTTCATGGTTTGATTTTCTCTCAAAAGCCATCTGCAAAAGCAAATTTGCCCGGGGGTGCGACTGTGGAGCGGTGCTACGGAACCATCCGCATGATGCCCCAAGAACAATGGACTCCGGTGCGCCTTGATTGCCCGGGAGAAACCGTGATCGAAAGTTTGGGGCTGAAAGTGACTTGCAGACCGGCAGATGAGATCATCAATTCCTGCAATACCTTTACTGTGGCTACCTCCGGGTGCGTGTATCTTCGTAGCCGCCTTTCCGGCGACGAGATCCGGCTGCGTGGTGGCACAAAGCCTCTGAAAAAACTGTTTATTGACCGCAAAATTCCTGCTTCCCAGCGGCACTTGATTCCGGTGCTGGCAGATGAAGTGGGGGTACTGGCGGTTTATGATATTGGCGTAAATCAGAATAGAATTCCCTTGGAATTACCGGCAATGCAGTTTATGATTACAAAAATATAATTTTGGAGGAAAACAATGCACAAGGATATTCAGCAAGTATTGCTTTCACAGGAGCAAATCAAAGCTCGCATCGGCGAACTGGGTCAGGCGCTAATAGCCGAATATGCTGATAAAAACCCGGTGTTTGTAGGCGTATTGAAGGGCGTCGTGGTGTTTTATGCGGATATGATCCGTGCGTTCGATGCCCCGTGCCAGCTGGATTTTATGTGGATCTCTTCTTATGAGGGAACACAGTCCACCGGTAATATTCAGGTGCGGCAGGATGTGTCAGCGGACTTGCGTGGTCGTCATGTGGTTGTGCTGGAAGATATTCTGGATACCGGTCGTTCCCTGGAATTTGTGTGTGAGCATCTTCGCAATAAGGGCGTGGCTTCACTGAAAGTGTGTACACTGTTGGACAAGCCGGGTGGTCGACTTCCCGATGTGAAAATGGAGGCCGATTTTGTGGGCTTCTCCATTCCCAATGCTTTCGTGGTGGGCTACGGCCTGGACTACGATGAGCAGTATCGTAATCTTCCCTATGTGGGTATTTTAAAGCCTGAGGCTTATGCAAAGTAAGGAGAAACGCTAATTTGAAGAAACGCAGATTTTTACCGCTTGTTATTTATTTAATTGTTCTGGCAGTGATCTTTGCTCTGGTCACCGGATTGTTCTCCGGCTTGAACAGCAGTATGGCCTATTCTGAGGTGGTGCGGCTGTTTAAAGAAGAGCAGGTCAAAAGCTTTACGCTGTCGGAAAACGAAATACGGCTGAAGCTGTATAATCCCTACAAGGGGGAAACGGAAGTAACTTCCAGCATTGCCAGCCGGGAGTCCTTCCTTCAGGAAATGGGGGAGCTGATCGAAACCCAAAGAGAAAGCGGTGTTTTGGAGAGCTATCGATTTGCCCCAGAGGAAAAGACCACCTATTATGACCTGATCCTGCCCCTGCTGATCGTGGGACTGCTGCTGATTCTGATTTGGGCGTTCCTGGCAGGCCGTGCCAATGCAGCCAATTCCATGAACCAGTTCGGCAAAGCCCGGACGGTGTTGGGCGTGCCCAGCGGAAAGAAAGTGACTTTTGACGATGTAGCCGGTGCAGACGAAGAAAAGGCGGAACTGGCAGAAGTGGTGGACTTTTTGCGTGATCCGCAGAAATATACCCAAATCGGCGCACGCATTCCTCACGGCCTGCTGCTGGTAGGCCCTCCCGGCACGGGTAAGACCCTGCTGGCAAGAGCGGTGGCAGGAGAGGCAGATGTGCAGTTCTTGTCCATTTCCGGCTCCGATTTTATGGAAATGTATGTGGGCGTAGGCGCCAGCCGTGTCCGTGACCTGTTTGCGCAGGCGAAAAAAATCGCCCCTGCCATTATCTTCATCGACGAGATCGATGCGGTGGGTCGTAAGCGTGGTACCGGTCTTGGCGGCGGACATGACGAACGGGAACAGACACTGAATCAGCTGCTGGTGGAAATGGACGGCTTTGGACGCACGGAGGGTGTTATTGTTTTGGCAGCCACCAACCGTGCTGACATTCTGGATCCGGCGCTGTTGCGGCCCGGTCGCTTTGACCGTCAGATCTATGTGGGTCGTCCGGATGTGAAGGGAAGAACCGATATTTTGAAAGTCCATGCCAAGGACAAACGGCTGGACGAAGAAGTGGATCTGAAAACCGTCGCCCGTTCTACCCCCGGCTTTACCGGTGCAGATCTGAGCAACCTTTTGAACGAGGCCGCCATTATGGCTGCTCGTGAAAACCGTCAGGCTCTGTCTATGGCAGATATCAACGAAGCCATGATGAAGATCACCGCCGGTCCTGCCAAGCGCAGCCATCTGCGTCAGCGGCATGATTTGAAGGCAACTGCCATCCATGAGGCCGGACACGCTGTTGCTATGTACAAACTGCCTACGGTGGGCGGCGTGCAGCACATTACCATCGTGCCAAGAGGTCAGTCTCTGGGATCTACCTGGTCTGTGCCCAAGGACGACGCTTCCAATATGACGCGAAATGAGATGTATGAAGAAATCGTCAGTCTGCTGGGCGGTCGTGTGGCGGAAGCACTGTATATCGGCGATATCTCCGTAGGTGCGTCCAACGATATTGACCGGGCTACAAAGCTGGCTCGTGACATGGTGGCTCGTTACGGTATGTGCGAGAAGCTGGGTACGGTGTCCTATCTGGACGGCGGAGAGGTGTTCATCGGTCGGGATTACCAGACCACCAAGAGTTATTCTGAAAAGGTAGCTGCCACCATCGACGATGAGGTGAAGACTCTTATTGATAAGGCTTATGACCACTGCAAGCAGCTTCTGTCGGATAATGCAGATGCATTCCAGCAGGTGGTGGATTTCCTGCTGGAGCATGAGTCTATGACAGGTGCGCAGTTTGCCGCCTGTATGGAAGGTCGCACCATTGAGGAAGCGTCCAATACCACTTTGCTGGATGGTAACAACGAATAAATCATATTGCTTTGTAAACATTTAAAACAGAAGTAGCCAACATGGGAAATGACCATGTTGGCTACTTTTTTTGCAAAAAAACATTCCGAGTGACAGCTGGTCACTCGGAATGTGCTTATATGTCAGAGCGATTGTTTTTGGCATTCAGATGGCAGACGAGAGAATGAACCATCTGGATATCATGATCGGTCAAGCCTTTGACAGAAATGCTGGCGGTGCTGTCCACGCACAGCAGGTAGTCTGTGGAGACTTTGAACATCCCGGCTAATTCCACAATGTACTGTGTGGAAGGCAGGGAAATACCCAGCTCCCATGCGTTGACGCTGGAGCGGCTAATACCCAGCCGTTTGGCAAGATCCGATTGAGATAATCCTTTTTGCTCCCGAAGATATCGAATGCGTTCTGCAACCATACATAACCCCCCTTTTATTGTATGGTAAAACAGAAAAAGGTACATTGCATTATCAAAGAGATGATTAAAGTTGACAAAAGCGGAAAAAAACAAATAATAATGCCAAAATGACAGGAAAACTGTCACTTTGTGTGCTTTTCTGGAGTGCAAAAGGGTGAAATGCAAATTAAAACAGCATATGAAATCGCCCACTTTCTCGTTTGAAAAAGTGGGCAAATTTTAGTAGTTTTCAGCGTGGATCTCAAAATAACTCTGGGGGTGATTACAGGTGGGGCAAACTTCCGGTGCATTGGTGCCCACCACAATGTGACCGCAGTTGCGGCATTCCCAGACCTTGACCTCACTTTTGGCGAAGACCTGAGCCGTTTCCACATTCTTCAGTAGCGCGCGGTAGCGCTCTTCGTGGTGCTTTTCGATTTCGGCAACCAGACGGAAGCGAGCAGCCAGTTCCGGGAAGCCTTCTTTTTCGGCGGTTTCGGCAAAGCCTGCGTACATATCTGTCCACTCGTAGTTTTCGCCATTGGCGGCAGCAGCCAGATTTTCGGCAGTAGAGCCGATGCCGTTCAGCTCTTTAAACCAAAGCTTAGCGTGCTCCTTTTCGTTATCGGCGGTCTTCAAAAATAGAGCTGCGATCTGCTCGTAGCCATCCTTTTTTGCTTTGGATGCGAAGTAGGTGTATTTGTTGCGAGCCTCACTTTCGCCGGCAAAAGCAGCCAGCAGATTCTTCTCCGTTTGGGTACCTGCGTATTTGTTAGCCATGGAAAAACCTCCATTATTCATCATTTTTGAGATAAGCTTATTGTATCATGGACAAGTGCAAAAAATCAAGGGATCTTACAGTACATAGAAGATAATGCACACAAATTGCAGCATGCTGCCCAGCACCACGAAAATATGGAACACAGAGTGCATCCACCGCTTTTTAGAGCCGATGCCGTAAAGCACAGCGCCGATGGTGTACGCCACGCCGCCGGCAAACAGCCACCAAAATCCGGTGTCGGTCAAAGCTTGCTTGGCCTGAGGCAGAAAGAAGATGATGCACCAGCCCATGAAGATATAGCAGATCATGGAGAAAACATTGTATTTTTTCAGGTCAATGGCTGTCAGCGTGACGGAAAGGGCAGTCAATGCCCACTGGAAAGCAAAAATACCCCAGCCGATCCATACATTTTGTTCTCGCAGGGCGGAAAGGGCAATGATGCTGTAAGTTCCGGCGATGAGAAAGTAAATGGTGCAGTGATCCAAAACCTGCATTACTTTCTTGCCAGTGCCGGGACGAAGACCGTGGTAGACGCTGGACATGGTATACAGGGTGATCATGCTGATACCATAGATCAAAGCACCGGCAAAGTCATAGCCATCACCATAAAGCAGGGCTTTTGCAAGACACAGCACCAGGGCGATGACACCCAGTCCGCCGCCGACAATGTGGGTGACCATGTTCATGATCTCTTCACCTTTGGTGTAGTTTGGAAGAAGTCTGTCTGAAAGTTTGATTCGCTTTGCCATGGGAAATGTACCGCCTTTGCTTTTTGTTGGCCTTAGTATAGCCCGGTTTTGTGGTAGAGTCTACCGAAAGACCGGGGTAGAGGGGTCTACCGACGGTAGAGTTGGTAGATGTATACAAAGGTAGACTTAAAAATTTGGCGTCTGATTGGCTGTCCATACAACAAATTTTCATGTTTTCTTACGGTGGATGTGCTATAATGTATAAGGAAGGTAGGAAGCAAATTGCTACCGGAGTAAAGGAGACTTTATGAACAACATTCTATTCTTTTTGACACCGAAAGCCATGTGTCATTATGTATACGATGATTTTACCATTCGTCAGGCATTGGAAAAAATGGAGTCCGTTGGCTTTGCGGCATTACCCATCCTCAACCGCCGGGGAGAGTACCGAGGCACATTGACAGAAGGCGACCTGCTATGGGCACTGAAAAATATGTGCTACATGGATATGCGGCAGGCGGAGGCCCGACGAATCATGGAGATCGCCCGGCGGAAGGATAATATTCCTGTCCGTGTCAATACCTCCATGCATGAGCTGATCGAGCGAGCGACTTATCAGAATTTTGTCCCGGTGGTGGATGATAAGGATGCCTTCATTGGCATTGTTACCCGGCGTGGGATCATCAAATACTGCCAGGAAAAGGCACTGGTCGCAGAATAACCCAATCTACCAGGCATCTAAAAGATGCCTGGTTTTTTTATATTTTAAGGACATAAACACTAAAAACGGAGGAAAATGACCACATATTTGGCGAGAATTACAGTTGTAAATGGCATAGGAATGTTGTATAATAAAATATTGATAAATCATGAATGAAGGACGGTATCGCCATGGATAATGGGGTTGAAATGCTGAAAAAATATATTTGTCCCGGGAACCATGTGCATTTGGTGGGTATTGGCGGCGTGTCTATGCGTCCGCTGGGCTTGGTGCTTCAGGGTATGGGTCTGCTGGTGACAGGCTCGGATATGAACGCTTCTGTATCCACTGACGAGCTGATCGCAAAAGGCATCCATGTGGAGATCGGGCACCGGGCGGAGAATATTGAGGGTGCTTGCTGCATCATCCGTACTGCTGCTGCCCATAACGACAATCCGGAGATCGCCGCTGCCCGTGTCGCAGGCATTCCTGTGTTTGAGCGTGCCCAGGCCTGGGGCGTGATTATGCAGTCTTACAAAAATGCTGTCTGCGTATCCGGAACCCACGGCAAGACCACCACGACTTCCATGCTGACCCATGTGCTTATGGCAGCACAGAAAGATCCCACGGTGATGATCGGCGGCAATCTGCCCCTGCTGGGTGCTGGTCATCGGGTGGGTGACGGAGATACGATCTTGCTGGAAAGCTGCGAATACTGCGATTCTTTCCTGAATTTCTATCCTACGCTTGCAATCGTACTGAACATTGAAGCAGATCATTTGGATTATTTTAAAGACTTGGAGCAGATCCAAAATTCCTTCCACCGATTTGCTGCAATGGCCACTGACCATATTCTGGTCAACGGTGATGATTTTAATACCATTCAGGCCATGAAAGGTTTGAACTATATTGCTTTTGGTATGGGGGAGAGTAACCGCATCCGGGGCGTGAATGCTACCAGCGATTGGCGGCAGATGGATGTGCTCTGCGACGGAAAATTCTATTGCCATCTGGAACTTGCGGTCATTGGCAAGCATAATATGATCAATGCCCTGGCAGCCATGGGCGCAGCCTGGCTTTTGGGCATCGATGGTTCTGTGGCGGCAGACAGCCTGAAGGATTTCCATGGTGCTGCTCGCCGTATGCAGTATAAGGGCAATTTTAATGGCGCAGATATTTACGACGATTACGCCCACCATCCCGGCGAGCTGGCGGCGACCATTGCGGCTGTCCGGGCGGCATCGGATCGGCGACTGGTGGTGGCTTTCCAGCCCCACACCTATACCCGGACCAAAGCGTTGTTTGATGATTTTGTCAGGGAACTGAGAAAGGCAGATGTGGTGCTGCTGGCAGAAATCTATGCTGCCCGTGAGCGCAATACCATCGGCATTTCCTCGAAACAACTGCAGGAGAAGATCCCAGGCAGTATCTACTGTGAAACACTGCCCCAGGTGGCGGAAACCTTAAAAGAGATTGCCCGTCCCGGTGATTTGATCTTCACCATCGGTGCGGGAGATATTTATCGTGCCGGCGAGGCACTGCTGAAGTAAGCTTCAGCGAAGAAACGGAGGATTTCTAAGTGAAAAAATGGAATGTGGGTATTTTGTTCGGCGGCATGAGCCCGGAACACGCAGTTTCTCTGCGGTCTGCCGAGTCTGTGCTGAACAATTTGGACCCGGAAAAATATGATATTTACCCTGTGGGCATCACAAGAGATGGTCGCTGGTTCCACTATAACAGCACGGATTATTCCAAGCTTCCCGGCGGCGAATGGGAGCAAAATCCCGATAACCGGCTGGTGGCAATCTCCCCGGTCCGTGGGCAGGGGCTGCTGTGCTTTGAGGAAGGCTGCGTGACTACGGTGCAGCTGGATGTGGTATTCCCGGTGCTCCACGGTGAAAACGGCGAGGATGGTGCGATTCAGGGCTTGATGCAGCTGGCAGGCATTCCGTGTGTTGGCCCCGGCGTGGCAGCTTCGGCAGTGTCCATGGACAAGAGCCTGACTAAGCTGGTGGTGGATCGGATCGGTCAGCGGCAGGCGGATTGGGAGCTGGTACACAGAGAGGACTTGCATCGCCGCATGGAAGCCATTTTGGCAAATTTGCAGCAGCGGTTTACCTTCCCCATGTTTGTAAAGCCTGCCGGAACAGGTTCTTCTGTGGGTGTGTCCAAGGCCACGGATGCCCTTTCTTTGCAGGCAGCACTTTTGTCCGCAGCAGAATACGATGAGAAAATTCTGGTGGAAGAGTTCATTCGTGGCAAGGAAGTGGAGGTAGCCGTGATGGGGAACAGCAGCCCCATTGCCTCTGTCTGCGGCGAGATCGATGCCGGTGCCGATTTCTACGACTATGATGCCAAATACATTACCGACACTTCGGTTGCCTATATTCCTGCCCGTATCGATGAGGATGTGGCAGAGCAGGTGCGGGATTCTGCGGTGAAGATTTATGCGGCATTGGGGTGCCGTGGACTGAGCCGGGTGGACTTCTTCGTGACAGAGGATGGTCAGCCGGTGTTCAACGAGATCAACACCCTGCCGGGCTTTACTTCCATTTCCATGTATCCCAAGCTGTTTGAGGCCAGCGGTGTTGCATATAGTGACTTGCTGGATCAGCTGCTGAAGTTGGCAGTGGAGGAAAACGGATGAAAAAAAGCATGGTGCTTTCCATCTGCGGCACCCAGTATTATCCCAATCAGCAGCCGGAAGTCATTGAACTGGTGACGGACAGCACCCTGGAATTTCGGGATGGTGGCTGGGATATTTGCTACGAGGAAAGCGAACTGACAGGCTTGGCAGGGGTGACAACCACCTTCCGCCTGGAACCGGGACAGGTGACCTTGGAGCGCAAGGGAAAACTCAGCTCCCAGATGGTGTTCCGTCAGGGAATTCCCCACGAGTCATTGTACCAGATGGAATTTGGTGCATTGATGCTGACGGTTTGCGCCCAGATGATCGAGGCTTCCATCGATGAAAACGGCGGAACAGTGGATCTGCAATATGCCATCGCCATTGAAAACAGCGATGCCGGTATCGTGGAATACCACCTGGAAGTGAAACCAAAGGAATAAAAAACAGCCGAAGGCTTGCCTTCGGCTGTTTTTCTTACTTAATACACTTTTTTGTGAGGAAAAAGCTGCCTTCTGCCAACAGGACACCGGCAGGGATGTCAATGAGCACATGCTGCTTGGTGGTCACCGTAGAAACGCAGACAGCAAGGGCAAATACCATGGAAAAAATTCGGTATTTTTTAGAATACCGTTCATCTCCACGCATTCCGATGTAGCACATCCAGCTGCAAAAACAGTGGATAGAGGGGAACAGATTGTCCGGTGAGTCGATTTGATATAAAAACCGCATCTGGATGCTGAATATATCGTTTCCCGGAATTTCCGGTCGTGCCATGGTGGTAGGGATGAATAGATAACACACGAGGCACACGGTTTTGCCAATCAGGTCGGCGTAGAGAAAACGCTTGGCCTGCTTTTCGTCATATCGGCTGCACAGAATGTAGTTGGCGAACCAAAACAGGTAGCATCCAAAGTAAATGACAATGGTGAAGGGCAGAAGGGGGATCTTACTGTCCAATGCTGACTCAAATACATAATGTTCGTGATCGCCGACCAATAGCCGTGAAAAATAGAACACGAACAGATTATACAGAAATACGATCAGCAGGAGCTTCCGGGCGTGCTTCGGAAGGTATCCCAGAATACGGTCATATAATTTCTTCATTTTTCGCAGATGACTCCGATCTTCATGCCGTAGCGGACATCTTTTTCTACTTCCGGCTCCGTCAAAAAGGCAGGATCGATCTGCACCCGGTCTTTTTCCAACAAGAGGATGATGGTAGAACCGCCAAATTCAAAATAACCTTTTTCCTTGCCCTGATGCGCAGCATCTGCAACCGGGTGATTTTTGATTTTTCCCACCAAAAGAGCGCCTACTTCCATTTGAATCACCTTGCCGAATTGCTCTGATTCCATCAGCGCATATTCCCGGCTGTTCTGGGTGAATACAGGGATGGAGGTATAGGCAATGGGACGGACACAGTGGAGTTTGCCGTCTATGCGCTTGCACTTTGCCACCTTGCCGCTACAGGAAAAACAGTAACGGTGGTAATGCATGGGGGTCAGCCGGAAAATCAGGCAAGTGCCACCGGCATAGTGCTTGGCAAGTTCCGGATCATCCAACAGTTGATCCAGACGATATTGGGTATGCTTGATGGTGTATACGCTATCGTCCCGGATGGGGTAGACGGACAGGTAAGCATCACAGGGACTGATCAAATGGCTGGGTGTGGTATCGGCATCGTCCGTATTGCGCTGGCGTGTGAAAAAGTCGTTAAAACAGCTGTATTTCCGTTGGGGATAGCCGCTTAAGTCGATCTTATTCTTTTTTACATAAGCACTCACCAGTGGACGGGACAGACAGGAACTGAGATAAGCGCCTGCGATCTTCGATACCCAGGGCTGCACCAGAACTTTCAGGCAGCATCGTCCGGCCTTCGTCTGGTAAAGAAAGCGGACGCTGCGGGTTTCCTGTTTCATACCTTAGGCCCAACATTTATCAGCAGAAGAGCCAGTTCTGCTGCACCCAGGAGGGCCAGAACGATCTTGCCCAGCATGTGGGGCTTTCTGACTTTAAAGGGCAGCACGAAGGCCAGGGCAATCGCACCAACGGCGGCCAACATGAAGGCGGAACTGCCACGGGGGAGCCAGAGGCTGATCAGATGCAGGCAGGGCAGCAAGACCGCAGAACTGGTCACAGGAAGCCCCTGATAGCTGGTGCGGCAGCCGTCCTCCTGGGACTGGCGTTCCTCTTCCATCACATTGAAGTAGGCAAGCCGAATCAGTGCACACAGAGCGTACAAACTGCCGACGATCAAGCCGATGATGCTCTTGCCGCAGACACAGTAGGCGATCAATGCAGGAAGCACACCAAAGCAGATCAGATCACTTAAGGAGTCGATTTGAATGCCAAATCGTTTTTCACTTTCCGTCCGCTGTCTGGTGGCAGCCACGGTGCCGTCAAACATATCACAGAACCCTGCGATCATCATGGACAGAAGCGCATGTCGGTATTTGCCTTCGATGACGAAGGCAATGCCTGCAAAACCGCACAGCATTCCGAGATAGGTCAAAATGACGGTGTAATTGTAGTATCCGTTTAATTTCTTTCTCATAAATTGTCACCTTAAATCATTGGTCAGCATCTGCTTTCGCAGTATCCTCTTTGCGTTTTTTTACTTCGGTTGCTTTTTTGATGGACAGGGTGATGGCAATGCAAATGGGGAAAAAGGGGGTAAATGGGCCGGCCCAGAATAACACATAGGCGGTGGCAATCACAGAGCACCATGACCATCCAAAAATGGCGTGCAAAAGGAAACCACCCCAGGCCGGAGCATACATGACGACGATCACTGCCAGCAGCAACATAATCGTTTTCCAGTCCTTGCACTCGTCCCAAACCCAGTGCAGAAAGTTTTTAATTCTTTTTAGGATTTTTTGTTTCATATTGTAAAAAGAATGTGGAAAAATGTCAAGTCTGTTTTTCAAACTGCTGTTTCATGCGAGCAACAAAGACCTTGGTTTGTCGCAGACTGTCGGCACCGCTGTGCAGCTTTAACCGCAGGGTAGGCTGCTTGGCTGTTGCCACAAAGAACAGGCGATTTTTGTAATCCGGATCGGCGCAGATGGCGCTGATGCTGTCAAAGTCCATGGTGTTGAGGGTCAGCATCACATCAGAAGCTTTTTGCTTGATATCCACAATGCCGCAGAGCTTTGCTTCGGCACGGAGCAGGGCAATGTCGATCAGGTTCAGCACGCCCTTGGGTGGCTCGCCATAGCGGTCGATGATCTCGTCCAGCAGATCGTCTGCATCCTGTTGGGTGCGGATGGCAGCCATTCGGCGGTACAAGTCCATTCGCTCTTCGCCTCGGGAAACATAATCCTGGGAAACATTAGCGGTAACATTGAGGTCTGCGGTACAATCGGGGGATTGGGGTTTTTCGCCACGCTCTTCCAGAACTGCCTCGTCCAGCAGCTTCAAGTACATATCATAGCCTACGCTCATCATGTGACCGGACTGTTCTGCACCTAAGAGATTGCCTGCGCCACGAATTTCCAGGTCACGCATGGCAATTTTGAAGCCGGAACCAAATTCTGCAAAATCCCGAATGGCAGACAGCCGCTTCTCAGCGATCTCTGTCAGTGATTTGTCGGGTTTGTAGGTGAAATAGGCATAGGCGTGGCGAGTGGAACGACCCACACGACCTCGGAGCTGATGGAGCTGGGAAAGACCAAATCGGTCGGCGTTTTCAATAATGAGGGTGTTGGCGTTGGGAATGTCCAGACCGGTTTCGATGATGGTGGTGCAAACCAGCACCTGAATATCACCGTCAGCCATGGATTGCATCACATCGCCCAGAGCATCTTCCCCCATTTTGCCATGGGCAACTGCCACATTCAGGCCGGGAATGCGCCGCTTAAGGGCGGAAGCACACTGGTCAATGGTTTCCACCCGGTTGTGCAGGTAGTAGACCTGACCGCCACGCTCAATCTCCCGGCGGATGGCATCATCCAAAATGGCATTGTTGTGTTCGATGACAAAGGTCTGCACCGGATATCGGTCAGAAGGAGGGGCTTCTATGGTGGACATGTCCCGAATGCCGGACAGAGCCATGTTCAGCGTTCGAGGGATGGGGGTGGCGGACAGGGTCAGCACATCCACGCCCTTGGAGATCTCTTTCAGGCGCTCCTTGTGGCTGACACCGAAGCGCTGTTCCTCGTCCACAATCAAAAGACCCAAATCTTTAAACTGTACACTCTTTTGCAGCAGCTTGTGGGTGCCGATGACCAGATCCACCGTACCGGCACGGACATTTTGCAGGGTCCTGTTTTGCTCGGCAGTGGTGCGGAAGCGGCTGAGCACATCAATGTTGACCGGGAAACCACGGAAGCGAGCCACAGCGGTTTGATAGTGCTGCTGCGCCAGAACTGTGGTGGGCACGAGAATGGCGACCTGTTTACTGTCCATGACGGCTTTCATCACCGCACGGAGGGCGACTTCGGTTTTGCCGAATCCCACATCGCCGCAAAGCAGGCGATCCATGGGAATGGGAGACTCCATGTCCCCTTTGATCTCGGCAATGCAGCGCAGCTGATCGTCGGTTTCCGGATAGGGGAAATTGTCCTCAAATTCTTGCTGCCAGGGGGTGTCGGCGGCAAAAGCAAAGCCTTCCTGCCGCTTTCGGGCGGCGTAGAGCTTAATGAGCTCGCCAGCCATATCTTTGGCGGCTTTCCGGGCCTTGGCTTTGGTCTTCTGCCAGGCATCGGTGCCGATCTTATTCAGTTTTACATTGCCGTCTTCACCGCCGGAGCCAATGTATTTGCTGACCATATCCAGCTGCGTGGCAGGGATGAAGAGGGTATCAGAGCCTTGGTAGGCGATCTTAATATAATCCTTGACCGCACCATCCACTTTGATCTGCTCCATGGAAAGGAATCGTCCGATACCGTAGTTTTCGTGGACCACCAGATCTCCGGGGGAAAGATCGGTGAAGGAGTTTAGTTTTTGCCGGTTGGTAGAGCCCTTCTTTGCAGCTTTTTTCTTGGGGGCGGCCTTGCTCATCAGCTGGCCTTCCGTCAGCACTGCCAGCTTGGCGTTGGGGTATTCCATACCATAGGGGAGCGTCCCCTCGGTCAGCAGGATCTGCCCTTCTTTGGGCATGGTCACCAGAGGGATGCACAGAAATGCGGACAGATTTTTCTCCCGCAGCATTTCTTGCAGCTGCTCCGCCCGACGGCGTGTGCCGCAGAGCACCAGCGTGCGAAACTCCATTTTCTGGTAATGGGTCAAATCGGAAACGGCAGTGTCCAGGTTGCCGCCGTAGCTGGGCAGCTGTTTGGCGGTCATGGGCAGCAACACCCTGGGACGGCTTTCTTCCGGGTAGGAAGAGCCGGAGAAACTATCCAAATAAGCTACCGGACGCCCACTCAAGCTCTGGCAGAAATCCTCCCACTGGCACACATAGTCGCACAATTCGCCGGCGACCAGACCGCTTTGCAGCAGGTTATCCAGCTGAATGCCCATCTCCTCTGTACGGGTACGGGAAGCCCGGTGGAGGCTGCTCTGGTCGCAGAGGACGACAATGCTCTGGGCAGGCAGATAATCCATGGCTGTGGCAAATTCGGGATAGATCAGGGCCATATAGCGGTCAGAAGCCGGATTGTTCAGATTATTTTCGTATTTATCAAGATCCTTTTCCAGCGTTTGGATCAGGTTTTCGTTGGGGTTCTTCCGGCGGCGCTGGCGAGCAATGATGCTGCGAAGATCGGCGCAAAGCCCTTCCAGGCCTTCGTTATGCAGCCGGGGCTGGGTCTCACCTACGGGCAGTACCACCACCTGATCGACATTTTCCGTCCTCCGCTGGGTGTCGGGATCAAAATAGCCCATGGTGTCCAGCTCATCGCCGAAAAATTCACAACGGAAAGGACGGTCAGCGGCAGGGGAGTAAATGTCCAAAATGCCGCCTCGGAGGGCAAACTGACCAGGGCCTTCTACCATGCCGCAGCGGCTGTAACCGGCGTGGACCAGCCGTGTGACGATGTGCTCCAAGGGATATTCCTGCCCAGCTTCCAGGGTGAAAGCCGCTGCTTGCAGCACTGCTTTGGGCATGGTGCGCTGGGAAAGGGACTCCCAGGTGAAGATTTGCAGGGGAACATTTCCAAGGGACAGGTCGTATAACTGCCGCAGCCGCTTTTGTTCCCAAGCACGGGAGACCACGGCACTGTCGTACAATGTCAGTTCCCGGCTGGGCAAAATAGGGGCAGTTTCCCCAAGAAATGCCTGCAATTCCTCCTGCAAACGCCGGGCAGCGATATCATCCTGACAAATAACAGCAATGGGCTGAGCCAGTTTTTGGCGCAGGCCGGCGATCAGGTGGCTGCGATTGATCTGTCCCACACCGGTGATCGCTGCACTTTGTCCCATAGACAGCGTTTCAACAGCGGTATTAAATTCTTCCATATTGCCCAGTGCGGCAATGAGTTGCTCCATAATATCCCTCCGAAAAAATGCCGGAAAGTGGCAATGCGGAAAGGGGAGAAATCTCCCCTTTCCGTAAAAAGTGACAGTGTTTACTTGATGCCGCTATAGCGGTTGGAAGCTTCCGGGATGCCCAGTTCCACAATGGCCAACGCAGCATCTGCGGCTCGCTCCAGGGCAGGAATGAGAGCCTTTTCCTCCTGTGCAGAGAAGGAAGACAGCACCCAGTCTGCCAGATCATAGTCTGGATGGGGTTGTGCGCCCACACCGATTTTGACCCGGGGGAAAGCCTGACTGCCTAATTCGGCAATAATAGATTTGATGCCATTGTGACCGCCGGCGGAGCCATCCTTGCGGATGCGAAGATTTCCCGGCACCAGAGAAATATCGTCAAACAGGACGATGATATTCTGAGGCGGCACATGGAAAAAGGCGCTTAGTTGCAGCACGCTGCGACCGGATAAGTTCATAAAGGCCTGAGGCTTGAGAAGCAAAAGCTTTCTCCCTTTGAAATTTACCTGACCATAAAGACCCTGAAATTTTGCTTTGTCTACTTTGCAGCCCAGCTTTTCGGCCAGAATGTCCAAAGCGCGGAAACCAGCATTATGACGGGTCTTTTCGTATTCCCGACCGGGATTGCCCAGACCCACGATCAGCCAGGTTTCACTTGCTTTTGTAAACATGGCTTAGAACAGGTCAGCGATGGAAGTGCCGCCGTGGATATGCTCGATGGCACGGGCAAATACGGAAGCCACATCCAGGTGAACGATCTTATCGGTGGGGCAGTATTCGGGCAGGGGAATGGTGTTGAGCAGCACCAGCTCCTTGATGGGGCTGTTGTTCAGACGATCAAAGGCAGGGCCGGACAGCACGCCGTGGGTGGCACAGGCGTAGACTTCCTTTGCGCCACCGACCTCCACCAGAGCCTGGGCTGCATTGCACAGAGAACCGGCGGTATCCACCAGATCATCATACAGGATGCAGGTCTTGCCCTTTACATCGCCGATGACATTCATGACCTCGGACACATTGGCCTTGGGGCGGCGCTTATCGACGATGGCCAGACCCATATGGACTTTGGAAGCGAAGGTTCTGGCACGGCCGACAGAGCCAACATCAGGGGAGACAACAACGAACTCCTCATGGTTGAACTTGTCCTCGGGGAATTTGTTCATGAAGTAGTCCACGAAGGTGGGAGCACCCAGCAGGTGATCCACGGGAATGTCGAAGAAGCCCTGGATCTGTGCAGCGTGCAGATCCATGGTCAGAATGCGGTCAGCACCGGCAGCGGTGAGCATATTGGCGACCAGCTTGGCAGAGATGGGGTCACGGCTCTTGGCCTTGCGATCCTGACGAGCGTAACCAAAATAGGGGATGACAGCGGTGATGCGGCCGGCGGAAGCACGGCGGCAAGCGTCGATCATGACCAGCAGCTCCATCAGATTGTCGTTGACAGGCTTGCAGGTGGACTGGATCAGGAACACATCGGAACCACGGACGGTTTCTTCCAGGGAAATGGAAGCCTCGCCATCAGCAAAAGCCTTTACAGTGCTTTTACCCATGGGCAGCCACAGCTCCTGGCAAACGGTTTGCGCAAAGACAGGATTGGAATTGCCGGTGAAAATTTTGATGTTGTCGTAGGCGTGCATCTCAATACCTCACTGATTATTCTTTTTTATGTGAGCGAACCCACGCTTTCCATTATAGCACTCTGTGCCTGGAAAAAGCAACCGTGTTTTGCATGAAAAACCGTAGAAAAAGAAGAAAAATACAGAATTTTTTTGGGAATTTTGTCAAATTGTTTTCCTGCTGGAATGAAAAACAAATGAATGCAAAATTTTGTTTGAAAACTACTTGTACAGAACGCAAAACTGTGGTATAATAGTGCACTACGAAAAATATGACAGGAGTAGACCATGAACGACAAAATCATCATTCAGGGTGCCCGTGAAAACAACCTGAAAAATGTAAATTTAACGATTCCCCGGGATAAGTTGGTGGTCTTTACCGGCCTGTCCGGTTCCGGCAAATCCAGCTTAGCCTTTGATACCATTTATGCCGAAGGTCAGCGGCGGTATGTGGAAAGCCTTTCTTCCTATGCCCGGCAGTTTTTGGGGCAGATGGACAAGCCGGATGTAGACTCCATTGATGGCCTGTCCCCGGCGATCTCCATCGATCAGAAGACCACCTCCAAAAATCCCCGTTCCACCGTGGGCACAGTGACGGAGATTTATGACTACCTGCGTCTTCTGTGGGCAAGAGTAGGTGTGCCCCACTGTCCCAAGTGTGGCAAGGAGATCTCTCGTCAGACCATCGACCAGATCGTGGATCGGGTAGAGGCACTGGGACTGGGAACCAAGTTTATCGTCCTGTCTCCGGTAATTCGGGGGAAGAAGGGCGAGCATCAGAAAGTTTTTGAGGATGCTCGCAAGCAGGGCTTTGCCCGTGTCCGGGTAGATGGCATTCTCTATGATCTGACGGAACAGATCAGCTGTGAAAAAAATAAAAAGCATACCATCGAACTGGTGGTAGACCGCCTTGTGCTGAAAGAAGGCCTGCGCCGCCGGTTGACCGACTCCATCGAGACCGCTTGCAGCCATTCCGGCGGCCTTGTGACCATCGAACTGCCGGAAAGCAAGCAGGAGCTGACCTTCTCTCAGAATTATGCCTGTGAAGATTGCGGCATCAGTCTGACGGAACTGGAACCTCGGATGTTCTCCTTCAATAACCCCAGCGGTGCTTGTCCCACCTGTACCGGATTGGGCTTTCAGCTGGTGGCGGATGCGGATCTGGTGATCCCGGATAAGGATAAATCCATTTTTGACGGTGCGATCCAGGCTTCCGGCTGGCAGAGTGCCAGAACGGATTCCGTGTTTCGGATGTATTTTGAAGCACTGTCTAAAAAGTATCATTTTTCCCTGACTGATCCCATTAAAACCCTTTCTCCCGAGGCCATGGATATCATCCTCTACGGCACAAAGGGGGAAAAGCTGCGCATGACCTACAACCGGGGCACCGGCATGGGCGTGCTGGAGCAGCCCTTTGAGGGCATCCTGAACAATATTTCCCGTCGCTATCGGGAGACCCAGTCTGATGCAGCCCGGAAAGAGCTGGAAGAATGTATGTCCACCGCACCCTGTCCTCATTGTCATGGCGATCGCCTGTCGGAGATCGCCCGGGCGGTAACGGTGGGGGGCATCGGTATCATGGATTTCTGCCGCATGAGCGTGGAAAAAGCCCTGGAATTTGTAGATAACCTCCATTTGGAGGGGAATATGGCAACGGTTGCCGACCAGATCCTCCGGGAGATCCGTTCCCGATTGCAGTTTTTGAAGGATGTGGGCTTAAGCTATCTGACCCTTTCCAGAGCCTCCGGCACCCTGTCCGGCGGCGAAAGCCAGCGTATCCGTTTGGCTACCCAGATCGGCTCTTCCTTGATGGGCGTGCTGTATATTCTGGACGAGCCTTCCATTGGCCTGCATCAGAGAGATAATGATAAGCTTCTGGAAACACTGAAGCATTTGCGTGACATTGGCAATACCCTGATCGTGGTGGAACATGACGAAGACACCATGCGTGCAGCTGATTTTATCGTGGATGTTGGCCCGGGAGCCGGCAGCCATGGCGGCCAGATCGTGGCTGCTGGTAGCTTGCAGGATATTTTGGATTGTCCGGCATCCATCACGGGGCAATACCTGTCCGGGGTGAAAAAGATTCCTGTGCCCCAGCAGCGCAGAGTCGGCAACGGTCAGGTGCTGGCTGTCCGGGGAGCAACGGAAAACAATCTGAAAAATGTGGATGTGGAAATCCCTCTGGGAACCCTAACCTGTGTCACCGGTGTGTCCGGCTCCGGCAAATCCAGTTTGGTAGGCGAGGTGCTGAATAAGACACTGCTGGGCAAGCTGAACCACGCCCGTACCCGTCCCGGCGCTTGCATCAAGGTGGAGGGTATGGAGTATCTGGATAAGGTCATCGACATTGACCAGAGCCCCATTGGTCGCACCCCTCGTAGCAATCCGGCAACCTACACCGGCCTGTTTAATGATATTCGTGACCTGTTTGCGTCTACCGCCGATGCCAAAATGCGTGGCTATGGGCCGGGTCGTTTCTCTTTCAATGTGAAGGGGGGGCGCTGCGAAGCCTGCTGTGGCGATGGCCTGGTAAAGATCGAAATGCACTTCCTGGCAGATGTCTATGTGCCCTGTGAGGTCTGTAAGGGTGCACGCTATAATCGAGAAACCTTGGAAGTCCAGTACAAGGGCAAAAATATCAGCCAGGTGCTGGATATGACGGCGGAGGAAGCGGTGGATTTCTTTGAAAACCTGCCGAAAATCCGCCGCAAGGCACAGACACTGGTGGAAGTGGGTCTGGGCTATGTGAAGCTGGGACAGTCTTCCACCACCCTTTCCGGTGGCGAAGCCCAGCGTGTAAAGCTGGCTACGGAGTTGGCAAGAGTTTCCACAGGACGCACGATTTATGTCTTGGATGAGCCTACCACCGGCCTTCATGCTGCCGATGTCCACAAGCTGATCGAAGTGTTGCAGACTCTGGTGGATGCTGGCAA
>CAZJCA010000011.1:0-31399 GCA_964544505.1 uncultured Oscillospiraceae bacterium
TACCTTTGGGATCTTGAACTTCAAAAAGTGTTGCACTTAGTTTGACAAATCACTAACGATAGAATGTATTACCGCCAATGAATTCACGAACCAGGCTCGTAGGCGGAATTTCATCGTCCACATCTGCTTCCTGCACAAAGTTGAGCACTTTCACGATGGAGCGCACTTCATCGTAGCAGTCCTCTTCCGGCTCAACAGCCGTCAGCAGGGGGAAAATATGCTTTTTCAGAACAGCCAGCTCGTAGAGCGTGGAGCTGTTGAAGATCACATCCGCATTTTCCTGATAAGGGAAGATCCACTTCTCCTCACCTGCCCGAACGCTGTCCCACATACCGATGGTACGCTCGACGCTGGTGCCTCTGCTTTCGTAGTCCCGGACGATCCGGCGCAGCAAACGCAGATAGGATGTCGGAATACGGTTGTGGTCGTCCAAATTCAGGGGCAGCAAGGGGCTGACATACAGTCTAAACACCAGATTGCTGTCCAAGCCCTTGGGCAGCATCATAGGATTGAGCGCATGGAGACCTTCGATGACAAAAACCGTGTTCTTGTCCATCTTCATCTTGTGTCCTCGCCATTCACGCTTCCCGGTCTTGAAATTGAATACAGGAATTTCTACTTCTTCTCCACCCAGTAGGGCTGCCAATTGTTGCGCAAACAAATCTGTATCCAGAGTATTGATATGTTCCAGATCAAGCTTTCCATCAGGCCCGGGAGCGATCTTATCACGGTCTAAGTAATAATCGTCCAAACTCATCAAAATGGGCTTTTTTCCGTGGACACGCAGCTGGGTAGCCAAGCGGTTGGCAGAAGTAGTCTTACCGGAAGAACTGGGGCCTGCCAACATGACCGCCTTTGCGCCCCTCTGGCAGACCATATCTGCCACACGGGAATAGTTTTTCTCATGGAGGGCTTCATTGACCCGGATCAGTTCCCGGATCTTGCCGGAGTCGGTCAATTCATTCAAATCAGCCACGGTCTGGCAATCCATCAGATAGCCCCAACGCTCGCCTTCGGAGAACATTTCAAAGAAGTGAGGGCTTTCTTTATAGTCCGCTACCTGGTTGGGATCCTTGGGATCAGGATAGATGAACATAAAGCCGCCGGCCTTCTGCTGGATATCCCACACCTGCAAGTAGCCGGTGGATGGTGCCAGTTCACCATAGAAATAGTCGCCGTAGTCTTCGTAAATGTACTCGTCGAAGAAGTCTTCTTTTCTCCAGGACAGCAGTCTTGCCTTATCGTCCTGTCCTACTTCTTTGTAGCGACGGATGGCTTCTTCGGTGGTCAAGCGCTGGCGGCATAGCGGAATGTCCATTTCCACCAGCTTCTGCATTTCAGCTTTCAACTGCCGCACGGAGAAATCCGGACAGTTGAACACAGCAATAAACAGTCCCGAACCGACGGTGCAGTTCATCTTTGCCCGTGCCTTCGGCCACAGCCGATGCAGCGCCAAAAACACCACATACTGAGCTGTACGGGCATAGACTTCCTGACCAATGGCATCGCCATAATGCAGCAGATGCACTTCGCCGTTGGATGCAGCCATGGCACGGCGCATGGAAGGGCGATCGGGAGCTGTATCCTTTTCCCGCAGGGGGATATAGTTCAAATTAAACACCTCGCCGGCAATTTTTGCCGCCAGAGGACGGTCAGCCAAGTTGCTGCCGTTCAGACCCAATTGCTGCACCAGTTGCAGCAGGCTGGTACCGGGGGTCGTTTCGATAGAGTGTCCGTCAAATGTGAGTTTCATGCTGAAACCCCCTTTCTTTCTTTTTCGGCTTTTGCCGGAGGTTGATTATACCACAAACAATTATGAAAATCAACTAAAATTTTATTCTAAATTCGTCTGTTCATCACTGTATTGCACAATTTCTGTGCCTGTGTAATAGTGGGTAAGAATTTCACGGTAATCCTTCCCTCTCTTTGCCATAGCATTGGCACCATACTGGCTCATGCCTACCCGGTGTCCATAGCCCTTGGTCTGAAAGGTGATCTTCCCATTGATAACCGTCACCGTAAACGCCGTAGAGCGCAGTCCCAACAGGGTTCGCAGTGTCGTCCCCCGATAGGGAATGCCGCAGATAGTCAAAGTCTCCACACCACCGCCATCGGTGTAGACTACTTTACCAAACCATTTATCTACTCTTCCCTCCAGGCGAATGCCCAGGGCTTTTTGAAACTGCTCCGCAGTAAAGGTCTTACTGTCAGTGTAATAAGCCGCATCTTCCTCCCCGGGACTGGGCACCGATTGAAGATAGGGATACTCCTGCCCCCAAACCGCTACTGCATCCTCGGTGATGCCTCCGGCACAGGAAAAATAAGTTGCCATGATCAGTTCTCCATCATAAACAAGCACCTGCCCGGCGGTATCCTCCACCGCCTGCCGTACCCGCTCAACAGAGGTCTCACTGCCGCCGCTGGTCACATAAGATGTCGGGTCTGTATATGCTTGGCAGCAGGTATGATCGGTGCAAATGGTGTTTTCTCCGTGTCTTGCTCCCTCCAGACATTTTTTCAAAGTATATGTCCGGGCGGCAACTGACTGCGCTCGCAGGGCATCCAATTCAAAACTGGCAGGCATTTCTCCCAATACAACACCCAGAAGATAGGTTTCCAGATCCATGATTTCCTCTTCTTCTCCAAAAAGCACGGTCAATTGCATCTGCACCTGTTCCCCTGCTGTTGGCTGTGTTGTCTGCGTTTGATCCTGCAAATCAGCAGCATTGGTCTGCCCCATCAGCACCACAACGCACACCAGCAGTATTGGCAGCAGAACACCAATGCTGATGGTCCGCAGAAAATCATTCCTTTGCTCATTCATTTGCATCACCCCAGCAACATATTATAACATTTCTGTAAAAAAAGCTGTCGATAAAAGCAGTTTTTCACAAACCACTTTCTTTTTATTTGACATCCTCTGGTCATTTTGCTATAATAAATATGAACAAACGAGAGGAGGCTTCCCCATGGAAAAGAAAATTATCACCATCAGCCGTGAATTTGGTAGCGGTGGACGCACCATTGGCAGAGAAGTAGCCAATCGGCTGGGTATTCCCTTTTACGACAAAGAGTTGGTGGACAAGATCGCCCTCGAAAGTGGTTTTGCCCCGAAATTTGTGGAGGAGCACGGCGAACATGCCCCCGGCAAATCCCGCCTTTCCTACGCCTTTGCCCATCAGGGTGTACCCGGTATCATGAACGGCCTGTCCACTGCTGACTTTTTGTGGAGCATCCAGTGCAGCACCATCATGCAGCTGGCAGAAGAAGGCCCCAGCGTTATCGTAGGTCGCAATGCCGACTACATCCTCAAAGATAGAAAAGATTGTCTGCATGTGTTCATCCACGCAGATGATGATTTCCGTGCTGACCGCATTGTCCGTCTCTACGGTGAAAGCGAAAAGAGTCCGGAAACGCGTCTGGCTGAAAAGGACAAGCGCCGCCAGATCAACTATCAGCACTACACCGGTCAAACCTGGGGCATGGCACAGAACTATGACCTATGCCTGAACAGTAGCCACTTGGGCATCGATCAGTGCGTTGAGATCATCCTGTCGATGGTCAAGTAACATACATATAAAGGAGCCTGCCAGTTTTGGCAGGCTTCTCATGTTATACAGTTGCTTTTTCTTCTTCACCGATGTGGATATTCACACCGTTGACTTCCACATTTTCATCCGCCTGAATGAGAATATACTTGATACCGCCAATGACCCGGGTCTGGATCAGGTCTCCCCTGTCGGTGGCTACTTTGATAGACACATCCGGGGTCTTGATCTCGATTTTCTTGCTGTCGATGATGTTACCGGGATAGAGTGCTGCATCCAGGCCAAAGGTTTCCTCAAAATCCACATTGAATTTTGCCAGTTTTTCCTCGGAAACGCCGCAACTCTGGAGCATTTCTTCCACCTGCTCTTTGGAGATGGTCAGTGCTTCCGGCACTTTGCTCTCTTTGTGCAGGGCGATCTGCTGGCAGATCTCGTCGTGCACCGTCTGCACCACTGCCAGGTCACATTCCTCTTCCAGACAGTTGGTCAGCATAGCTTCAAAGCTTTCCTTCTGCTCCTGGGCAGGCTTGGCAACGGGGGTGTTGAAAATAGCAGTGACAAATTCTTCGTGGTTATCCTTAGCACTCTTATTGTAATAGAGCGCATTATAAATATTGGTGCCACGGTTGTCAAAGGCCGGGAACAGGAAACCGATTTCCGGAGCAGACACCGCATTGACCATATTTCCATCTTGGAATTCCTTGCTTTCCGGCTCATAATGCAGCACCGCCTTGGTCTGCTTCACCGGACAAATGGCACACAGCACATAGGTGTACATTTCAGTGGAATTATCCAGCTGGGTATCCCCATCATGGCTCTTAAAGGGAACATCATAACTGTCCGTACCGAGGATGATCAGATAGCTGGTATCCATGGTCAGGCTTTCCACCACCTGCTGATAGAATGCAGCACGAGCCTGCTCGTCACCGATGCCCTGCCCACGCAGTGCCATCAGCCGCTTATGCTCTTCGCTGTCTGCCACCTGCGCAGTGCGGAAAGTAATGTCCAGAAGATTTTTGCCCATGGTTCCACCCAAGGTGCGGCGCAGGAGCGCAAAATACTTCTCCGCTTCATTTTCCGACATCATGCCGGTACTGCGGCTAAACTCCGTGATGATCTCTTTTTTGTCATTGACATAGCAGCCGTAGATTTTCGTCATATTACTGCGATCCCGCCGCTGACGGCGGCGAATTTCGCCGATTTCTTTATTGTTCATCGTTTACCACGCTCCTGTGTAAAAATACCAGAAAATTATAACACAGCCAGTGGCAAAAATCCAGTACAAAAGCAAAACCGCAGGAGGATTTTCCTCCTGCGGTTTTAAAATGCGTTAATCATCCCAAAGGCAATTCCAGTTCTGGATAAAATATTCAATGCCGGAATAGATGGTGGTCACCACGATCACCGCAACGATGACCCAGGACAGCCAACTGACATTCGGGAACCCCATCCATACGCACAGACCGATCATGGTAGAAGCAGTCTTGACTTTGCCGCTCCAACCGGCGGCAATGACCTTGCCTTTGCCCACGGCAATCAGCCGCAGGCCGGTAACGGCGAACTCACGAGCCAGCACCAGCATCAGTGCCCAGGCAGGCATCATGCCCCACTGACAGAACATGACCATGGCGGAGATCACCAGCAGTTTGTCTGCCAGAGGATCCAGAAACTTGCCAAAATCGCTGACCTGATTGTGCCGACGAGCGATCTGTCCATCCACATAGTCTGTCAGACTGGCAATAATGAACACGCCTAGAGAAATCCACATCCACAGATTGCTTTCGCCGCCGCTTAAGTACATGAAAACCATAAAAATCGGGATAAATGCCACCCGAACCAATGTGATCTTACTTGCCAGAGTCATGTCAATCCTCCACGATATAGCCGGACAAATCGCCGTCGATCATTCCATCGATGCATACCTGCACGAAATCGCCCTCGGAAATATCCTCCTGGGTAGCGATCCAAACTCTGCCGTCGATATCGGGAGAGTCGGCGTAGGTACGGCCATAATATTGCTCATATTCTTCGTCATAACCATCCACCAAAACTTCGATGGTCTTGCCCATCATGGCAGCATTGCACTCGTCCATGATGGCGGACTGGATCTGCTCCACCATCTGGGCACGGCTCTGAGCGGTCTCATTGTCCACAAATTCCATCTGTGCCGCAGGGGTTCCCTCTTCCGGAGAGAAGGGGAATGCACCCACACGCTCCAGCTTTGTTTCACGCAGGAAGGTGCAAAGCTCCGCAAATTCCTCTTCTCCCTCGCCGGGAAGGCCGGTGATAACGCTGGTGCGCAGCACCAGTCCGGGAATTTTCGCACGAAGAATGGCAAACAGCTCCTTTAAGTATTCACCATTGCCACGGCGGTTCATCAGATCCAGGATCTTGCTGTTGCAGTGCTGAATCGGAATATCCAGATACTTGACGATCTTCGGCTCGGAGGCGATGGTATCGATCAGCTCCTCGTCGATCTCATCGGGATACAGGTAGTGCAGCCGCACCCAGTGGAAGCCTTCGATGGCACACAGCTCATGCAAAAGCTTTGGAAGCAGTCGCTTGCCGTCCCCCAGGTCCGTGCCGTAACGGCTGGTATCCTGAGCCACAACAATGATTTCCTTCACGCCGGAGTCTGCCAGCATCCGGGCTTCATACAGCACATCGTCCAGGCTGCGGCTGCGGAATTTGCCACGCAGATACGGAATAATGCAGTAAGAACAGCGATTATCGCAGCCCTCTGCAATTTTCAAGTAAGCATAGTGCTCCGGTGTGGTCAAAATGCGACCGGTTTCCTGCTCCGGGGCATCGATAGAGCCAAAGTCAGAGACCACTTCATTATTCAGCACCTTGTCAATGGCTGCGACCACTTCCGTATAGCTTCCGGTACCCAAAATGCCGTCAACTTCCGGCATTTCCTGCAAGATCTCCTGCTGATACCGCTGGGACAGGCAGCCGGTGACCAAGATTTTTCCTACCAAGCCCTCGGCTTTCAGTGCCGCCGTCTGTAAAATAAAGTCGATGGCCTCCGCCTTCGCAGAGTCGATAAAGCCGCAGGTATTGATGATGACCACATCACTGCCGACAATATCCGCCTTGACGGTATGCCCGGCTTCCTGCACCCGGTACATCATCCGTTCGCAGTCCACCTGATTTTTCGCACAGCCAAGGGAGATAAATCCAATATTTGCCATATTTAATCCTCCGAAAAATCATCCGCATCCACTGCCAGAATTTCCAGTGCTTTGCGGATCTCGCCGTAATTATGGCCCCGGCGAAGCAGGGCATCGGTGGCACGGCGAACTTCCCGATCGTCTGCGTTGGCTTTCAGCCGGGAACGCAGAAACGCCAAAATTGCTTCCATCTGATCGGGGTAGTCCTCCAACGCCTCTTCCCAAAACTCTTTGGGTATTTTCTTTTCATATAGCGCCTGTTTTGCTCTGGCAAGACCATAGCCCTTTGCCGCACAACGGGAAACGATCTGACGAGCCGTTTCACGATCGTCCACCAAATGCAGCTCTTCCATCCAGGCAACCGCCTGCTGCGCCTGCCGGGGACTCTCCCCTTTTTGCACCAACCGCTGTTCCAAGTCACGCTTGGACACATTGGATGCAGCAACAATGCGAACCGCTCTCATTTTTGCAGACACCGCTCCGGCATCCTGCCGAAGTTTAGCAATCTGTGCTTCGGTCAGTTCCAAGCCGGCATACAAGCCATGATCTTCCACTGTCTGCCGATACAGGCGCATGGTGCTGCCATCGTCAAATCGGATCAGATATCGCCCTGCCCGATCCGGCTTGGCAGCGATCTGCTCAATCCTCATCGCCGAAATCGTCAGCACTTACCACAACACCCCGGTCAGCAGCCTTTGCAGGTGCCTTGGGGGCGGTATTGGCCGCCTTCAACAGATTGGCACGAACCTTTGCTTCCACATCTTCGGCGATCTCAGGATTTGCCATCAGGAAAGTCTTCACGCTCTCCTTGCCCTGACCGATCCGCTCGTCGCCCATGCTGAACCAGCTGCCGCTCTTCTGAACAATGTCCATTTCCACAGCCAGATCCACCAGTTCGCCCCACTTGCTGATACCCTGACCATACATGATATCAAAGTAAGCTTCCCGGAAAGGAGGTGCCACCTTATTCTTAACCACTTTTACACGGGTCTTGTTGCCGATGACATTGCCGCCTTCCTTGATAGACTCCGTGCGGCGCACATCCAGACGAACGGAGGCATAGAACTTCAGCGCATTACCACCGGTGGTGGTTTCGGGGTTTCCGTACATGACGCCGATCTTCATACGCAGCTGATTGATAAAAATAACCACGCAGTTGGTCTTGTTAATGGTGCCTGCCAGTTTCCGCAGTGCCTGAGACATCAGTCTGGCCTGCAAGCCAACAAAAGCATCGCCCATTTCGCCTTCAATTTCTGCACGAGGGGTCAACGCAGCAACGGAGTCAACCACCACTGCATCCACAGCGCCGGACCGAACCAGCGCATCGGTAATTTCCAGAGCCTGCTCGCCGGTGTCGGGCTGAGAAACCAGCATATTGTCGATATCCACACCCAATGCCGCTGCATACACAGGATCAAGGGCGTGCTCTGCATCCACGAAGGCAACTTCGCCACCCATTTTCTGGGCTTCTGCCAGAATGTGCAATGCCAGTGTGGTCTTACCGGAAGACTCCGGGCCGTAAATTTCAATAATTCTTCCCTTGGGAACGCCGCCGATACCCAGCGCTGCATCCAGTGCCAGAGAGCCGGTGGGGATGGCGTCCACATTCATATCCGGGCGATCGCCCAGCCGCATGACAGTTCCCTTTCCATAGGTCTTCTCGATCTGGGCCAAGGCGGTCTGTAAGGCTTTTTTCTTATCGCTTGCAGGAGCAGGTGCTTCGTAAGTTGTCTTCTTTGTAGCCATGTTTATTCTTCCTTCCTGTCATATCGGGCCAAACACGCCCGTTCTGTTTCATTAAAATCCCGGACACGCTCCAGGATGGTATAGCCGTGGTCTTCTAAGATGGAACATACATCGTCCCCCTGCCCTTCGCCAAACTCAAAAGCCAGATAGCCACCGGGGCGCAAGGCCTTTGTAAAGTTTTTTACGATGGCACGATAGAATACCAGACCATCATCGCCGCCATGCAGCGCCAAATGCGGCTCATAATCTACCACACTATGAGGCAGTGTCTTCATTTCTTCCGTGGTGATGTAGGGGGGATTTGATAGGATCATGTGAAATTTGCCCAGAAATTCCGGTGCCAGGCTTAATGCATCCACCGGAAGGCAGATCACCCGTCCCCCCAGTTTCAACTGAGTCACATTTTTCTTTGCCACTGCCAGTGCCTCCGGAGAAATATCGCCCAAAGTAACATGGGCATCCTTGACCCGGCTGGCAACTGCCAGACCAATGCATCCCGACCCCGTGCACAGATCCAAAATTCTGGGGCTGCCATCCGAAAAAAGCCCCTTCTTCATGGCAAGCTCTGCCAGTGCGCAGGTATCGTCCCGGGGGATCAACACATTTTTGTTGACATACAGATTCAGGCCATAGAAGCTCCACTGCCCTAAAATATAGGCCAACGGTTCATCGTTGAGCACGCGCCGCACCGCATCCTCCATGGCATAGCACTGCTCTTTCGTGGCATATTTTTCCCGTTCCAGAAGAAACTCCTCGTGATTTTTGCCGGAGACATAGCAGATCAGCTCTCTGGCCAGCATACTGGCATACTGCTCTTCTTCCCGCTCCATCAGTTGACGGCGTGCATCCAGATAAAGCTGAGAATACTGTTTTACCAAAGATCCTCCCCCTCTTTCTCCGGCAGCACGGCCTCCACTGCGGCAATACCAACTTCGATCATAGAATCATCAGGTTCGTTGGTTGTGAAATTTTGGAACCACATACCCGGTGCAGTAATAATTCGAGTAAACCAATTGTCATGACGGCCAACAAAGCGATTGATCTCATAGCTAATGCCCACAACCAGAGGCAGAAGCAACAGCTTAAAGCCCATCATGATCAGATTATAAGAGAAGTTACCCCGGAGCTGTTCAATAGCAGGAACCACTGCCTGCAAAACAGAGGAAGCGATCGCAAATACCAAAATGGACAAAATCATTACGACCAGCAAGAAGCTTGTGCCACAACGGGGATGGAGTCTGGTCATTTTGCGGACATTTTCCACCGTCAGCGGCAAGCCAGCTTCATAGCAGCGAATGGTCTTATGCTCTGCGCCATGGTAAGCAAACACCCTGCGCATTTCTTTCATTCGGGACACCAGGATCATGTATCCCATAAAAATGGCAATGCGAATGATGCCTTCCAACAGGGCACGCAGCAGATTGCTGTCGATCAGCCCTGCCACCAACCCCACCAGGAACGACGGCAGCAGAATGAACAACCCAACAGACATGGCTAAGCCCATAAACACCGCAAAGCCAATGATCAGCTTCTGGAACTTTTCATTACCCAGTTTCTTTTCCAGCCACTGATCCAGTTTGGACGGTTCTTCCTGCACATCTTCGTCTGCTGAAAGGTCAGCAGAATGCATCAATGCCTTCACACCGGTAACTTGAGAGTCAAAAAAGCCTCGAACACCACGCAAAATCGGCCAATTCAGCACAGATTTTTTCGGCACTAATTTTCTGGGACGAACATCGATATTTAATTCCTCGCCCTTGCGAATGACGATGGCATCCTTTTCAGGGCCACGCATCATAATGCCTTCGATCAATGCCTGACCGCCAATGGAGGTCTTAAATTTTTCCTGGGTCTGTGTTTTTGCCATAGTTTCCTTCCTTACTGGGTATCCGGCAGCTGAATGGTCACCAGCGTGCCGCCGCCCTGGGCATTTTCCAAGGTCAGCGTGCCGCCGTGCATATCCACGATCTCATCGCAGACCGCCAGTCCAATGCCTGTGCCCCGGGTCTTACTGCTGCCTTTATAGAATTTCTTTTTTACCAGAGGTAATTCTGCCTCCGGGATACCGGGGCCAAAGTCCCGGATACGCACAACGATCATGCTCTTTTCACGGGTCATGGATGCTTCAATGCGACCGCCCTCTCTGCCATGTTTGGCTGCATTGTCCAAAATATTCAAAAAAACCTGCCGCATTCGCTTGCTGTCGCAGTCGATGGGTGGGATCACCTGATCGTTCTCCAGACATTCCAGCTGAATACCATCCTGGGCAAGCCGGCTGGAATACATATACACCGTATCTTCAAACTCTGCCTGAATATCGGTCAACTCCATGTTCAGGGTCAATCGATTGTCCTGCAGGCGTGTAAAGTCCAGCAGGTCAACGACCATTTCCGTCAAGCGTTCTGCTTCTTTGGAGATGATCTTCATACCACGGGCTGTCTGTTCATCCAGATTTTCATCGCCCAATATCGTCTCAGTCCAGCCGTTGATGGCAGTCAGCGGTGTGCGCAGTTCGTGGGACAGCGACGATATGAATTCTGCCTGAATCTTTTCATTGCGGCTTATTTTAATAGACATATCGTTGATGGTATCTACCAATTCACCGATCTCGTCGTTGTAAGTCTTCTGGATCTGCGCACCATAGCTGCCGTTGGCGATCTTCTTTGCTTTTTGGGTGATCTCATCCACAGGCACGACAATGGAATGGATATAATGGTTACTGCTGAGCACCAGCACAGCCAGCAGCAGGCCAAATACAGCCAAAGAAGTCAATGCAATGTAGACGATCTGCAAATTCACCAACCGGGTGGATGTAACATAGCGCAGCACCCCAACCACTTGCCCGTTGCTGTAAATCATTGGATAGGAAATGGCGATGATATGCTCTCCTGTATCCGGGTTGATGCCAACATAATCATTGGGCTCCCGATTGGAAATAGCCTTGGCAATTTCCCCGGTAGCAGGAGAATTGCCTGCCCAATGTCCATAGGATGATGCGATCAGATTGCCTTCCGCATCCAAAAATTGCAGTTCCATCGCATTACTCATATCAAAGTTTTTGGTATAGGTAATACAGGACTGATAATAGTCTTCATAATTCTGACCAATATAGCTACTGAAGAACTGGCTGGCTTGAGATGCCCTTGCCTGCATATCTGAGCGCATATTGGTATAGTAGTAGATTGCAAAAGTGGCACTGACGAGCGCAACGCAAACCAGACCTAAGATGCAGAACACGATCACGGTATTCGACAGCCAGCGATTTCGCAGACTGTTACGCTTTCCCAGCAGATCTTTCTTCCGCATAGGCTCAACCACCCCACTTATATCCATAACCCCAGACCGTATTGATGTACTTGGGATTTGCAGTATCGTCTTCGATCTTGATACGCAGGCGGCGAATATTCACATCCACGATCTTCAAGTCGCCTTCATATTCCCGACCCCAGACCTCCGTCAAAATATCTTCTCTTGCCAAGACTTTGCCGGGATTATTCATGAAGAGCTTCATGATGCCGTATTCCACCTGTGTCAAGCGAACGCGCTCCCCTTTTTTATCCAGCGTGTGATTGTGCACATTCATTACAAAAGGGCCATAGCTGAGGATCTCATTGGCAACAGTTGTATCGTTGCCAATGCGGCGGAACAATGCATCCACCCGGGCTGTCAGTTCAGCCGGAGAAAAGGGTTTGGTCACATAATCATCCGCACCTGTCATCAAACCCGTGATCTTGTCCATTTCCTGAGTACGGGCGGTAAGCATGATCACACCCATTTGCTTATCGGTTGCCCGAATTCGACGACAAACCTCAAAGCCGTCAATTCCAGGTACCATAATATCCAAAATCGCAACGCCAATATCCGGGTGCTGCTGGATCCGCTCCAAGGCTTCGTCACCGGCACCGGCTTCCACCACTTCATACCCTGCTCGCTGAAGATTGATCACCACAAAGCTGCGGATATTCACTTCATCTTCCATGATAAGCACTTTTTTCATAGGTCAGTTCACCCTTCCTCTGTGTATAGCTTCAATTCAATGGGATAAAACAGCTGCTTGATCCGCTGTCCTGTAATTTCCAGTTCCCTGGCACCGGGGCCTACCACAGCTACAAAAGTTACAGATTCACTGCTGCCCAACACAACACCATCAAGCTGATTGGCCTGTTCCTTCCGGTTAGAGCCGGTCAGCGCATAAATGGTCATGACGACTTCTTTATCCAAATTGGTAAAGGTACAAGCGCCATCCGACCGGGTAACGGTCAGTTTATCGATCCAGGTTTGATCCATGTGCAGATACCACTTATCTGCATAGCTGTAATAGGTATACATACCACCGGTAGTGGTGCCATCGGAGTAGAGGCCATACCACCGAATCCAGAACTTGCTGGAATCGGTACCATCTGCGTTCTTTACCGGAACCAACTCCGGCAGATCCGTATCTCCGTCGCAATCTGCATCTGTCGGATAAACGAAGTATCCACTCAACTTCTCCACAGAAATCGGCCCATGAATATTGGTCAACCGGCCTCCCTGAAAGTTAAAGACCTCCATTGTCTGCATATTGTTTTCACCGGAAGTGACCAGCACCGCTAAATGTCCATCTTCCAAAATAATGGTTTCCAACCGTTTGATGGAAGAAGCCGGATTGGATATTTCCAGTTGACTACTGCGCCGAACCTGTCCATCCTCATATCGGTAGAGCATGGCAACGCTACTGACATCCCCACTGTCGCCGGGATGGATCACGATCAGTTCACTGCGACCGTCTTTATCTAAGTCCGTGTTTAGAATTTTTGAGTAAGGCAGCTCCAGCAATTGCTGCGCCTTTCCATCTGTCAATCGATACACCGCTGCTGAACGCACCACACCGTCGCCCACCTGACGACCCACAATGATCTCTGCGCCGGGATGATCGTCCAAATTGGAAAATTCAATAAAATCAAAGGCAGAGCCGTAGCTTTCAATGGTATCTGTCAGGACATAGCCCACTGCAAGCTGGCGAAAAATCAGCAGTTTCAAGGATTTCTGACCGCTGTCTCTGGCTAAAACGATATATTCCGTGATTCCATCGCCGTCCAGATCCGCCGGCTGAAGCATTTGCCTATTTTCACCGTAAACAGGGGCACAGTAGGATAGCCCCACCATTGCCTGACCGATGACCTTTTGCAGATCGTCATCCGCCTGCGGTCGCTGAGGCAAGCAGTACAGTTCATCCACCGTCCGCATTACACAGCCGGACAGAAGCATGGCCGCCGCAAAGAACAATATTACCATTTTGCGCAATTTTTTCATAGGCCAGTGTCTCCTTCTTATCCGACTAATTATAACATATCCCGTAAGAAAAGAAAAGCTATTTCACCACAACATTTTCATTTCCCAGTAAGTTTTTAAGCTCTGCCAGCATATTTTCTGCCAGCAGGCAGCGGCTTCCCTGCCGCAGCTTGGTATCAGCAAAGTAAAGTACCACTTCACTGTCTCCCGGGAACATCTTAATGATCGCTTTTGCCTTTCTGCATTCCTGGCAGTCCTGAGTAGGGATTTTCAAATACAGCTTGCCGGACAGCGGTTTTGCCGGTGTCCGAGGGGCAACTTCCGGTTGCACCTGAGGCTGCTGGGCAAAATCCGAGATCGGTCGTGCCCGGTTAATGACGATCTGGGGATCTTTATCATCCCGAATGGACAGCCTGCCCGTAATGACCACAGGCGCATTTTCCTTCAAATAGCCGCCGTACTGGTTTAGGGCATTGGAAAACACCAGCATCTCCATAGATGCTGTATCATCCTCCACCGTCACATAGGCCATCATGGAATTATTGCGTGTGGACTTCATCTTCACCGCCTGAACAATGCCAGCCACACTGACGATCTCATCATCCTTGACAGGGCAATCTTCCCCCATTAGCGTGCCGATGGGCAGCACATGGGTATTTTTCAGGAATTTGCGATAGTCGTCCATGGGGTGCCCGGACAGGTAAATTCCGGTGGTCTCCTTTTCCATAGCCATCAGTTCCGCTTTGCTCAGCTCTTCTTTTGGCTCGATAATAATGGCAGCGGCCTTGTCTTCCTGCTCCAGCATTCCAAACAAGCCCATCTGACCTTCCAGATTTCGCTTACGGCTGTCAGCGATGGAGTCCATCATGGTCTCATAAGCATTCAGCAGTTCACTTCGGTGATAACCAAAGCAGTCCATGGCACCGCACTTGATAAAGTTTTCCACTGCACGCTTATTCAGTTCCTCCCCCATTCTGGAAATGAAATCTTCCAGAGATTTAAAAGGGCCATCTTCTGCCCGTTTGGCAGAAATGGAGCGGATCAGGCCACGGCCTACATTTTTTACCGCACCCAGTCCAAACCGAATGGCACTTCCTTCTGCCACAAAGGGATCTTCCGAATGGTTGATGTCCGGAGGCAGAACCGGGATGCCCAATTCTTTACACTCCGTGATATAAGTAGAAATTTTGTCCAGCCGATCCAGAACCGAGGTCATCAACGCAGCCATATACTGCTGGGGATAATGGGCTTTGAGATAAGCTGTCTGGTAGGCCACCACCGCATAGCACACGGCATGAGCCTTGTTAAAAGCGTAGTTTGCAAAATCAACGATCTCGTCATAAATAGACTGGGCCGCCGCTTCCGAAACACCGTTTTTGATACAACCGGGAATCCCCTGAGCATCGTCACCGTAAACAAAAACCTTGCGCTCCGCTTCGATGACCTTCATTTTTTTCTTGGAAATGGCTCGACGAATATTATCCGCCTGTCCCATGGTGTAGCCGCCCAAGGATTTAAAAATCTCGATAACCTGTTCCTGATAGACGATACAGCCATAGGTCACCTGCAGGATCGGTTTCAAATGTGGGGTTTTATAGGTGATTTTGCGGTGATCCAGCTTGTTGGCAATAAATGTCGGAATAGAGTCCATGGGGCCGGGACGGTACAGCGCCACAATAGCCGTAATATCTTCAATGGAGGTAGGCTTCATGTTGATGCACACCCCGGTCATACCGGCAGACTCCATCTGGAACACGCCCTGGGTTTTGCCCTCTGCCAGCATGGCAAAGGTGGCAGGGTCGTCCTGGGGCACCTTGGAAATATCGAAATCCGGCTGGATCTTCCGGATCTCCGCTTCCGCATCTTCGATGATGGTCAGATTGCGCAGCCCCAAAAAGTCCATTTTGAGAAGTCCCAGCTCCTCAATGGTGGTCATGGTGTACTGGGTGACGATGGTATCGTCGTTCCGGGACAAGGGCACATAGGTATATACCGGGTCAGCGGTGATCACCACACCGGCGGCATGGGTGGAGGTATTACGAGGCATTCCCTCCAAACTCATGGCGGTATCGATCAGCTTTTTCACACGCTCATCGGCATCGTACATTTCTTTCAGTTTGGCAGATACTTCCAGTGCCTCTTTCAGCGTGATATGCAAGGTATTGGGCACCAGTTTGGCCACTACATCAGTTTCGGCATAAGTGAAATTCAGCGCACGACCCACATCCCGAATGGCGCCACGGGCGGCCATGGTACCAAAGGTGGCGATCTGTGCCACATGATCTGCACCGTACTTTTCCATGACATATTCGATGACTTCTCCACGGCGTTCCGGGCCAAAGTCTGTATCGAAATCGGGCATACTGACTCGTTCGGGGTTCAAGAATCGCTCGAAAATCAAGCTGTACTGCATGGGATCAACTTCTGTGATATGCAGACAGTAAGCGGCAATAGATGCTGCGCCTGAGCCACGACCCGGGCCAACAGGAATGCCATTTTCCTTGGCATAACGGATAAAGTCCCAGACAATGAGATAATAGTTCACATAGCCCATACGGCTGATAACGCCGATCTCATATTCCAGCCGTTCCCGGTATGCCTGGGGTGGGTTCTGATATCGTTCAGCAAATCCCTTTTCACACAGATGCCGGAAATATTCCACATTGGTATACCCCTGCGGAATGGGGAAAGAGGGCAAATGGTACTCGTTAAATACAAATTCCAGGTTGCAGCGCTGGGCAATTTTCACCGTGTTTTCAAAGGCCTCATCGCAGCCGGGGAACAGCTGCCGCAGTTCTTCCTCGCTCTTGAGGTAGAATTCCTCGGTCTGGAATTTCATGCGGTTGGTATCTTCCACGGTCTTGCCGGTCTGGATGCACAAAAGCACATCCTGCATGGCTGCGTCTTCCTTGCGCAGATAGTGCGCATCGTTGGTGATGATCAAGGGGATACCTGTCTCCCGTGCAATGCGCTGGACCCCCTGGTTGACAGGCCGCTGCTCGTCAATACCGTGATCCTGCATCTCCAGGAAGAAATTCCCCTCGCCAAAAATATCACGCATTTTCAAAGCATAGGCCTTGGCATTTTCATAGTCCTCTTCCAGCAAATACTGGGCAACGCCACCAGCCAGGCAGGCAGAGCTGGCGATCAGGCCTTCATGGTGCTGTTGCAGCAATTCCAAGTCCACACGGGGCTTGCCATAAAAGCCTTCTGTAAACGCCTGCGAGACCAGATAACACAAGTTTTCATAACCCTTGCGGTTTTCGCACAACAGCACCAGATGGTAAGGGTCATTATCGATGCCGTGGACACGGTCTGCCATCCGGCGGCGAGCCACATACACTTCACAGCCGATGATGGGCTTGATACCGGCAGCCTTGGCTGCTTTATAAAAATCGATACAGCCATACATAACACCGTGGTCGGTGATGGCGATGGCTTCCTGCCCCAATTCCTTGACTCGTTCCATCATAGAGCCGATGCGGCAGGCGCCATCCAGCAGGCTATACTCTGTATGGACATGCAGATGTACAAAACTCATACTGTTTCCTCCTGAACCATGGCCACCAGTTTTTTCAGGCGATGATTCATGGCTGGTTTAGAAATAGGCGGCTCCATAAGTGCCGCCAGCTCTGTCAGCGAACTTTCCGGGTTTTCCTCCCGGGCAAAAGCCGCCTGCTGGATCTTATGGGGCAGCTTGTCCAGGGTTCCCCGCTCTCGCAGAATGCGAATGGCAGCCAGCTGCTCCTGGGCGGCTTCCACCACTTTCGATGTGTTGGCATCATCACAGTTGCAGCGGCGATTGACCTTATTGTTCAGTTCCTTCTCAAGCCGGGCTTCCATAATACCCATGGCAGCCACCGGCGCACCGAGGAATGCTAAATAGTCGGAGATCAATTCGCTTTGCTTTAAGTACAGCACCTGTCCACCGCCTCGGGCGGCGGTTTTGGGATAAAATCCCAATGTTTCGTGCATCAAGGTGTATGTTTCTCTGGCAACGCTGTGATGGGTGGTGGTCAGCTCTAAATGATAACCTTTCTCCGGGTCAGTGACAGAACCGCCGGCTAAAAACGCCCCCCGGAGGAAAGCAGCTTTGCAGCAGTTTTCCTCCACCATGGGTAAATTCAAATGCAGAGCCGGTGTGCCGGAGGGATCATAACCGTAAACATCCATGATCCTTTCCATTTTTTTAAGGTCGGTGATCTGGAAAATCAGTTTTCCGGCGCAGTCCGGCTCCGGCAGGACATCAAATTGCAGTTCAAAAGCTTTGCGGAAGAGTTTCGGCAGCAGCTGGGCAAACTCCCGGCTTTCCGTGATGATCCGCAGGCCATCCATGCCAAAATTGTTGCAAAAAAGCAGGATGCCATAGCATTGCGCCACAGCACAGCAGGTCTTTGCAGGAAAACAGCGGCAGATTTCTGTCTTCGCCGCTGCGGAAAAGGATTGTGCCACTTTGCTTCCTCCTGTTACCAAATACGAACCTCCGGCTCCAGCCGAACGCCCTTCTGTTTCTCTACTTCATCAGCCACTGCCTGAAGCAGCAGCTTTACATCCTTTGCCGTCGCACCACCCAAATTGACCACAAATCCGGCATGCTTTTCAGACACCGCAGCACCGCCGACCTGAAAGCCCTTCAGACCAGCTTCATCAATCATTGCAGCAGCGTAGCCGGTGGCAGGCCGCTTAAAGGCCGATCCGGCAGAAGGCAGATCCAGCGGCTGAGAAGCACTGCGTTTTTCCTTCAGCTCTCTCATTTTGTCCTGAATGACCGTTCTATCCTTCCGCTCCAGCGCAAAATCCGCAAACAAAACGATGGCATTTTCCCTTTGGATACAGCTATTTCTGTAAGAAAATCCCATTTCTTCATTGGATAGCAACCGCTGGTTGCCATCCATATCCATGACGCAAACCCGGGTGCAGACCTGGCTGATCTCACCGCCGTAAGCACCGGCGTTCATATACACACCGCCGCCGACAGTGCCGGGAATACCATGGGCAAATTCCAGACCGGAAAGCCCATGATCGGCAGCAAAAACTGCGGCATTGGTCATGGTTTCTCCGGCATAGATGCGGATAGTGCATTCTTCCAGCTGTTCTTTTCCCACCAATGCGCCTTTCAGACAGATCACCAGACCCGGCATCCCTTCATCCGGGGCAAGCACATTGGTACCTGCTCCCAGAATTGCCGGCACTACCCCCAGAGCCTTCGCTGCTTTCAGCACAGATGCCAGTTGTTCTCCGGTTTCGGGGAAGGCCATCACCTCTGCTCCACCGCCAATACGGAAGGAGGTATGTCTGGAAAGCGGTTCATTAAATTTCAGTTTAATATTCGGCAAAAAACCGGGGATTTCCCGCTGAAAAGTAGTATATTCTGTCATAAACGCCTCCGGGTGTATGATTGGTTACAGTATATCATATACCCGACTTTTTTTCAATCATTCCATGGTATTTTTTACATTTTAATTATCGAACATCTGTTTTTATTTTACCATAGTCCCATTACCCTGTCAACAAGAAAAAAGCCCGGCAGAGCCGGGCTTTTTATGTATGAACTTACTTTTCGACGACTTCCAGCACTTCCATAGGACAAACCTTGGCACAAATGCCGCAGGCGATACACTTGGAAGCAGCACTGCCATCTTTGAGCACCATGACTTTCATGGGGCAGGCTTCCACGCACTTGCCGCAGGAGACGCACAGCTTCTTGTTGATCATGTACATACCGGTCTTGGGATTCTGGGTAATGGCACCATGCTCGCAGGCCTTCATGCACTTGCCACACTGGATACAAGTCATGGGTTTTGCAGAGCCGTCCTTACCTGCCACGATCTGGATGCAGGAGTAGTCGGGATGGAATTCCTTATAGAATGCTTCAGAGCAAGCACGAACACATTCCAGACAGGCCATGCACTGACTATTTTTCTTAACGGTCAACTTTTTCATAAAGACAATTTCCCCTTTTATTTTTATGATTGTATTATTATAGCGTATTGTACGAAAAAAAGCAATCCGAAAAATAGAAAATCTGTGCTCTGTGCAAATTTTCTCCCAATTATTTCCGGGGTTAAATAAAATCAGCCGTGAAATACTAGCTATGCATTTCCATTAGAAGGAGGAAATTAAATGAAGAAAACATGCGCTCTTGCACTGATTCTTGTGCTCAGTGCCCTGGTTTTTGCAGGTTGCCGTGACACCACCAATACCACAACCACCAAGACTCCGGCAACCTCCGCCACCACCCAGTCCACGGCCCTGCCCGCTCCGGACATCACCCTGCCCATGGACACCACCACGACCACTGAACCTGATCCCACCAACACCACCACCGGCTCTGCCGCCCGTGGCCCTCGGTATTAAGCGAGGAGAACGGCTATGGGTATGAAGTCCTTGGCTCTTTCCATGGGTGTCGGTGCAGCGGTAGGAGCTGTGGCTGTGATGATGATGCCCCGGAACAACCCGGTACGCAAGCTCGCCTATAAGGCCGCCAGTACCGTGGAAGATGCCGCCATGAAAGTCGGCGACAAGATCACCGATGTGATGGACGATATGTAAAGAAACGGGAGGCCTTGCCTCCCGTTTTTATTTCGCACTTACCACTACTTTCTCCCCTTCCACGGTAGCGTGGAGGGCAGAAATGGGATTTTCAAAAGAATCGATGATCTTTTCACTGATGGGGTCTTCCAGTTGCCGCTGGATGGTACGGCGCAGATTTCTTGCGCCATAGATTACAGAATACGCCTCTTTCACCAGCATCTGGCTGACACTTTCATCCCAAGTAAAGATCAAGCCCCGATTTTCAAGGCTCTGCCGCAGCTCCTCCAGCATAATATCAGCAATACCCAGGAAGTTTTCTTCCGACAGGTGGTTGAATGTAATGATCTCATCCACACGGTTGATAAATTCCGGCCGCAGAAACTCCCGCAGGGCACCCATGGTTCGCTCTTTGACCATATCCGTGTCGCTTCTGCCAAAGCCCAGACCGCCGACCCGGCCTTCCGAACCTGCATTAGAAGTCATGACGATGATGGTATTTTCAAAATTCACCACTCTGCCCTGCGCATCGGTGATCCGACCATCATCCAGCACTTGCAGCAGCACATTCAGCACATCCGGGTGTGCCTTTTCGATCTCATCGAACAGCACCACAGAATACGGACGGCGGCGAATTTTCTCCGTCAGCTGACCTGCCTCATCATAGCCCACATAGCCCGGAGGCGAACCGATCAGCTTGGATACCGTATGCTTTTCCATGTACTCGGACATATCCAGCCGGATCAAGCTATCTACGCTGTTAAACAGGTCATCTGCCAGCTGCTTGACCAGTTCCGTCTTACCCACGCCGGTGGGGCCAACGAAGATGAAGGAAACAGGCCGCTTCTTGGGGCTGATACCCACACGGTTTCGGCGAATGGCACGGGAAACCGCTTCCACCGCCTGATCCTGACCAACGATATGCTCTTTCAGCCGAGCATCCAATCCCTTGATCTGCTGATATTCCTGGGCTTTGATCTTGGAGGCCGGGATCTTCGTCCACAGTTCGATGATATGTGCCAGATTTTCCATGGTCACAGCAGGTTTCGGCAGTTTTTCCAGTTCTTCGATCTGGGCTGCCAGCTGCAACAGCTTACTGCGAACAATGGCCAACCGCTCAAAATTCTGGTTTTCCGTCTCCTCATTGAGCAGGCGCAGTTCCAGCTCATAATCGTCCCGCTCTTTTTGCAGTTCTGCCATCCGGGAAATTTCCTTGCATTGCAAGTTGACATCGGAGCAGGCTTCGTCCAGCAGGTCGATGGCCTTATCCGGCAGGAAACGGTCGGTAATGTAACGCTCTGACAAAATAACGCACTGACGGGCAATTTCCGGTGAGATCTCTACACCATGGAACTCAGAATAGCTCTTGGCAATACCCTGCATGATCTGGCAAGCTTCTTCGATAGAAGGCTCTGCCACCGTCACCGGCTGGAAACGGCGCTCCAGAGCCGCATCTTTTTCAATATGCTTGCGATATTCGGCAAAGGTGGTGGCACCAATGACCTGAATCTCCCCACGGGACAGAGCAGGTTTTAAAATATTGGCGGCATTCATGGAGCCTTCGGCATCGCCTGCGCCCACCAGATTGTGGACTTCATCGATGACCAGAATGATATTGCCACAGACCTTCACTTCGGAAATCAGACTTTTCATCCGGCTTTCAAACTGGCCACGGAACTGGGTTCCGGCAACCAAGGCCGTCAGATCCAGAAGGAAAACTTCCTTGTCTTTCAGCTTATAAGGCACATCTCCTGCAACGATCCGTTGCGCCAATCCCTCGGCGATGGCTGTTTTACCAACGCCTGGCTCACCGATGAGGCAAGGATTGTTCTTCTGGCGGCGGTTCAGGATCTGAATGATCCGCTCCGTCTCCACATCACGACCAATGACCTTGTCGAGCTTTCCTTCTCTTGCCCGAGCAGTCAAATTCAGGCAGTAGGAGTCCAGAAATTTGTGCTTCTTTTCCTTTTTCTTCGGGGGTTGCTCCCCTTCCTGTGCTTTATTCTGCTCCGGCGGTTCCTGCTTGGCAGGTAAATTGGGGCTGGAGCCAAAAAGCTGATTTAACAGAGGGAATGTGGCAGTCTGGCTGTCGGCCTCGTCCTCGTCATTTCCTTCCTGATCGATCTGACCAAACATATTACTCATTTCGTCAGACAGGTTATCCAAGTCTTCCTCAGAAAAGCCCATCTGCTGAACAGCCTGATCGATTTGGGGAACGCCCAGGCTACGGGCACATTTCAGGCAGTAGCCCTCATTCAATGTTACGCCGTTTTCGATTTTCGTAATGAAAACCACGGCGATATTCTTCTTACATTTGGTACAAAGTTTCGGTTGCATGGTGATCACTCCATTTCTAATGGAACATCAGCCCGGCTTACCGGGCTGAGCATTGGGTTAAAAGCTATTTTCACATTCAAAATTTTCTGTGCCGTCGTCATACCACAGGTGGGTCATATAAAGTCCCCCGGGGGGCACCGTCGGACCGGCGGCGGTACGGTTGCCGGAGTCCAGGATCGCACCGATTTCTTCCGGTTTGATCTTTCCTTCGGCGGCATAGACCACTGTTCCTGCCATGGCACGAGCCATGTTATACAGAAAGCCGTTGGCGCAGACTCGCAGGTAGATCAGATCTCCCCTCCGTTCCACATTGTAATAGTATACGGTGCGCACTGTGGATTTGACATCCGTGCCCACACTTCTCACCGCCGCAAAATCGTGAGTGCCCACGAACTGATCGGCGGCTTTTTGCATGATTTTCTCGTCCAGATGCTTGGGGTAGAACCAGGCACGGTTGATATAGAAGGGGTCACGGACCCGGGAATTGTAAATAATGTAGGTATATTCTTTCCGGGCGCAGGAGCCGATGGCATTAAAATCCTCATGAACTTCAAAAGCCTTCGTCACCACTACATCTGCCGGGAGATGAGTATTGAGGGCATAGGGCAGCCGATCCATCGGGATGGTGGAATTGGTACGGAAATTTGCCACATAACACTTGGCATGAACACCTGCATCCGTGCGACCGCAACCGGTCACATGGACACTGTGTCCCACTACCATGGCAATGGCTTTTTCCAAAGTTTGCTGGACCGTTTCCAGATTTTTCTGCATCTGCCAGCCGTGGTAGCGAGTGCCCTCATAGGTCAAAAATAAGGCAATATTACGCATTTTTCACCTCACAGGCCGAAGTGTGCCAGGGTGAAAACACCTGCCAGCAACAGGATCCCTACCCCATAAGCCACATAATCCCGACGCATATAGCGAAGCAGTTTCATCTTCGTCCGTCCGTCGCCACCCTGATAGCAGCGGCATTCCATAGCAGTAGCCAGTTCGTCTGCACGGCGGAAGGCGCTGATAAACAACGGTACCAGAATCGGCACCAGTGCCCGTACCTTCTCCATCAGCTTGCCGGACTCAAAGTCTGCACCTCTGGCCTTTTGAGCGGACATGATCTTATCCGTTTCCTCAATGAGGGTGGGAATAAAGCGCAGGGCGATACACATCATCATGCTCAGTTCGTGGACAGGTACCTTGATTTTCTTCAAGGGATTGAGCAGGGACTCCAATCCATCCGTCAAAGAGATGGGAGAAGTAGTATAAGTCAGCAGGAAAGTGCCGCTAATGAGCATCAAAATGCGGATCATCATAAAGATTGCCCGAATAATGCCTTCCTGAGTGATCTTAATGACCCAGAATTCCACCAAAACCGTCTCGCCGTCAGTAAAGAAAATATTCAGTACGCCGGTGAAAATCAGGATCATCACCAGCGGTTTCATGCCACGGACAATGCTTTTCAACGGAATTTTGGAAATGGCGATGCACATGGTCAAAAAGGCAAACATGACGCCGTAGGAGATCCAACTATTTGCCACAAACAGGGCAACGATATACACCACCAGCATCACAAGTTTCGCTCTGGGATCCATTTTGTGGATGGGCGAATTTCCCGGGAAATATTGACCGAGGGTAATGTCTTTGAGCATTTATTTACCCTCCTTTATCTTTTTCAGCACAGCCACAGCCTGCTCCATGGTATAAACCATGGGAACTTCCAATCCCCTGCTGCGCAGGCGCATGAAGATCCGAGTAATTTCCGGAATGTCCAGACCGATGGCTTCCAGCTCCTCGGCGTGCTCGAAAACCTCACCGGGCGTTCCGCTCATGGCGATGTGGGAACCGTTCAGCACAAGCAACCGATCGGTCAAACGCGCCACATCGTTCATAGAATGGCTGACCATCATAATGGTGGCATTTTTTGCCTGCCGATAATTTTGGATGTTGGACAGGATCTCTTCCCTGCCCACCGGATCAAGGCCGGCTGTGGGCTCATCCAAGATCAAGACTTCCGGCTCCATGGCAATGACACCGGCAATTGCCACACGCCGCTTCTGTCCGCCGGACAGATCGAAGGGCGAAACTTCCAGCTGATGCTCCGTCAAGCCCACAAATTCCGCTGCCTGACGAACCCGGCGGTCGATCTCATCCTTGGAAAGGCCCATATTTTTCGGGCCGAAGGCAATATCTTTATAAACCGTCTCCTCAAACAGCTGGTATTCCGGATACTGGAACACCAGACCCACCCGGAAACGAGCCTCTCTCGTCAGTTTTTTGTCTGACCAAATATCCTTGCCATCCAGCAAAACTTTGCCGGAGGTCGGCTTTAAAAGGCCATTGAGTTGCTGCATCAGAGTAGACTTACCGGAACCGGTATGACCGATGATCCCGATAAATTCTCCCCGATCAACACGAAAATTGATATTTTCCAATGCGGTATGCTCGAAAGGCGTACCGGCAGAGTAAATATGGGTCAAGTTTTGGACCTGTAAAATAGGTTCCACAGCATTTCCTCCTGGGGCGTCAAACCTCTAGCGCCTGGCTGAGTGTCTGCGCACATTTTTCTATATCCAGGGCATCCAGCGGCAGGCTGAAGCCCTCCTGGTTCAGTGCATAACAAAGCTCCACCGTGTCCGGGGCAGCCAGACCGATCTCATGCAGCAGTGCTACCTGGGAGAATACCGCCTCAGGCGTACCATCTGCAACCACATCGCCCTTGTGCAGAACGATCACTCGTCCTGCCTGTGCCGCCTCGTCCATGTGATGGGTGATCAGAACCACTGTAATTCCCTTTTCCCTGTTCAGCTTCTGGACGGTGTCCATCACTTCCTTACGGCCACGGGGATCCAGCATGGCAGTAGGCTCATCCAGAACGATGCACTTCGGCTCCATGGCAATGATACCGGCAATGGCTACACGCTGCTTCTGTCCGCCGGACAAAAGATGAGGCGCATGCTCCCGGAACTCATACATTCCCACCTGCTTCAGTGCCAGATCCACCCTTCTGCGGATTTCCGGGCTGGCAATACCCAGATTTTCCGGGCCAAAAGCCACATCTTCTTCCACCACATTGGCAACAATCTGGTTGTCCGGATTTTGGAAAACCATGCCAACATTCCGGCGAACACGCATTAAAAGGGCTTCATCGGAAGTATCGAGCCCCGACACATAGACCTTGCCGCCACAGGGCAGCAGTATGGAATTAAAATGCTTGGCCAAAGTGGATTTTCCGCAGCCGTTGCTGCCCAAAACAGCCACAAAACTGCCCTCTTCGATGGTCAAATTCAAGTCTGTGAACACCGCCACACCGGCTGATCCATCCAGTCCCGGATAGGCATAATTCAGGTGTTCCACACGAATTGCTTCACTCAATGTACATTTCCTCCTATGAGGTTACTTGGGCATCCAACGACCGGTAGAACCGCAGGGCAACACCAGCCCGGTAGATTTTACCGGCAAACCGATCTCATCCACCAGCGTATGTCCCCCACCGATGGCTGTATCTGCCGCATATCCCACAGCCGAGGGTGCCAGGCCTGTGGTGTAGGAATTGATGATGACAAACAAGGGGTTATCCGTCAAAAGTTTGGCAGTCTCCAGCAGGAAGGGATAGAAACTGGTCTCCATCTTCCAAATTTCGCCGCTGGGTCCACGACCATAGCTGGGGGGATCCATGATAATGCCATCATAACGGCGACCACGGCGAATTTCACGCTGGATAAATTTGGCACAGTCGTCCACGATCCAGTGGATCGGACGGTCGGCGAGTCCGGAAGCCTGGGCATTTTCCTTTGCCCAGGCAACCATGCCCTTGGAAGCATCCACATGAAACACTTCCGCTCCGCCTGCGGCGGCAGCCAGGGTGGCGCCGCCGGAATAGGCGAACAAATTCAGCACCCGAACCGGGCGGCCTGCATTGGCACATTTTTCACGGATAAAGTCCCAGTTGGTGGCCTGCTCCGGGAAAACACCGGTGTGTTTAAAGTTCATAGGTTTGACATTAAAGGTCAAAAAATCCTTATAGTGCACTTGCCAGCGTTCGGGCAAATTATGATCTGTCCAATGACCGCCGCCGGTATTGGAGCGGACATAACGGGCATCGTACTTTTTCCAGTTCGGCTCCGCATGGGGCGTGCTCCAAATAACCTGAGGATCAGGCCGCACCAGAATATACTTTCCCCAGCGTTCCAGGCGTTCACCATCAGAGGTGTCCAGCACTTCATATTCTTTCCATCCATCAGAAATCCACATATTTCTATACCTCACTCATTCGTGTGTGTTTGTTTATTCCGGTGCTTCCGTCGGCAGTGGAAACAGGGTCGGTGGCCCAGGTTCCTCTTCCTCGGGCTGGGTCGGTTCTGTGACCGGTTCCGTGGGGATCACAGGAGGCTGATAAGCTTCCCAGCTTTCCTGAGTGTGCACCCGGCAGACTTCATAAGGCACTTGCAGTCCATCATTGATTGTTCCATGGAACCCGTAAAAAGGCAAACCTGCTCCATACTTATCCACCAAATACACATAGTCGCTGCGCAGGTAGTTGGATGCCAGCCCCTTTCCCTCCGCTTTCAACAGAGTATTGAGTTTCTCTTGGGTTACTTTCAAAAGTGCCCTGCTTTCCAGATTCAGCGCACCGATGGCCGCAAAGCGGCGGCAGTATTCATTGGCAACGCCACGGCCTTCTGTACAATAATCCACCCGGATATGCTGCGTACAATGGGAACTGGGCTTATCCTGAGGATAGACCCAGACCTGCTCAACCCGGCTCAGGCCATCGTCAGAGCGAATATCATGATAGCAACTATCGGTTGCTAAAAGGCCGGAATCCAGACAAATGTCCACCTTTTCCATCCCCTCGGTAGAGTATAAGGGAATGGTACTTTTATCCTTGTGGAGCTTTTGCATGACCTTTTTCCACAGCCTTGCGGCAGGATTGGAAGTGCTGCCGGTCAGCACGATCTGCTCCGGAGTGTCATAGCCGCACCAGACGGCGGCTGTATAGTAGCCGGTAAATCCGGCAAAATAGCGATCTTTTTTTCCGGATGTGGTGCCGGTTTTTCCTGCCACATCCATTCCCTCTATATCGGCTGCTGTGCCAGTACCCATATCAACGGCACTGTCCAGACAGTAGTTCATATAGTTGACGGTCTTTTTACTCAAAACCTTTCGGCTTTCCTGCTGGTTATTCAGTACCACGCCACCTTCATCATCCAGCACCAGTAAAAATGTTCTTCCCTGACGCCATGTGCCGCCGTTTGCAAAAGTTGCGTAGGCATTTGTCACCTCACGAACTGTCATACCCTGAGTCAGGGCACCCATGCCCAGCGGCGCATAATCCAAATCAGAAAAAATCTGCCCGGCAGCATTTTCATAGCTGGTGACCAGGGTGGATATTCCCATTTTTTCTGTTGCAAAATTGTAGCTGTTTTTGATCCCCAGTCGATCCAGAGTATTCACCGCCACCGCATTGGTGGACGAAACAATCCCCCGCCAGATGGTTCTGCTGTAATTGTACACCCGATTGTCATTTCTTGGAAACGGCGTTCCGTCAGAAAGCACCTTCAGCGGCATGTCCGCAACCACGGTTGCCGGGGATATGATCCCTTTTTCAAAGGCCGGTGCATAGACTGTTAAAGGCTTGATGGATGAACCGATCTGCAACGGCACATCCGCCCGGTTATAAGCATCGAAATCCTTTTTCTCCCCCACGCCTCCAGCCATGGCAACGATATCGCCGGTGCGGTTATCAATGATCACCATCGCCGATTGGAGCTGCTGGTTGCTGCTTGTGGAAGGAATTTGGGAAAGGTCTGTATAAACACTGTCAACCGCCAGTTGCGCCTTTGGATCATAGGGGGTGTAAATGTGGTAACCCCCACGGCTGACCAAAGCCATATAGTGACTGCGGATGGTGTCGTTCCAGGCGGTCACACCATCTTGCTGCGCCAAGGCTTTTGCCACATCCTCCAATACCGTATCCACATACCAGGAATATACTTGCCGGGATTCATTGCCGTCGCTGATTTGGCTGGTGCCTTTCTGAAAAACCATTTCCTGCTCCATGGCAGTCTGGTATTCTTCTTCCGAGATCCACCCCTGATCACACATGGCCTTGAGAATGCTTTCCTGACGGCGGCGGTTGCGTTCTTCCCCCGTCAGTTGTTCGCCACGGTAGTTGTCCAAACTCGTTCGGTAAGGATTATAGAGTGCCGGATTATTGGTGATCCCAATAAGCGATGCGCATTCGGCGGTGGTCAAATCTGCCAGATCCTTGCCAAAATAGTGCTGCGCCGCACTTTTGACACCGTTGCAGCCTTCCCCAAAGTAGATGCAGTTGAGATACCACTCCAGTACCGTCTTCTTATCATATACCTTTTCAAAGGCGATGGCCCGAAAAATCTCCAGCACCTTTCGCTGCACCGTCACATCATCGGCAGTATCATCGGTCGCCATATACAGGTTTTTCACCAGCTGTTGGGTCAGGGTAGAACCGCCAAAGGTATTTCCCCCACCCACCAGCAGATTGACTGTGGCTTTTGCGGTGGTGACCCAGTCTACTCCCTGATGCTCATAAAAACGCTTATCCTCAATGGCAATGGCTGCGTTAATGAGATCTTCCGGCAATTCTTCGTAGGAAGCCCACCGGCGATCGGTGGTAGTATAAAGCTGCTGCAGGATCTGGATATCCCCCCGGCTATCATAATAGTATAGGTATGAGGTCTTTTCCAGATCATAGCTGTCCAGATTGACTTTTGCCATGGGCAAAATGTTTTCCTGAAGATAGGAAGCGAAGATATTGACAAATACAAATCCACCGATCACAACGATCAGTGCCACCACGCCCAAGGAAAGCAGCGTTGCTTTGAATACAGATTTGACAACTTTCCAAACTTTTCCCTTGCTATCCAATGATATCCCTCCGTCTGGCAGGCAAAAAGCTGCCGATCTTATCCAAACGGCGAAAAGGGCCCTGTTTCTGGGCATTGGTTCTAAGATTATATCATATCTTCCCGTAAAACGAAAGACCTAATTTTTGAAATAATCCTGAATTTTTCCCTTCGCCGATATTTTTTCCGGGAATAGCGTTCCCAAAATTGCATACATTATCATACGATACTATATATGATAAAGAGGATCCTGCTATGAAAAAACAGCGTCTTTGCCGCCATATCTGCACCTTTCTGCTCTTGGGGTTTCTTCTGGGCGTTCATGAGGGCCGCATTGCCATCTGGAAGGACGGCATCAGCGAACCCTGGCGCATTTTCCCTTATCCTTTCGCTGTACTTCCGTCGGATACCCAGCAAGAATTAAAAAAGGGCATCCGCATCGACACCATGGAAGATCTGGATCGTTTGCTGGAAAATTTGCTGTCATGATAATTTGTACTTGATTTTGCGTCCGGCAGATAGTACAATAAGGGCATAGAAAGCTTTCATTGGAAAGGAGCATTTTATGTCTGAAGAATTTGGCTCTGATTTTATCACCATCGTAGATGAAGACGGCACAGAATACGAACTGGAAATTCTGTCCACCCTGGAATACAACGGCTGCACTTACCTTGCCGCTATCCCTGCTGTTGATGCAGAGGAAGCACAGGATTTAGAGATCGCTATTCTCAAGAGTGTGGAAGAAGACGGTGAAGACATTCTTTGTGCCATCGAAGACGACGAAGAACTGGAAGCTGTCCATGCCCTGATGATGGAGCAGCTGTACGAAGAAGAGGAAGACGAATAATTGGTTTTTTCTTCCTGCTTGGTGCGTAATGTATCCTTTTGGACCCACATTTTTTTATTGGGACGTTAGTTTCTCCGCTGGTTTGCAGACCTCCCGCCCCCGCTTTGACGGATGGTGGATGTTGGGAGCAGTTAAGGTTGGGAACGGCAACCCACCTGCCATTTTCGTGCAGGTCATAATCGGATGCATACGGCTAAAGCGGGGTGCATGGGGAGCTTTTGCTCCCCATGTTTTTATATTCTGCACAGTTTCCCTTTAAATTATTGTAAACTTTTTCTATTTTTCTTGATTTTCGCCGTTTACCACTTGAAACTCTAAAAAAAATAAGTTATAATCTTCGGGTCTATGCGTGAAAAAAATCACCTTTGCATGCAAATCCACAAAGACGAAACGAGAGGAAATGTTACTATGAGTTCATCCAAGAAAAAACAGCTTCGCAAGGAGCAGTACATGACCGAGCGTCAGGCTGCTGCCGCTGCCGAAGCAAAAAAACTGAAGCGTTACACTCTGACTTTCTGGGTGGTCATCGCTTTGGTCGCCTGTATCTTCATTGGCGCAGTGGCCAGCAACCCTATTAAGAATGTTGTTTACAAAAACACAGATGCTGTCACAGTCGGCAATCACACTCTGACCTCTGTTGAACTGAACTACTTCTATATCGATGCAGTCAACACCTATGTCAACCAGTATAGCTCTTACATCAGCTATATTCTGGACACTTCCAAGCCTCTGGATGAGCAGGTTGCCAACAAGGAAACCGGCGCTACCTGGGCCGACAACTTCCTGGATTCTGCAAAGTCCACCATTCGCAGCACCTACGCACTGTATGATCTGGCTGTGGAAAAGGATCACAAGCTGACCGACTCCGAGCAGGCTTCCCTGGACAACACCATGAATACCATGAAGATCTATGCTCAGATCTACGGTTACAGCAACCTGACCTCCTACCTGCGTTCCGTTTACGGCAACGGTTCCACCGAGGAAAGCTATCGTGAGTATCTGCGTGTTTCCGCCCTGGCTACCTCCTACTACAATGCATAGTCCGATAGCCTGGAATACAGCGCG
>CAZJCA010000012.1:0-30081 GCA_964544505.1 uncultured Oscillospiraceae bacterium
GGACATCGAAGGTGATCTGGTGCTCAAAGTCCTTCCAGTCGTTGGTGACGGCGTTATACATGTGCACCGGATCCCAGATGATATAGGCCAGGAATGCAACAGTATACTCGTGATAGCTTTCGGGCTGGGGAATGACAACGCAGCCGGTGTTTTCATCATAGTGCCAGGCATTGGGGGACAGCGGCTGACCGGTGGTGCGGTCCATGACCTCCCACCAGCGAGTGATGTCATCTCTGGTGTTGACCTGCATCAGCTCGGGAGAGATACCCTGCATCAGGTTGATGGACAGAGCACCTTCGGTGGCGGTATGGAAGCCGGTCATGATGTAGCACTGCTGCACCTCGTCGGGGTTGGCTTTTGCCCAGGCATTATCCTTACGGGTGGTATAGTAGGTGGAGTAGATCTTGGCATCCTGGTTTTGCAGTTCGGCAGGGAAGTCGGTGCCGTCGCAGTCACGGATGGCATCTGCACCCCACTTTTTCATGATCTCCAGGGTCTCGGGAACAACATCCAGGTCAGTGGGGATGGTCACACGGCCATAGCTTTTCTCGTTCATAGTAAATCTCCTTGTAGAAGAATGAAATTAGATTTCAAGGGGAGCCGGGAGGCTCCCCTGTGTGTTTACTTTTTATAGCCGGAATTATACACCAGCAGTGCAGCCAGCATAAAGATAATGCCGACGATCATAATGCCCAGGCCCAGAAGTTCTCCGGTCATTGTCCAGCCGACGATGGTCAGCACGATACCGAGGATAAAGAACAGGCCGATGAGAAGGGCACGCAGCTTGTCGTGATCTTTCAGAAAGTCCATAATTCACCTTAACCTTTCAGACCGCCAACGGTCATGCCCTTGGTCAGATTTTTCTGCACGCAGCAGTACAAAATCAGGGTGGGCAGCATGACCAGAACCAGACCTGCGTACATGGGGCCGTAATTGGCCTTAGCCTGCTGTGCCTGCATCAGGTTCAGAAGGCCGACCGGCAGCGTCTTGGTGCCGGAGGCGGAAGACATCAGGGTCATGGAAATGATGTACTCGTTCCAGAAAGACAGGAAGTTGAACAGGATGACCGTGATGATGGAGGGCTTTGCCATGGGGAAGATGACCTGAATCATGGTACGGAAATAGCCGGCACCATCGATATAGGCAGCTTCCTCATAGTCGTGTGCCAAGGTTGCGAAATAGCCGGACAGCAGGTAAATAGTGAAGGGCAGAGCGGTGGCGGCATAAACGATTGCCAGCACCACAATGTTGTTGAGCAGGAAACCGCTGCCAAAGACGCTCTTGAGCCACTTGTCACCGTCCAGCAGCATCAGGAAGATGGGCACGACGATGTAGTTCACATTGATAAACAGGCCAGCCATGAAGGCGGTGTTCAGGAACTTGACACCTTTGAACTTGAACCGGGACAGGCAGTAAGCTGCCGGAAGTGCTACGACCAGCAAAATGACCAGAGACAGCGCTGTCACAATCACAGAGTTGAGCATGTATTCGCCCATCTTTGCGGTGGTCCAAGCATCTACAAAGTTCTTAAAGTGGAAGCCCTTGGGCAGATTCCAGGGATTGGAATAAAACTCGGAGTTTTCTTTGATGGAGGCCATAAAAACCCAGGCCACAGGAACGATGATGGTGATGGCTAAGGTAGCCAGAACCACATAGATAAAAGCCTTGTAAAGCTTTTCGCCGGAGGTAATAATTCTGCGTTCTTTCATGGTTATACCTCCTTAGAATTCCAGAGTCTCACGCTCTGTGACCTTGTTGACAAGGGCAGACAGGGCGAAGGAGAACAGGAAGATCACAACACCGATGGCCATACAGTAGCCGTACAGACCATTGGCCTTCTGGTCATACATATAGCCCAGAACCACCTGAGAAGCACCGTTGGGGCCGCCGCCGGTCATGGCCTTGACAAACAGGAAAGCCATGTTGATGGTGGAAATGATGAAGAAAGTCAGGGTGGTTCGGATGTTGGTCCAAATCAGGGGAATGGTGACTTTGAAGAACTGAGTAATACGGCCTGCACCGTCCAGACCGGAGCTTTCATACAGGGACTGGGGAACAGCTGCCATGGAGGCCATATACATGACCATGTAGTAACCGATGGCCTGCCAGATCATGGCGATGATAATGGAGACCATGACCAGATCCTCGCCCTTCCAGAGAATGCTGTTTTCCAGATTGACAAAAGCTTCAATGATAGAGTTGAGCATACCGTTTTTGGTCTGGTAAATAGCAGAGAAAATACCGGAAATAACAACAACGGACAGAATATTGGGAATGTAGAAGACAATGCGGAAGAAATTCTGTCCCTTGATTTTTTCTCGAGTTAAGATACCTGCGAAGATCAAAGCCATTGCCATGGTAATAACAGTGACGATGACGATCAGCAGCAGGGTGTTCTGCATAGAACGAATAAAGGTAGAGGATTTCAGCAGAGTCAGGAAATTCTGAAAACCGACAAAGGTTTCTGTTTGAGAATAGGCACTCCGCTCAAACAGAGACATTCTAAAGACATTGAATGTGGGGATGATCATAAACACTGTGAACAGGATCACAGCAGGGGCCAGGCAGGCCAGTAAAAATGCGCTACGGCGTTTGTTGCTCTTCATAGCTGCAAATACCGCTCCTTTCTAAAGAGGGAATAGAGAGTTTACGAAAAGGATGGCAGCGGCGGCTGCCGCTGCCATCCCAAAAATTATTCGTGGATGTAAGCCGTTAGATTAGCCGATCAGATTAGCACGCATCTGAGCGGTCTTCTCGATGATGTTGGCCTTGTACTGCTCAATGGTGATCTTGCCAGCGACCAGAGAGTCGATGGGCTCGAAGAACACGGAGCTGGTGGTCACATCGGGGATAGCGGTAAAGGCAGCGAAGTTACCCATAGCAGCCTTAGCACCGTTGTCGTAGATGGAGTAGAACATCTTGTTGTCGCCGGTCAGCATGTTAGCAATGCCGTTAACGGGCTGGATAGCGGGGGAAGCGTTGCCGTCAGCGTCCTTAGCGTTAGCGAAGATCTCGCAAGCCTTGTCGGAGTACAGGAAAGCGATGAACTGCTTAGCAGCGTCAACATTCTGTGCACCGGAGGGAATCCAAGCCTGCTCGAACCAGCAGTAGGAGTAGCCAGCGCCGCCCTTGGTAGCTGCGGGCAGAGCGGTCATGCCCCACTGGAAGGTTTCGGTAACTTCCTTAGCGTAGTCGGCCATCTCACCAACGATCCAAGTGCCGTTGGGCATGAACAGAGCTTCGTCGTCCATAACCATCTGCTGGTTCTTCTTGAAGTCCTGGCTGTTAGCCTGAGCGGGGGTGGAGGGGTGGGTGTAATCAGCCAGCTTATCCAGGATCTCCAGCAGCTTGGTGCCGTTGGCACTTTCCCAAGCGCCTTCCTTGTAGTTGGTGATGTCGTTAAAGAACTCAGCACCGCCGATGGAGTACATCAGAGCGTACATGAAAGCGTCGTAGTAGCCAGCGGTGGGGTAGGTGAACAGGGAGATGCCTTCCTTCTTAGCAGTCTCGCCCAGTTCCCACATTTCGTCCCAAGTGGTAGGAACGGTCCAACCCTTGGTCTCGAACAGCTTAGCGTTGTAGAACAGGCCGCAGGGAGAGTAGAACATGGGAGCCAGATAAGTCTTGCCGTCACCATAGGGGTTGGTCAGAGCGGTCTCGGTGAAGCCGCCGGAGATCTTCTCGCTGACCTTCTTGGACTCGCCGGGAACGGTCATGGACAGAACATCGGTGATATCAACGATCTGCTTGTCCTTGATGAACTGCTCGGTCAGACCAGCGGGACGACCGGTAGCCAGGTGGATCACATCGGGGTATTCGCCGCCCTGCATGGAAGCGGACAGAACATCTTCCAGTTCCTTGTTGGTGGTCAGCTCGACCTTGATGCCGGTCTGCTCCTCGAAAGCCTTACAGACATCTACCCACATCTGGGAGCCGTAAGCGGTCTCGATGGCTGCGACTTTCAGAACCTTTTCCTCTTCCTTGGGAGAACAGGCGAACAGGCTGAAGACCATGACAGCTGCCAGAAGCAATGCAAAAATCTTCTTCATGAATAGTTTCCTCCTAAAAAATGTTTCATTGGGCATTCGCCCCTTGATAGTTCCTAGTATACAAATTATTCACAAAATGGCAAGATAATTCTTGCGATATAATTTAGAAATCTTGCGATTTTGTTGAATTTCAGCATAACGCAAAATTGGAGAGGAAATAAATTGTGTAAATTGACGATGAAATGTAAAACAATTGATTACTTGTCGAAAAAATGCCCCATCTCGGTGCTTAAATAATGCTTGTAAAATGAAGAAAATTGCAATATAATTAAAAACAAAGCCAAGATTTATAAAATATCGGGAGGGAAGGCTATGAGCAATAGTCGGTATATGCTGGAAAGGAATGATTCCGGTATGATCCGCAGCAGTGCCAAGCTTCTAAATGTGGGCAGTGCCCGTTATGATGGCGACTGGCACTCGATTCCCCATACCCACGGCTATGCAGAGCTGTTTTACATCGTAGGTGGTGACGGCAAGTTTCGCATTGACGATGAACGATATCCGGTGAAGGCAGACCAACTTGTGATCGTCAATCCGGGGGTGATCCATACGGAAGAAGGCTATGATGCGCGGCCGATGGAATATATTGTGCTGGGCATCGAGGGACTGGAACTTTCTGCAGGCAAGAACAGTGATGGGCGTTTCAGCATTTTGGACTTTCACAGTGGCGGTGATATCCTGACCTGTCTGCGACATATCCTGCGCGAGTCCCAGGGATTATTGGAAGGCTATGAGACGGTGTGCCAGGCCTATCTGGAAATATTGATCGTTCGTCTAATGCGTAGTACCAGCTTGGCAGTTGCTCCGGTTTCGGTGGAGAAACGAGCCAGTCGGCAGTGTGCGGCCGTTCGCCGCTATATCGATACACATTATAAAGAGCCTATCACGCTGGATATGCTGGCGGAGCAGACCCATGTGAATAAATTCTACATGGCCCACGCCTTTAAACAGGAATACGGTGTGTCACCCATCCATTATTTGGGGCAGCGGCGAATCGGGGAAAGTCAATATCTGCTTCAGGAAACGGATATGTCTCTTTCACAGATATCCCGTGTGCTGGGTTTTTCTTCTGCCAGCTATTTTTCCCAGAGCTTTTGCAAAGCGGTGGGGATGACGCCTATGGAGTACCGTAAAAAAAGCAAGACAGATACACTATAATATATAATAAGTCCGTCAGCCTACAATGATGCTGACGGACTTTCCTATTAAGCTTCCAGGTTGATGCCAGTCTCCTTGCTGAAGATATGGCAGACATTGCCGTGGAAGTTGAACTTCACAGCAGTGCCCATCTTCAGGGCAGCGACTTCTGCACCGGTCATGTTCATGGTGTTGACCACGATGACCACATCCTGACCCAGAGCGGACACATGCAGGTGGATAGAAGAACCCATCATTTCGGACACATCCACTTTTGCGTCCACACCGCTCTGCTCCAGGGTGATGTGCTCGGGACGGACACCCAGAGTGATGTCCTGCTCGGTCACATTGTTCTTAGCCAGAGCAGCCTGCTTCTCTTCGCTCAGCTCCACAACCAGATCAGCCAGCTGTACGGCATACTTACCGTTCTTTTTGATGAGCTTAGCATCGAACAGGTTCATCTGAGGTGTGCCGATAAAGGTAGCAACGAACAGATTATAGGGGTGGTTAAAGACCTCCTGAGGGGTGCCGATCTGCTGGATGAAACCGTCCTTCATAATGACGATCCGGTCGCCCAGAGTCATAGCCTCGGTCTGGTCGTGGGTAACATAAATAAAGGTTGTATTGATTCGTTCACGGAGCTTGATGATCTCAGCACGCATCTGGTTACGCAGCTTGGCATCCAGGTTGGACAGAGGTTCGTCCATCAGCATGACCTGCGGCTCACGAACAATAGCACGGCCAATGGCCACACGCTGACGCTGACCGCCGGACAGAGCCTTGGGCTTACGACCCAGGTACTGGGTAATGTCCAGAATCTCAGCGGCACGCTTAACTGCTTTGTCGATCTCGTCCTTGGGGGTGTGCTTCAGTTTCAGAGCGAAGGCCATGTTGTCGTAAACCGTCATGTGGGGATACAGAGCGTAGTTCTGGAAGACCATGGCGATATCACGATCCTTGGGGGGAACATCGTTGACCAGCTTATTACCGATGTACAGTTCGCCTTCGGAGATCTCTTCCAGACCGGCGATCATACGCAGGGTGGTGGACTTACCACAGCCGGAAGGACCGACCAGAACGATAAATTCCTTGTCCTTGACTTCCAGATTGAACTCCTGAACAGCCACGACACCCTGATCGGTGATCTGCAGGTTGACCTTTTCCTTTTCAGGCTCATCGCCCTTCTTCTTTTTCTTCTTCTTGGCATCATCGCCGTTGAACGGGTAGATCTTCTTGACGTTTTTCAGGGTTAATGTTGACATACATTACGACTCTAAATGCACTGCGTCCGCAATGTGCACTCTCGCAGCTACCGATGAAAAGTAGCACTGCATTACGACAGGTCTCCACACTGCCGCACCGCGAGTCTGCGGGTAAATATTTCCTCCTTTTTTGCGCAAATTGGGACTATTTTGTGGAGTAGACCCAATTCGCCATAATATATGTTATTTTAACGCAAAAGTAAGCCCCAGGCAATAGGACGCTTTTTACATTTTTTGTCCTCGAATTTTGTGTACTTTTTATATGGAGCAGAAAGGCCATCGGCAGAAATGCGTCGATGGCCTTTGTAATACTGTTTATTTCTTTTTCTTCACCACAAAGAAGACGGCGATACCGCCGGCAAGAACTGCCGCACAAATGCAGATCATGACGATCAGCATGGGATCGGGGGATGCAACATCGTTGCTGGGCAGTTTTTCGATGGAACGGGTTTCTCTGATATGACAGGTGACACAAATGCGAGCCTCTTCACCTTCGGCATCGACCGTTGCTTCAGAAGTTACTCGCCAGTTGCCAAAGATATGCTTGCCGGTGGCGGCAATGGACTGACCTTTTTCCAAAACCTCACCACAGCTGGTGCAAACCAGATCACCGGTGTAGCCGTCTTTGCCACAGGTGGCATCGGTGGCGTCTTTGCGCTGGGTGGTTTTGTGCTGGCAGTCAGTGGGTGTGGTATTGCTCTGGGTAGGGGAGGTCAGATTTTCGGGAATATCCTTGCCGAACAACAGCCAAGCGTATTCGGGATAGTCAACAAACACATTGCGAGTGCCGGTGATGGACTGGACAGCATCATTTCTGCCCATTTCCCAGGTATCTACCGGGTCTTGCTCCATCCACTGAAGCAGCAGATCCAGATTTTCAATGACACCGGCGCTGCCCCACATATTTTTGGTGTTGCCCCAGCGGACATAGGTATACAGCAGGATTCTGGCGCAGTCGCCCTGGACAGATTCATTTGGCAGATAATAGCCGGAACTGGTGCCATAGGCCTTGTTACCACGGCTGCCGTTTTCGGACTTGGCAGTGGGACGCAGCATCATAATGTCAGAGCCTTCCCCTTTGCTGGAATTGCTGGGGCGACCACTGAGACTTTTGCTGGCAGGCCAGGTATGCTCCCGGTTCCAGGTTGCGCCGCTGTCCCAGGTGCTGGAAATGGCTGCGCCGGAATAGAAGGACAGGATCGTGGAAGTGTCGTTGAGCTGGCAGTCTGTGTACATATACTGATAGCGGCTTTCACCATAAGTATTCTGCGTGGTGTGCTTTTCGGTCATCAGTGTTTGCAGGGTGGTGTAGAGCTGGCTTTGGGGCGCATCGCTTGTGCCGGTGCCGCCTTCCAGCTGAGACAGCGTGTCAAAGCTGTAGTTACTGGTGTAGAAACTGTTTGCATAAGGGGAAAGAAAGCTGCAAGTTTCGCCCCGGTAGCCCCAGTTGGCGGTGTAGCCGTTGGAAGTGACATACTGCACATCCTCGGCTTTGGTATATCCGGTGCCGGTGACGGGATCTGCAGCAGCGTTTAACTGGAAGGGGGTGATGGTCAGTGCCATCACAACCAGAAGAAGTGCGCATAGTATGCGCTTTGCACTGTGATTCATGGGAAAGTCTCCTTTGTCTCTGTTCGTTCTTTACTAGCATAGCACAAATTGAGGAAAAAGGGAAGTGCCCTTTTGAAAATGTATGCAATGAAAATGACGCTTTCAGATATACATTATTAAATATAGTGATTTGAAAAAATGCCTTGAGCCATGGTAATCCTTTGAAACAGAGATGAGGTTAAAATGGCTAAAAACGAATATGTAAAAATGTTAGTGTTGCACAAAATTTGTTGCAATTTTACATTTCAACATTTTTTTAACAAATTATTTCTTTACAATTTGACGAAAATGTTTTATACTTTACTCGAAAGCAAATGAGTGCCCATGCGGCACAAAGGGGCGCGCCCCTTTTCCATTCCCAGAACGGGAATGGAATGATCTTCTGGCTAAATCGGCTTTTGCCGTTAGCATAAACATTCATTTAGGAGGAATTATCAAAAATGAAGAAGTTTTTAGCAATCGCTCTGGCACTGGTTATGGTGCTGGGCATGGTCGCCTGCTCTCCCGCTGAGGAGAAGAACGACGGCGAAGTGGCAGTTTTCTGGTACACCTTCGGTGATACTTATCTGTCCAGCGTTCGTACCGCTCTGAACAAGGCATTCAAGGATGCTGATGTGAAGTATCAGGACTATGATGCTAACAACAGCCAGACCACTCAGACCGAGCAGATCGACACCGCTATCACCAAGGGCGCTTCCGTTCTGGTCGTCAATATCGTCGATGCTAACTCCGATGATGCTACCAAGACCATCGTTGAGAAGGCAAAGGCTGCTAACATTCCCCTGATTTTCTTCAACCGTTCTGTTAACGAGACCATCGTCACCACCTATGACAAGGCTGCTTATGTCGGTACCGACTATGAGATGGCTGGCCACATGCAGGGCGAAATGATCGGTAAGTTTGTCAAGGAGAACTTTGACAAGCTGGATCTGAACGGCGACGGCAAGATCAGCTATGTTATGTTCAAGGGTCAGGAAGGCAACGCTGAGGCTGATGCCCGTACTCAGTACGGTGTTGAGGATGCCAACAAGGTCCTGAAGGCAGCTGGCAAGGCTGAGCTGGAATTCTACGATGCAAACAATAGTCAGAAGTACCTGCTGGACCAGAACGGTGCTTGGTCCGCTGCACAGGGTCAGGAGCACATGCAGACCATCCTGTCCAAGTACACTGAGGCTAACAAGAACATGGTCGAGCTGGTCATCGCGAACAACGACGACATGGCTCTGGGCGCAATCGCTGCTCTGCAGGCTGCCGGTTACAACAAGGAAGGCGGCAAGACCATCCCCGTGTTCGGTGTTGACGCTACCGACGCTGCTAAGGCTAAGATCGCTGACGGCTCCATGACCGGTACCATCAAGCAGGACGCTGAGGGCATGGCTAACGCTATCGCTGTCATCGCTCAGAATATGATCGCTGGCAAGGATATGTTCGCTACTATCGACACTGCTAACCTGGTTGGCAAGTGGCGTGTGAACATCCCCTACGCTGCATACACCGGCTAATACATCTTTGCAAGCAGCCGCGCTTCGGCGCGGCTGCTTTTCTCCGTAGACCGATGAATGTCGGTCTTTGGCAAGATCCGAAATCAGGAGGCGAATAATTTGGACAAGACAAACGAGACTGTTCTGCTGCGTATGGAGGGGATCACCAAGGAATTCCCCGGTGTCAAAGCACTGGATGGTGTCAATCTCACGGTGAAGGCTGGTACCGTTCATGCACTGATGGGCGAAAATGGTGCCGGTAAGTCCACCCTGATGAAGTGCCTGTTCGGTGTCTACAACAAAGATGCAGGCCATATCTACCTGGAAGGCCAGGAAGTCAACTTTAAAAATTCCAAGGAAGCTCTGGAACACGGCGTTGCCATGGTGCACCAGGAGCTGAACCAGGCGCTTAAGCGCAATGTTATGGACAATATGTGGCTGGGTCGTTTCCCAAAGACCGGCCCGTTTACCAGCGAAAAGAAAATGTACGATGCCACCATGAAGATCTTCGATGATCTGGGCATCCATGTAAATCCGAAAACGATTATGAGCAGCATGCCCGTTTCTCAGCGGCAGATGGTAGAAATTGCCAAGGCAGTTTCCTATAATTCCAAGGTGATCGTGTTCGATGAGCCCACCTCTTCTTTGACGGAGACGGAAGTGGATCATCTGTTCCGAATTATCAATATGCTCCGGGAGCGTGGCTGCGGCATTATCTATATTTCCCACAAAATGGCGGAGATCAAGCGCATCTCCGATGAAATCACCATTATGCGTGATGGTCAGTGGGTGGCTACCCGTCCGGCTGCGGAGCTGGAAATGGGCGACATTATCCGGCTGATGGTTGGTCGTGAACTGACCAATCAGTTCCCCCCCAAGACCAATGTGCCCGGCGATACATATTTGAAGGTGGAAAATCTGTCCGGTATGTATAACCAGCTGAAGGATGTTTCCTTTGAGGCTCGCCGGGGCGAAGTGCTGGGCCTGGCCGGACTGGATGCTTCCGGTCGTACAGAAGTGCTGGAGAGTATTTTCGGCATTCGTACTCGCAAGAGCGGAACCATCACCCTGGATGGCAAGCTCTGCAAGAACCGCAATTCCGGCGAGTCCGTCAAAAACGGCTTTGCCATGCTGACGGAAGAACGCCGTGCCACCGGTATTTTCGGTGTTCGAAACATTCGGGAGAATACGGTCATTTCTTCCCTGAAGCGGCATCGGAAAATTGGTGTTTTGCTGGGAAGCAAGACCCAGAGAGAGGATACCCAGCGTTATATCGATGCCATGCGCACCAAGACCCCCAGTCAGGAGACCCAGATCCGTAGCCTGTCCGGCGGCAACCAGCAGAAGGTCATCATCGGTCGCTGGCTGCTGACGGAACCGGAAGTCCTGCTTCTGGACGAGCCTACCCGTGGTATCGATGTGGGCGCAAAATATGAGATTTATCAACTGATTCTCGACCTGGCAAACCAGGGCAAGACAGTTTTGATGGTTTCTTCTGAAATGCCGGAGCTGTTGGGCGTTTGTGACCGAATTCTGGTCATGTCCGGCGGACGACTGGCTGGCGAAGTGGATGCCAGAAACACCACTCAGGAAGAAATCATGACACTTGCTGCGAAGTACGCATAAGGAGGAATAACCGTGCCCAATACTCAACTCAAACCCCATAAGCCCTCCAAGCTGGAGGCACTGAAGGCCATGTCGCCTTCCGACCGGAAGAGAGCCATCCTGGATATGCTGATGAACAACGCCATGTTCATTATCATCGGCCTTGTTATCGTCTATATTGCGATCCAGCAGCCCAGATTCCTGTCTATTCCCTCAATCGTTAATATCATCAGCCTGACCGCCGCAAAGCTTCCTATTGCGCTGGGTGTCGGCGGCTGTATCATCCTGGCCGGTACGGATATTTCCGCAGGCCGTCAGGTGGGTTTGGCAGCCTGTATTTCCGCAGGTTTGCAGCTGACCACCAATAAGCTGTTCCCCGGACTGCCTGTGATGCCCATTCCTGTGGTGCTGCTGTGCGTGCTGGTGACCGGCGCCATTGTTGGCTTTGTCAACGGCTTCTGTATGGCAAAGTTCAAGCTGCACCCCTTCATCGTCACCCTGTCCACCCAGTTGATCGTTTACGGCATCATCCTGCTGTTTATGATGCTGGGCGATAACGGCGGTCAGACCCTGTCCGGCATGAGTGAGGCATACCGTAGCTTCATCATTGATCCTCTGTTTAAGATCCAGGGCGTTGCTGTTCCCAGATATGTGCTGTACTCTGCCATCATCACCGCGATCGTCTGGGTGATCTGGAACAAGACCGCCTTCGGTAAGAATATGTACGCTGTTGGTTCTAACGAGGAAGCTGCTAATGTTTCCGGCGTCAATGTGAGCAGAACCATCATCCTGGTGTTCGTGATGGCTGGTATGCTCTACGGTATCACCGGTTTCATGGATGCAGCCCGTATCTCCTCCGTCAACGCCACCACCGGCCTGAACTATGAGTCCGACGCTATCGCAGCTTGCGTTATCGGCGGTATCTCCTTCGTCGGCGGTATCGGTAAGGTCAGCGGCGCCATCATCGGCGTTCTGCTGCTGCAGATCATCTTCACCGGCCTGACTTATCTGTCTGTTGACCAGAACTACCTGTACATTGTCAAGGGCTTGATCATTCTGATCGCCTGCGCCATCGATATGCGTAAGTACCTGGTGCGTAAGTAATGGAAGAGCCCCGCAAAGACAAGCCGACCCTGAAAGGCATCTATGGCAAGGTCAATATTCCTGTTAAGCTTTTGGATGCTGTGATCGTTGTGGGTGTGGTCGCAATGCTGATCGTGCTGTTTATCGGCCTGCAAAACCGTGGCTATACCGTCACTTTTGACAGCAGAGGCGGCACAGATGTGGCATCCCAGACCTGTATGCACGATGAGGTGCTGAAAGTGCCTACGCCTCCTGCCCGAGAAGGCTACACATTCATCGGCTGGTATACGGATGCCAACTGCACGGCACGCTGGAACATAGAGACAGACACCGTTCAGAGCAGCATGACCCTCTATGCCGGCTGGCAGAAAATCGAATAAAACTGAAAACGCCCAACTGCCAAGCAGTTGGGCGTTTTGTTTAGGCTTGCTTTTTCACTTGTTTCATGGAAAGGCTGATGCGGTGGCGTTTTTCGTCCACCGCCAGGACGACTACCTTTACCACATCACCCACTTTCAGTATTTCGCTGGGGTGGCGCAGGCGGCGGTTGCAGACTTCACTGATGTGCACCAGGCCATCCTGGTGGACACCAATATCCACAAATACACCAAAGTCAATGACATTTCGGACAGTGCCCGTCAGTTCCATGCCGGGAACAAGATCCTTCATTTCCAGTACATCTTTGCGAAGGATCGGTGCAGGCAACTCATCACGGGGGTCACGACCGGGCTTTGCCAGTTCCTTGGCAATGTCGATCAGGGTCATTTCACCCACGCCGCATTCCTTTGCGGCAGCAGCAGTGCCATAGGCCTCCAATTTGGAGGGCAGGGCAGTCAGATCGTTGCTGCCCAGTAGTTTCAGCAGCTCCTTAGCGGCGGCATAGGATTCGGGGTGAACGCCGGTGTTGTCCAGCACCTCTTTACTTTCGGGAATACGCAGGAAACCGGCACTCTGCTGGAATGCCTTTGCGCCCAGCTTGGGCACTTTTTTCAGCTGGCTGCGGCTGGTGAATGCGCCGTTTTCTTCCCGGTAGGCCACGATATTTTTGGCAGTGGTAGCGTTCAGACCGGACACCTGCAACAGCAGACTCTTGGAGGCGGTGTTCACATCCACACCCACAGCGTTCACGCAGTCTTCCACCACAGCACCCAGCGCACCATCCAGTTCTTTTTGGGGGCAGTCGTGCTGGTACTGGCCCACGCCAATGGCCTTGGGGTCAATTTTTACCAGTTCTGCCAGAGGGTCTTGCAGCCGACGGGCGATGGACACGGCAGAACGCAGGTTCACATCATAGTCGGGGAATTCTTCGGCTGCTAGAGGAGAAGCGGAATAGACGGAAGCACCGGCCTCGTTGACGATGGCATAGGCGGCGTTGGGGAAGGATTTCAGCATTTCCACAGCCATGGCTTCTGTCTCCCGGGAGGCGGTGCCGTTGCCAATGGCAATATGGCTGACGCCCCACTTGCGCATGAGCCGGGAGAGAATTTCAATGGCTTCCTGTTTCTTGCGATCGTTGAAGGTGGGGTAGACCACGGTGGTGTCCAGCACCTTGCCGGTGGCATCCACCACGGCTACCTTGCAGCCGTTTCGGTATCCGGGGTCAAGACCCATGGTGACAAAGCCCTTGACAGGGGGCTGCATCAGCAGGGGCTTCAGGTTCAGGGCGAAGTTGTTGATGGCACCGGTATAGGCACGCTCAGAAAGATCGGCTCTGGTTTCTCTCTGGACGGAGGGGAAAATCAGTCGCTCAAAGGCGTCCTCAGCGGCAGCCTTGACGAACTGAGATACATACATGGTGGGCTTCAATGCGGCACGGCAGACCACGGCAGCACCTTCGTTGCCGGGGAGCGCCACGGTTACTTTCAGCTTTTCTTCTTTTTCACCACGGTTGATGGCGAGGATCTGGTGATCCATCAGGCGGCTGATGGGGGTGTTAAAATCATAGTACAGCCGATAAACGGTGTCTTCCTCCGGGTCAACAGCCTTGGTGACCAATGTACCTTTGCGAGCGATCAACTCACGCAGACTCTTGCGGATGGCAGGATCGTCGGACAGGTCTTCAGCGATGATGTCGTTGGCACCTGCAAGGGCTTCTTCCACAGTGGAAACACCCTTTTCTTCATTTACATAATCTGCTGCCAGAATGGCCGGATCGCTGCCATCCTGGGCAAAAATGGCCTGAGCCAAAGGCTCCAAACCCTTTTCTCTCGCAATAGAGCCACGGGTGCGGCGCTTCTGCTTGTAGGGACGGTACAGGTCTTCCACTTCTGCCAATGTGGCGGCGGCATCGATGGCGGCGGACAGTTCTTCCGTCAGTTTGCCCTGACCTTCAATGGAAGCTTTGACCTCGTCACGGCGAGCCTGCAAGTTGCGCAGGTAGGTAAGACGAGTTTCCAGTGTACGAAGTACCGTATCGTCCATAGCACCGTGCATTTCTTTTCGGTAACGGGCGATAAAGGGGATGGTATTGCCTTCGTCAATGAGGGCAATGACATTTTCGATGTATTCCAGTTTCTGCCCCAATTCCTGGGACAGAAGTTCTGCAATGGTGGGCATAGGGGACGCTCCTTTTCGTTTTTCTCAGCAAACATTATAGCACAGATTGAGAAAAAAGAAAAGACAAAAGAGAAAAATCACCGCTCGTTGGCGGTGATTTTTGGTGGACTTGAAGGGAGTTGCTCAATCAATGTTTCATCGCCGTCCAGCCGTCGATGAGCAACAGTCCACCGGACTGTTGCATTTTATTTTTCGAACCTCCTCTTACATATGAAAAAATACCTAACCACGAAGTGGTTAGGTATTTTTGGTGGACCCGAGGAGATTCGAACTCCCGACCCCTACAATGCGAATGTAATGCGCTCCCAGCTGCGCTACGGGCCCAGATATTACAATAGAATTATAATACTTTTTCCCCATTTGTCAAGCACCCCAATGGATGAAAACCCCGGTTTCTCTTTGAGAGAAACCGGGGTGAAAATCACAGCAGATAGATAAAGTAGGCCACATAACCCAGCAGCATCACGATGCCGTGCCAGCGAACCAGCTTTCTTTTCTTGATGGTTGCCAGCAGCAGAAATACCACTGCCGCAGTAGCCACGATGGTGTCCACAATGAAGTTGGAAGCAAAGGGTACAGGGGTGACAAGACTGGAAAGACCCACCACGAAGAGGATGTTGAATACATTGCTGCCCACGATATTGCCGATGGCAATGTCAGCGTTGCCTTTCCGGGCGGCGGTGACAGAGGTGAACAGCTCCGGCAGGGAAGTGCCCAGCGCAACGATGGTCAGACCGATGAACCGCTCGCTCAGACCTAGCATCCGGGCGATCTCGGTGGCGGCATCCACGGAAAAATCACTGCCCAGCACGATCAGAACCAGGCCAATAACGGTGGCGGCGATGGCCTGCCACAGCTTCAGAGACTTCATTTCCTCCGGTTCTTCCGGATTGTTCTTGGCCATCCGCAGCAGGTACAGCAGATACACGATGAACAGGGCAATCAAAATCAGACCATCTACCAGGGAAATGGTGCCGTCCAGTCCCAGAAGCAGCAATACGACGGTAACGCCAATGAGGAAAGGTGTTTCGATCTTAACGGTAGACTTTGCAATGGCAATGGGCACGATCACAGCGGACAAACCCAAAATGATCAAAACATTTAGAATATTGCTGCCTAGGATATTGCCGATGGTGATATCGGCGCTGCCTTGCAGGGCGGCGGTAATACTGACGGCAGCTTCCGGGGCACTGGTGCCCATAGCCACGATGGTCAGACCGATGACCAACTGGGGAATTTTAAATTTTGCGGCAATGTTGGACGCACCGTCTACGAACCAGTCGGCACCTTTGACCAGCATCACAAAACCGATGACCAGCAGAAGAAGTTGAACGAGCATAAAAACCTCCTAAAAAATAAAAAACTGCGCAGGCAAACGCCATACGCAGGGTCAAAAAAAGACTCCATGTATAGCGTTTCCGCTTACATGAGTCTGGCGAATTAAAACAAGCCAGGTCAAAGACCAGGATGTTGACTTGCTACGCAGTGATCTGCGCACGCTACTCCCTCACACAAAGTTTTCTTACTATATCATATCATCGGACAAAAAGCAAGTGTTTTTTGCCTGTTTGGTGGAATAAAAGCGTTAATATAGCTGGGAATCTTGCATAGATGCTTTTGTGTTAAAAAAGAGATAAGTCATAAAATAGCGGCCTCATACTTGCATTTCTTTGTGACATATGCTACAATATGACCAAACGGTCGGTCAATGAAAGGCTGAATCATTTATGTAAAGGGAGTGACGGTATGACTGCCAGAGAAAAACTGCTTTGTGTAGAAGATGTTTATGACCAGAGAAATTCCAGCGAAATTTTTCTGGATGCTATGGGTGAATGCGTGAAGCATCACATGGAAAACAGCGAATTTTTTAGAAAATGTATGGAAAATGCACACTTAGCACCGGAGGATATAAAAACCGAAGAGGATTTAATAAAAATCCCCTTTATCCATGCCAACTTCTTTAAAAAATACGAGGTACTCAGCATTGACAGAAGCGATGTCTATGAGCATGTCACCAGCTCCGGCACCACCGGTCAGAAAAGCCAGATGTTCTTTGATAAGGATAGCTTTGACTTCGGAAACGCCATGATCAAAAACGAATTTCGATATTATGGTTTTTTGTCGGAGGAACTTACCAACTATATTCTTTTTACTTATGAGCCTGCCAACATCAGTAAGGATTTGGGTACGGCAAAAACCGATTTGGGGCTTTTGAGCTATGCCCCGGTAAACGATACTTTTTTTGCACTGCGGTATAATGGACAGGATCACGATTTTGATGTATACGGCACCATTGCTGCATTGGAAGAATATGAAAGGCAGGGGTTACCGGTTCGGATTTTTGGTTTCCCATCTTTTCTTTATTTCACCGTCCGACAAATGAAGCAGACTGGACATCGACCTTTAAAACTCAATAAAAAATCCATGACCTTGCTGGGCGGGGGGTGGAAAGGATATGCCGACCAGCAGATCCGCAAGCAGGAGCTTTATGACCTGGTGGAAGAAATGCTCGGCATCCCGGAAGAAAACTGTCGGGACGGATATGGCTCAACGGAGCATTCTGTGCCCTATTTTGAGTGCCCAAGACACCATTTTCATATTCCTGTGTATAGCCGTATGCTTATTCGAGATGTCAAAACCCTGGAGCCGCTGCCTTATGGGCAGGCTGGATTTGCCAACTTTATTACACCGCATCTATTAAGTGTTCCGGCGGTATCGGTATTAATGGGCGATATGGCAGTGCTGCATCCGGCGGAAGAATGTGGCTGCGGCATCCAATCTCCCTTTATGGAGATCTTGGGCAGAGCCGGTACCAGCAAGAGTAAAAGCTGTGCCATTACCGCCAGTGAGCTGTTGAAGCGATAAGGAGGCCATGGGTATGGAAGTGATCTTTAAAGGACATCGGATCGACACTGCGAAAGAAAACTGCCTGGCAGGGGTGCAGGAAAGCATCCTTGAAACCCTGAATCAAGGTACGCCGGATACCAGACGGGTCATTGACAGCCTGGATAAACTGGGGAAATTGATCGTCGATGAAGAAGCGTTTCTTCTGCCAGAGCTGATGGAACTGGGCTATGACAGGGAGGAGGCCTTGCAAATCAAGGAAGAGTCTGTTGCGGTACTCAGTGGGCCGGAGCTGTTTCAAAAAATCAAAAGAGAAATTGGGGAAATGCCCTTTGAAGTGAGCCGTATTTCCACCCGGGAGGCGGCGTTTGAAGGCTGGATGCCCCTGGGCGTGCTGGGGCATGTGACCAGCTCTAACGATGCCATGCTTCCCTTTTTTAGCGCTGTAGAAGGCATCCTTACCGGAAATATTAATGTGATCAAAACGGCCAGCGGTGCGCAGAAAGTTGCCATGGCACTAATCGAAAAGCTGTGCCGGATCGATGAGACCCTGTGCCCATATTTCTATCTGTTTCCGCTGTCGTCCAAGGACACCGACTTGTTGCAGGATATGTTTGGCCTTTGTAATGCCATTGCGGTCTGGGGCTCTGATGCTGCTACGGAAGGGGTACGCAAACTTGCCCCTGCTGGAGTAAAAATAATTGAATGGGGTAACCGGATCAGTTTTGCTTATTTTACAAAGAGAGCCGTAAGAGATGAAAGCTTGAAAGAGCTGGCGAAGGATATATGTGTCAATGATCAGCAGGCTTGCAGCGCACCCCAGGTGGTTTATTATGAGACCGAGAGCAGGGAGGAACTGGTTGCTTTTGCCCAAAGGCTGATGACGGCGCTGAAAACCCTGTCGGCAACTTATCCCCTGCATCCAATGACAAGCGCTGAGCAGGCAGAATTGACCACTCAGACCCAGCTGTGCTATCTGGATGAGCTCATGGGGCAAGCCAAATTGTTGGACGGCGGCCACTGCCGGGTATTTGTCCAATTTGACAGCGCCCTTTGTGCTTCTCCTCTTTATCGGACCGTCATTGTAAAGCCCATCAATCGGAAAGAACTGGTGAAAACCCTTCGGCCTTTCCGTGCTTATTTGCAGAGCGTTGGTCTGTGCTGTGCCACAGATGAGATCGCACCTTTGACAGCGCTGCTCGTTGCCGGTGGCGTCAACAGAATTACGACTCCGGGAATGATGATGTCCGGCTACACAGGTGAGCCACATGACGGTGTTTATGCCATGAGCCATTACCTAAAGCGTGTCAGCCTGATCAGCGCAGATCTGCCCAGGGGCAGTATGTCGCTCAGTGAGATGATGCCTATGAAGGCAAAGCCTTTCAGGGAGGAAACCCCTCTGCTGAAAAAGGAGGATTTTCCCACAAAGCGGGAAATTGCCGACAGCGGCTATCTGCTACTGAAAAGCGGTGGTAGCTCAGGAAAGGCCAAATACGCCCCCCATACCTATGATGATGCGCAGGTGACCTATGACGAGACCGCACGATTTATCATAGCTGCCGGCGTTGATCCAAAAACCGATGTGTGTATGAACCTGTTCTACTGCGGTGACCTGTATGGTGGATTTATCAGTATCTATGAGGCACTGAAAAAGGCAGATGTTGTTCAGCTGCCAATGACCGCAGAGATGGACATGGCTCATGTGGCCGACGAGATCATAAAAAATAAAGTAAATGTGCTGGTGGGTATGCCTAGCTACTTGCTCCGGCTTTTCAGTGAGCAGAAAGATGCACTGAAAGCCTACGGAAAGATTGAAAAGGTACTTTACGGCGGTGAACATTTTGATCCGGCGCAAGTCCAGTTCCTGAAAGAGACCTTCGGCATTCGACGCATTGGTTCGCTGGTATACGGCTGCAACGAGATCGGATCCATGGGCTATGCCTGCGAATACTGCCAGGGAAGCGTGCATCATGTGGTCGGCAGTAAATATCTGGAGATATTAAAACTTGACTGCGATGAACCTGTACAGGCAGGAGAAGTTGGACGACTGGTTTGGACCCCCAGAGATCAGGAAAACATCGCCATTTCCCGTTATGAAATCGGCGATTTGGGACGATTTATTGAAGAACCGTGCCCCTGTGGCAGACTGGCACCACGGTTTGAACTTCTGGGCAGATTTGGAGATGTTTTTAAATTTGCCACCAATCATATCAATTACAAGACCATCAAATCCATTTTCGGAGACAAAATGAGTTATACCGGCTGGCTTCAGACGGTCCTTTACTATGAAGATATCAGCTGTATGAATTTGTGCGTGGAACAGGGGTTTTCCCTCAGCGAGGAGGAAGCGCTGGCGATCCTCTGCCGAAATTATCCGGAGATCGCCGAATGCATCCGGGATAAGACGGGGCTGGTTCGGATCGTAAAGCAGGAGAAAGAACAATTTCTCCTGAGTACCGGCGGTGGAAAAGTCAGAAGTGTGGTGGATCACCGCACAAAATAAGGAGGCATTATGGAAAACACTTATTTGTGTAAAAAAAGCCCCATTGTCCGGCGTGTGTTTTTGACCATGTTGGCACCAACGATCCTGATGAATTTGACCACTGCTATGGCCTCCTTTGCAGATACGGTTATAATTGGACGGTTTTTGGATGATTTGGCGTTGTCGGTGGTCACATACGCCACCCCCATCTACATGATCATCAACACATTCGCAGCTTTATTTGCAGTGGGCGGCTGCATTGCCAGCGGCATCGACTCAGGCAAAGGAAACAGGGATGGGGCAAACAAAGCGTTTAGCCTGTCCATTGAACTGCTGAGTGTTTTTGGATTGGCACTGACAGTCGGCGGCATATTGCTGAAGGATCTGATCCCGGGATGGTTGGGCGCTGACAGTGAAACCTCCGGTCGAGCTGTTTACGAGATGGTTCGGGGGTATGCTACCATCATCACGGTCTGCGCCCCCGTCTTTATGCTCAACATTGGCCTTGCATTTTTTGTCCGAAACGACGGCAGGCCAACGCTTTCCATGGTGGGGATGTTCCTGTCGATCATTGTGAATATCATTTTTGATGTAATTTTTATTGCCTGGTTTGACCTGGGCGTTGCAGGCGCTGCCTATGCAACGGTTTTGGGACAACTGGTCAGTGCTTTAGTGATCGCAACCCATTTCCTATCCAAAAAGAATACCTTAAAGTTCTCCTTTACGATTGGGAAAGATGCACTTCGTATTGTCAAAAACGGTGGCAGTACAGCACTGCACTTTGTCTATCAGTTTCTATCCATCCTCATCATCAACCATTTGGTGACAAAACTGGCAGGAGCCAATGGTGTGGTAGTCTACACAGTGGTGTTCAATCTGTACACGGTGTCTTTGGCGCTGTTCGAGGGCATCAGCCAAACCATCCAGCCTATGATCAGCCTGTTTTACGGCGAACGCAACTATGGAAAGATCAAGCAGACGCTGAGCCTGGCTTTGGTGACCATCATCCTGATCTGTGGCAGCATGACACTGGCACTGGAAGTGTACCCACAGCTCGTGCCGGTGATTTTTGGAGTGGAAGATGTGGCACTGATCGAAAGTTCCTGTGTGGCGGTGCGGATATTCTCAACCAGTATGATCATTATGACCGTCAATGTGGTCATTGGTTATTACCTGCAATCCACAGAACGAAGCTTCTTATCGGCAGTGCTGGTAAGTCTGCGATGCTTTGTATTGTTTCTGGGAAGTGTGTTTTTCCTTGGCTCGGCTTGGGGGACAAATGGAATTTGGGCGTCGTATACGGTTGCAGAAGTGCTGACTTTTGTGATCGTCATCGTTTTTGTTCTGTGGCAACGCTGCAGATTAGCCCAAAAAGGCTGCGAAACAAACTATCTGCTGCTGCCTAAAAAAGTGGAGGAGCGCACCTATACCTATGCATTTGTCGATGGTGAAAAGAAAGGTTTTGCCAATGCCGTAGGGGAGCAGTTAAATACCTGTTCATTCTCGGCCGGGGTGATCAAAAATGTGGATGCATACTTGAACGCAGTGCTTGCTGCTGCCCCCGGCAAAAGCAGAAAATATCTTGAGGTGGATATCATTGCCGAAGAACAGAAAGTTATCATTAGAGATAACTTTGACCACAGTCGAATATCCACGGATTCTCTTTTGGACGAGAAAGCAGAGCAGGATCGGTCTCTGGGCTGCCACAGACTGTGCGTGCAGTGAGGTGAAACTATGTATATAAAGAAAATTGCTTCTCTGGAAATATACAACAACAACGCCTATATTCCGGCTACCCTCAGTTTTATCGATTCCATCATCAGTAGCCATAGGGACTATGATGTGACCAGATACAGCCAGTTGCGGTTCATCGTTACGGAAATGATCCGCCGGCGGATCGAACGAGCGTATCCCGGGCAGGTGGGAAAAATATATGTGGAGCTGTTCATTAAAGACAATGATCTGGAGATTTCTGTTCGGGATATGGGCGTTCCGGAGTGGATCGACTTTTCCTATCAGGAAGATGAGATCACGACCAATAAATTTGCGTTCTTAAAGTTTCTGGTGGATCGCTTTATTGACAGTGCCGGCGTAGAAAAGTTAGGCAAAGACGGACAGCGCTACTATGTCCGTCAGCGAATCAAAAATCCGATGAATTTCCGGGCACCAAAGCCCTACAAGCCTATTGAGGTGCTGGACACCAACATCACCATCCGGGCTGTGGAAACAGAAAAGGATGCCATTGAGGCGATCCGTTGCATTTACAGTGAGTACGGCTATTCCTATGCCTATGAAAAGCTTTATTATGTGGATAATTTCCTGGAAATGATAAAAAGCGGACAGCTGATGTCCTTTTTGGCGGTCAATGAGCATGGGCAGACCGCCGGACACTTTGCGCTGGCGTTTTCAGACCTGTTTGAAAACATGCCGGAACTTTCTACGGTGGTGATACGGCGAGAATTCCGAAATCTGGGACTGTTCTCCCAATTTATTGACCACAGTATGAAAATTGCCAGGGAACAGAGCTGCCGTGCCATTATGGGGCAACCGGTGGGATTTCATCCCATGTCTCAGAAGGCATTTTTACGGGGCGGCTTCACAGCTACATCGGTGCTGCTTTCGTATGTGGCATCTGAGACCCAGAGCGAATATAATCCCAATAATGAGCGGCTGGATCTGTTTGCCTGCATGAAGATGGTAGATCAGGATGCTTGCTGTACCCTGTATCCGCCCAAGGAACTGATGGACTTTGTAGATGGAGTCTACACCAGAGCTCAGTATCAGCATCAGTTGTGCACAGAAAATGCTCTGGCAGATAACACATGCATTCGCTATGAAGAGAATGGCTCACTGAAAATGAAGCGGATCATTCTGCAAAGTGCCGGTATGGATCTAAAACAACTGCTGAAGGATTTGGTCAACGATTCTATCCACAAGAAACACGAGATGATCGAATTGTTTATCTCCCTGCGGTCACCGTCCTGCGACCATGGCTATATGACTGCAAAAAACTGTGATTTTGTGCTGTCGGGGATATTGCCTGGTGGACAGAATGACGATTATCTGGTGATGCAGATGCTTCTGAATACGGAGCGACACTACGATCAACTGGTGACCGTGGGCGAATTTGAAGCATTGACCAAGGAAATCATCCGTCTTACAAAAATCTAAACAAGGAGGTATGGCTATGAGTTTCAAAACATATACAGTCGATGAGATCATCTCCTATGCCCGCACAAACTCCAAGTATTATCAGAAATTGTATAAAGATCTTCCGGAAAAACCTGCCCTTTCTCAGCTGCCTTTGGTGGATCAGGATGATTTTTGGGAAAACTGTGACCATCTTGGTGGAACAGTGGCAACTTTTCAGCAAACGGATGGTCAGATCTTTAAAAGCGGTGGGACCACCGGCAATCCTAAATATGCCCTGTATTCTGCAGAAGAATGGCAAACGATGTGTGAGTGCAGCGGTGCCGTGCTGAGTCGGGGCGGATTGAAAAATGGAATGAAGATCGCTAACCTTTTTTATGCAGGCGGCTTGTATGCAAGCTTTTTGTATACATACAGTATGCTCTACTTTGCCCCGGCAAAAACGCTGATGTATAATCTCTCCGGCAATGTTTCTATTGAGGAAATGGTGACGACCATCCACGACCATCAAATCAATTGCCTGGCAGGATTGCCCTCTGTTCTGACCAAGATCATCTCCTATATCAGCCAGAACCATCTGACAGGCTTTGCCGTGGATACGATTTATTTTGCCGGGGAGACACTGTATCAAGATCAACGGGAGAAAATCTGCAAAACATTTGGCAGAGATATAGATTTTCGATCGATTTTCTACGCATCCAACGACGGTGGCCCGATCGGATATTTTACCAACGACTGCGGCTTTAACGAGCACAGGGTTATGTCTGACCTGTGCACCCTGGAGCTGATCGATCCGGAAACCGGCGTAGTGATCACGGAAGAAAACCGACCTGGCGTTATTTATATCACATCCTTATTTAAGACCCTCATTCCGCTGATCCGCTATCCAGCCGGAGACATGGGTGAGTATACAGAGCCGGAGGGAATCCCGGATCGCAAGTTCAGAATATTGGGAAGAAGTAATATTGCGGCGAGAGCGGCCTATGTCTCCCTGTATCCTCAGGATGTGGGCCATGTGCTGAATATGTGCGGCATTGACTACTTCTCCTATCAGATCATCGTCACCCACGACATCAAAGATTGTTTTATATTTAAAATTGCCGTGGCGGATCAGGAAAAATGCAGTGCAGAACAATTCCTGCATACGCTGTATCAGGAGCGTTCCTTCCTGAAAGATGCGGTGGATGAGGGCGTGATCGATGTGCCGCAGGTGCAGTGGTGCAAGGCGGAAGATTTGGAATACAATCCTCGGACAGGTAAGCTGAAGGTGATCCTGGACAAACGGATTTAAAAGACCCCGAGAAAGGAAATCACATTTTATGAGAACACGAGATGAGGCGGCGTTTGCCCAGCGGAAAATTCAGATCATGGAGGCTTGCTTTGATTGCTATGCTGAAAATGGTTTGCAAGGCACCGGTATTGCGGCATTGGCTCAGGCGGCAGGTATCTCCAAAGCGGCGCTGTACACATATTTTGCGGATGTGGATGAACTGATCGTCCAGTCCACGGAATACTGTATGAGCAAGGTGGAGGAAGATTTTATGGCGCTGGCACCCACCAGCCCTGCCGATGTGATGCGCTTTATCGAGGAAGTGCCTTACTGGACAGCCGAGAAACATGGCAAAAAGTATCGGCTGATGTATCAAGTGTACACCCATCCAAAGTACATCTCTTACGGAAAAAAATTCTTTAAAGGAGTGGATGAACGCTATACAGCTTATGCAAAATATCTGGAAAGCAAAATTGGTATTCCTTACGATGTGACCACACCGCTGATTTTTATTTTTATTCGTGCGTGTGTACACTATGCCCTGTTTGAGGATGAGTACTATTTAAAAGCCCAGATGGAGGTGCTGAAAAAGGCGATCGTATTATTTATGGAACAGTCCAAATCTGCGATATTATAATTTTTGGGAAAGAGGGAACATACCATGAAAGGAACAAAAAGAATCATTATTGCCGTCCTGTTGAGTTTGCTTAGTGTTCTGCTGATTGCGGTCATCGTTTTTGCGTGCAGCTATGCCAGCAGAATCAGAACCATGACAACCATCGAAAAAGTCACCAATTATAGTGATGGTTATAATCTTTACCGAATGAATGTGAAATATGACTATGATTTGGATGAGATCATCAATTATGGCTGCGAAAACGATCAGGATTTTGCAGATGCCATTGTAAAAGAGGCACTTCCCGGACTGCCGGTGAGCATTGAGGTTCCCAATTTTGGATGTAGTGCGTTCACGCTAAAGGCGGATGACGGTGATGTGATGATGGGCAGAAACTACGATTTCCGCTACAATACTTCTGCCATGCTGGTCTTCTGTACCCCCAAAGACGGTTATAAATCGGTGGCCTTTGCAGCACTGGACAATGTCAAGGCAAATGATGCGGATGGATCGATCCGTTCAAGGCTGACCTGCTTGACCGCCCCCTTTGTTTGCTTGGACGGCATGAATGAAAAGGGCGTATCCATTGCCGTTCTGACTTTGGATAGTAAACCGACCAGACAGGACACGGGGAAGCCCAATATCAGCACTTCTATGGCAATTCGATTGGTGCTGGACAGAGCGGCTACCACCGAAGAAGCCGTACAGCTGTTGAAGCAGTATGACATGATGGCAACGGCTGGACGGGACTATCATTTCTACATTACCGATGCTTGCGGTGATGGAAGAGTCGTTGAATGGGACTGTGAAAGCGATTCCCGGGAACTGGTGGACACACCTACCCGTACAGTTACGAATTTCTTTATTATCCACAAAGACAAGGTGACCAATAAAAAAGACAAAAATGGGATCTACGGACATGGTTTGGATCGCTATGAGGATATCGAGGGCGTATTTAATGCAGCCAGCAAGAAGGATGGATCCGTAGCATGGCAGGCGCTGATGAAAGCTTCTCAGGATCCAGGAGGGGATGTGACCAGCAACACCCAGTGGTCTATCGTATTTAACAATACTGATTTGTCCTTGGAATTTGTATTGCATAAGGATTGGGAAAATGTGCTCAACTATGATTTGAACACCAACACCGTCGATGCATCTGAATAAAGGAGTGCCCTTTTAAGCAGAAAAGAGCACTGATCATCCATTTTTGATTGACTATAAAACAGGTGTTTTTAAGGGGCGAATGCATGAAAAAGATGCTGAAAAGAGCAGCCATTCCCTGCGGTATTTATTGGGCGGTTTTGGCGATGCAGTATTTTATTCTGTCGATTTTGACGGAAAGCTGGATGATTTTAGGTGTCCTGTTGATCATCACCACAAGATTGACACTTTGGGCATCGCCCTTCATACTTTCAATAATCGTATGGATCGCCGGATTGTGGCATCCCAAGTGCCAAATCAAGCATATTGGATTGACGAATGTGGTGGTTCTGGCCGTGAATTGCCTGAGTTTTGTGGGCTGCTATCTGCTGACCGGCGGTTGGTATTAAAATGAATAGAGCCGCTTTTGCGGCTCCATTTTCATATTTCTTCTGCAATTGGACAAAATAGGGCAGGAGGGATGTGTATGACGGAGAAAGAATATCAACAATTAGCAGAAAAATTAGCACCTAAGTCGCCCATCGGCAAGGACTGTTTCAATGCTTTTTGGATCGGTGGCCTGATCTGCCTGCTGGGGCAGTTGATCATGAACGGTTACATGGCCTTGGGACTGGAAAAGCAGGATGCGTCTACGGCGGTGTCCATGACTCTGGTGGCCCTTTCAGCTCTGCTGACAGGACTGAGCATTTATGACGACATTGCCAAGCACGCCGGGGCAGGAACACTGGTGCCCATCACCGGCTTTGCCAACGCCATCGCCGCCCCTGCGGTGGAGTTTAAGACGGAAGGCTTCGTGCTGGGCGTTGGGGCAAAGCTTTTCACCATTGCAGGTCCGGTGATCGTCTATGGTCTTGCCGCCGGGGTGGTGTATGGGCTTGTTTACTGGATTTATACAATGATTTGACAAAAGGCTCGCCGTTTGGCGAGCCTTCCTGTTATTCTTCCTCCATCAGTTCGGTCAATTCCACAAATTCGACACGGTATCCTTTCCCGGAAAGATAAGCGCAGATGCGGCTTTCCAGTTCAGCGATGGTTTTCTTTCCAATGGGGCGCGTTGCCGGATAGCTCCAATCCGTTACCGATTCCACCCGGGCGATCTTGGATTTGCTATCCAGTTTTATCAACTGGCAAAGGCACTGTTTCCCATGTTTGAGATAAAGGGTGTCGCCGTCTATGATCAGTTCCTGATCAGACAGGGATTTGGCTCGCTTTTTTTCTTTGCGGTCAGCGATTTTTGCTTCCTGAAGACACATGCTCCATAGTTCCCAGAGGGTGGTTGCAGGCAAAGGTAATGTAGGTGGCAGCGGTTCACTATGCCGCAAATTCCAATGATTGCCAAAGATCCGGCGCTTGATAATACGAATGCCTCGGTTTTTGACCGCATAGCCATAGCCGCAATAAGGCTCACGCAGGCAGTTGAACACACAACTGCACTCCTGCAGATCCACCACACAGGGGACAATGCAGTTTTTTTCCGCGTCGCCGCAATTCTGGCACACAAGTTTGTAAAGATCCGGCTTCATCTTCTCATCTACCCGGTGGGCTAAAATCATCAGAACGGTGACTCGATGCAGGGGACTTTTCTTTTGTTGCTTGTCCAAAAAGAGGGGCTTTTTCTTCCCGGTCAAAGCCTTGGAGTTGGCTTTTGCGGAGCGGAAGATCTCGCGATAACACTCCGGTGTCAGTTGATCCACTTCGTAGGCCGCCACCACACGCTCGATGCCGCTGGAGTAAATGGTGAGGGGATTGCTGAACTTGTAGCGCAGAGCACTGGGTTGGGGCTGAGTGGGGACAGGCTGACAGCCTTTTCCGTAGCGCAGGATGCTGCGGCGGATCTTGTCAGCGGTTCGTCTTTTGGGAAGAAAGTATTTGGCCTTGGCAGTGCGGGCGCAGGAAAGCATAGCCAAGCAGATATCCATGGACATCAGCGCCACAAAATGACACACGATATAATACAGCATCCCCAGAAGACTTGCAAGGAGCACAATGACCCGTATGAAATCCGGGCAGGGGATGAGATAAACTGCAACGATGGGAATTGCGCCTGCGCCCAGAACGATCAAATAGGTCAGCAGTCGGCACAGCCGGGGATATTTCAGCTTCGGAAAATTCATAGGCTACCCCCTTATGGTTTGGGCGTACTGCAACGCAGCACGCCCGGAAAATTATACATTAAACAGGAAGTTGACGATGTCGCCGTCTTTCATCACATATTCCTTGCCTTCGGAGCGAACCTTGCCCTGAGCCTTGGCGTTGGCCATGGTGCCCAGCGTTTTCAGGTCTTCAAAGGCGATGACTTCGGCACGGATAAAGCCACGCTCAAAATCGGTGTGGATCTTACCGGCAGCCTGAGGAGCCTTGGTGCCCTTCTTGATGGTCCAGGCACGGCACTCGTCGCTGCCTGCGGTCAGGAAGGAGATAAGACCCAGCAGCGCATAGGAACTCTTGATGAGCCGATCCAGGCCGGACTCGTTGACACCCAGCTCTTCCATAAACATGGCCTTTTCTTCCGGGTCGTCCAGTTCCGCAATGTCGGCTTCCAGCTTGGCGCAGATGGGCAGACACTGGCTGCCTTCGTTGTCTGCCAGAGCCTTCACCGCCATGAAGTGACGGTTGCTTTCCGGCTCGTTGACTTCGTTTTCTGCCAGGTTTGCCACATAAATGGTCTTTTTCAGAGTCAGCAGGTCAGAGGTGGTGATCAGCGCCAGATCTTCAGCATCGTCGGTGTAGGTGCGAGCCAGCTTGCCTTCGTTCAGGTGCTGCAAAAGACCGGTGAACAGTTCCACTTCCCGGGCAAACTTCTTATCGCCGCCTTTCATGGCCTTTTGTGCCTTGTCGATGCGGCGTTCCACCATTTCAATGTCTGCCATCACCAGTTCCAGATTGATGATGTCGATATCACGCAGGGGATCGGTGCTGCCCTCCACATGGGTCACATTGGAGTCTTCAAAGCATCTGACCACATGGACGATAGCATCGGTGGTGCGGATGTTAGAAAGGAACTTGTTGCCCAAGCCTTCACCCTTACTTGCGCCCTTGACGAGACCTGCAATATCCACAAATTCGATGACAGCAGGGGTGGTCTTCTTGGGCTGATAGAAGTCAGACAGCCAGTTCAGCCGTTCGTCCGGCACGGAAACCACACCCACATTGGGGTCGATGGTGCAGAAAGCGTAGTTGTCGGCAGGTACACCGGCGTTGGTGATGGCGTTAAACAGGGTGGACTTGCCTACATTGGGCAGGCCTACGATACCTAATTTCATATATTTCTAAACTCCTTTGTTTGCAATACGGTATGATTGCGGCGATTTACATTATTTTTTATAATATCATAAAAAGGAAATCTTTTCAATACCTTTGCCGTAACAATATTGCGCATTTGTTTGCGGCTTTATCCCATAACAAGGATTTTTCAGTTCCATTCCTTAGCCAGGAGGAAATCCCGGATATTTCGGTGCTTGATGCCGTTGCGGCTCATGTCAAACTCATCCAAAGAAACGACATATTTGGGGTAATTGTCCCGAATATTATCGTATGCGCCGAACTCACGCTGAATGGTTTCCTCCGAGGCAAGCAGGTAGCTGACCTGCACATACAGCTTTTCCCCCTGCTTATCGCAAACAAAGTCGATCTCTTTATCGCCGGTTTTGCCCACGGTGACATGGTAGCCACGGCGCAGAAGCTCCAAATAGACAATGTTTTCCAAAATCAGGTTAATTTCCCGCATATTGCCGCCAAAGACTGCCTCCCGGATGCCGTGATCGGCAATATAAT
>CAZJCA010000013.1:0-29751 GCA_964544505.1 uncultured Oscillospiraceae bacterium
ATAAATGGGACCCTGCCGTAACTTATTTGGGATGGGTGATTATTGGGCACTTACCAAAAAACATCTCCCCACTGCGGATAAGTAACAAAACACCGCCCACAGAATGTGGGCGGTGTAATTATTCTGTTCGATCAGTCCAGAGGTTTCATGGTGGAGATTTCAAGTCCTCACATTTTAAATCCCAACAAAGGTATGCTTTTCCCATTTTTGCTGTTTTTTCCGAACTTTTTCGGCGCAAAAATCCACATAAGTGCTGTACGAATTAATGTACATTTCGATGTAATCAATGTGTTGGCCTTATTTTATCTACTGGTCGGTTAATCTACCTTTCTGTGAGAGCCGTCACGGATTATTAGCAATCGTGAGGTTACGATTGTTTCACTGTGGAAGTACATCTTAGAAGTCATTTGTTCCGTCATGTAGTGCGCTTGCTACTTTTTTCTCACCTGTTACTTTGGAATTCTTTTCGTTCTTTCTCTCCTTGAAGAAGCAGTCCAGTCCCTCAAATTCATCTTTCTTCAACTCTTTTGTCACATCGGCATAGATATTCAGAGTGGTGGAAATATCCACATGACCCAGGGTATCCTGCATCACCTTACCCTGATTACCTACTATCTGGCGAACAAACCAGAGGATTCCGATTGGGTGGTACTGCCGTCCGCCAATTTCAACTGCTATTTCGGCCCCCCGGTAGAAACGGCCAAAGCCAACGGAATTGAGCCCTATGAATATCTTCTTCTGGTGCTGAGCATGCTGCCCTACCTCGGCAAGTCTCCGACCCATGAGGAACCGGAAAAACTGATGCCCTGGCACCCCGGCACCAGGAACATATACGCAAATGAATGAGCAGCAGGATTCCACTAACGAGGCCCTGCTGTAACTTATTTGGGATAGGTGATTATTGAGCAGTTACCTTGGAGTAAGCGTCAAACCTAGCGGCGACTTGCGGTAAGCTCGCCGGTGTGAGACAATACTCTCGTATAGTAGCGGATAGTATATGCGGCTCGCGTATACTATCCGGGATACGGGGGTATTTTTTGTGAGTCGAGAATTGCAGACAATGAATCAGCAGAATAAACTAGCGTTGTGGGCCGGAAGGATCTCGGAATGTCGTAACAGCGGCCAGAATGTGAAAACATGGTGCCGTGAGAACGGCATCTGTGAGCAGACCTACTACCGCTGGCAGAAACGGCTGTTTGAGATGGCCCATGCACAGCAGGAGATCCAGTTCACAGAAGTGACACCGGTGCAGCCTGTTCGTTCCGGGAATGTGGCAGTTACTGTCCGAATCGCCGGGACGGAAGCAGACATTTGTAATGGTGCGGATGCAGCTACCGTGGAAACAGTACTGCGGATATTAAAGTCATGCTGACCGACTTCAATGGTGCCGACCGGGTGTACATTGCTTGCGGTTATACAGATCTGCGCCGTGGGATCGATGGATTGGCCGCCATGATCCAGCAGCAGTTTAACCTGGATCCGTTCACCAATACACTGTTCCTTTTCTGTGGCAGACGCAGGGACAGGATAAAAGCATTGTACTGGGAAGGCAATGGATTTGTGCTACTATACAAGCGGTTGGAATCCGGCTCTTTCCAGTGGCCTCGTTCAGACAGCGAAGCCAGAGCGCTGACTCCACAGCAATATCGCTGGCTCATGGAGGGGTTAAGTGTAGACCAGCCAAAGGCGCATAAGCCTGTTTCTGGGTTGGAAATAGTTTGAGAAATTGCATATTTTACTGTACTTTTTTGTAAAAATGTGGTATAATTGCAACATGAAAAGTACGAAAGAAATGCAGACAAGTAACGCAGAAATGGTCACCATTTCCCGCGCGGAATATGAAGCACAGCAGGAGCGCATCGCCGAATTGGAGCAGAAAGTGTCTGTTCTCATGGAGGCTCTGCGCCTTGCCCGCCATAAGCAGTTCGGCGCATCTTCTGAGAAGACGGACGAGTCTTTCATGGAGCAGTTGAGTTTCCTGTTCAACGAGGCGGAGGTGTTCTCCGCCGCAGAGAAGGAAGAAGCGGAGAATGTCACCGAGGTAGCTGCTCACAAGCGGCACAAGAAGCATGAATATACTTTGGACGACATCCCGGAAGATATGCCCACGAAGCAGGTGGAGCATCGTCTGGAGGGTGAGGATCTGGTCTGCCCTCAGTGCGGCGATACAATGACCGAAATTGGCAAGGAAGTTGTTCGGACTTTGGAGATCATTCCTGCACAGATGGTGGTTCGCGAGGATATTTATTACACCTACGCCTGCAAAAATTGCAGCGAAAACGCTGACGAAGGCTGCGAAACTCCCGTCGTAAAGGCTCCACGGGAAAAGAATATTATCCCCGGCAGCTTCGCCACGCCGGAGGCCATTGCCCATATCATAACCCAGAAATTCGTTATGGGTTCTCCTCTGTACCGGCAGGAACAGGAGATTAACCGGAAAGGTATCCACCTGAGCAGACAGACCATGTCCAACTGGATTTTAAAAGCCACGGAGGATTACCTGGTTCCCGTATATGAGCAACTGCACAGGGAACTTCTAAAGAGGAATGTCCTTCATGCAGATGAGACTACCTTACAGGTACTCCATGAGCCGGGCAAGCAGCCCCAGAGCGCGAGCTTCATGTGGTTGTATCGTACAAGTGGAGATACGGACAAGCCCATTGTTCTGTATGAATACCAGCCGGGACGGGGTGCAAAACATCCGAAAGAGTTTCTTGCAGGGTACAGGGGATATCTCCATACGGACGGCTATGCCGGATACCACGATCTGGGAGAAGATATCACTGTTGTCGGCTGCTGGGCTCATGCCAGAAGAAAGTTCGACGAGGCAGTGAAGTCCTTGCCAAAGGGTAAGGTAAAAGGCAGTTCCGCATCTCAGGGACTGGCATACTGCAATCTGCTGTTCGGAATTGAGCAGGAGCTTGCAGCCAAAACAGCAGAAGAACGGTATGAACAGCGGCTGGAGCAGGCAAAACCTGTTTTAGACGCGATGTTCGCATGGGCAAATTCCAGAACCGCTGCACCGAAGTCCACTCTGGGTAAGGCGTTCCATTACTTAAAAGAGCAGTGGCCTTACCTGACGAATTATCTGAAAGACGGACGGCTGGAGATCTCCAACAACCGGGCCGAAAGAAGCATTAAGCCCTTCGTCATTGACCGGAAGAACTTCCTGTTTGCCAACACGCCGAAAGGCGCGACCGGCAGTGCAGTCATGTTCAGCCTGATCCAGACAGCCATTGAGAATGGACTGGATCCATACAATTACCTGACCTGGCTGTTGAAGCAGGCAAAGGATACTGATCTGACGGATGCCGAAGCTGTGCAGCGACTGCTGCCTTGGAATGCCGTAGCAGATTGCCAAACCAAATAATATACTCCGGCTCCGAGACAAACGTAAGCGTCAAACCTAGCGGCGACTTGCAGTAAGCTCGCTGGTATGCAACAATACTCCCGTATAGTAGCGGAAAGTAAATGCGTCTCGCGTATACTTTCCGAGATACGGGGGTATTTTTTGTGAGTCGAGAATTACAGACAATGAATCAGCAGAATAAACTGGCTCTGTGGGCTGGACGGATCTCAGAGTGTCGTAACAGCGGTCAGAATGTGAAAGCCTGGTGCCGTGAGAATGGAGTCTGTGAGCAGACCTACTACAAATGGCAGAAGCGGCTGTTTGAGATGGCACAGGCACAGCAGGAGGTTCAATTTGCAGAAGTGACACCGACACAGCCTGTCCGCTGCGGTAATGTAGCAATAACTGTTCGGATAGCCGGAGCTGATGCAGATATTCATTCCGGTGCGGATGCAGCTACTGTGGAAACGGTGCTGCGGATTCTAAAGTCATGTTGACCGATTTCAACGGTGCCGACCGGGTCTATATTGCCTGCGGATATACAGACCTGCGCCGCGGGATCGACGGATTGGCGTCTCTCGTTCAGCAGCAGTTTAACCTGGATCTATTCACGAATACACTGTTCCTGTACAAATTAGGAGTATCGCAGCAACAAATATTACTGCCACCCTATTTTAGTATACTTAAAATGTAATTTATTATACTTTCAAACCCCGATTTTAGATAGTAGCTGCTGAATTACTGCATCGTGGTCATCGGAATTAACACCTTCAATTAACGGAAGCATATCCGCAAAGGGGCTAATATCCTTCGAACCCAGTTGCTTGTTGTATGCGCTCTGCATTTTGTTTGATGCATAACATTGTCCGTAAACGATACATAGACCATCAACCGATTTGTTTTCTGTAACCGAACTTATTGAAAAGAGATATTTGAAAGACAGGTCAGTAATATAATATCTTTTTACAGTATTCGCTGTACTGAATTTTGCATCAAGAATTATATAGCGTTCTACGCCATTTATCTCTGTTTTAATAATATAATCAGGCGTATAGTATTTATCGCTGCGTTCATCAATGCTATTTTGATTTATAGAAATTGAATTGTTTCTATAAAGTCCTATGCCATTAACTTGCCGACTATCAAAATCAAAAATAACTGGCTGGTAATATATTGTTATGCGTTTATTTTCACCAGTAAACACAAAAGTATTTTGGCATTTTGTGTTTGTATATTTCCAATGTGACGGGACAGGATAATGGCATTTCTTGGCATCTTCTAATTTGAAACCACGATGTTTGAGATGCTTAATTAGTTTTGCTAAGACATAGCTTTCATACAGCGAGGAGATTTTGATAAAGGAAAGCATGAAACTTTCTTTTTCAAAATTGTATATACCAAAAGAGAACCATTGACTAATAGTAACAAAAATTTTGTTATACTGTGGAATGGACATAAATAATGCTGTTGGCTTTGGAATATACTGAACCTCGACAGATTCAACGGACATAATACTGCTATACATTTGCCATAGCTGTGCCATTTTTTGCTTAACCACACGCAAACGGTCACGGCATTCCTGCAGCATCTTTGCTGTATGTGCAAAGATAAACAATGACGAATAGACATAATCTCCCACAGGATCTTTTTCACTAGGTATGTTTTGCAGCATAGAATCTGTATTTTCGATCAGCGTATCGATATTGAAAATCATCGTTCTAAGGAATCCGACAACAATACGATTTTCGTATATATCATGAGAACGGCGATCTTCGATAACTAATGTTTTATTGGGATGATATACGCTGTTGTTGATTCTAATGCCAGTTGTACTATTTACTTGCCGTAGCTGCTCTGGGTGTAGTGCAATATACTGCATTGTTGCAGGCGTAATATATTTTAGTTTCTCAATATGGTCTACAGATGCAGTCTTTTCAATCTTAAAACGGCTATTTGCCTTAAAATAGCCATAACTGCGCTCATATACATTAGCAATTTCCTCTGCAAGAATAACTTGCGCAGCAAGACTTTGACTGCCTTTTTCTTTTAGACTTGCCAAATCTCGTGGTTTCGGATCACCATTGAGCAACAAGTCCTCTTGATTAGAATATACATACTGTGCCATTGCCTTGACAGAATCATTTAACTGACCCTTTTTAACAAGTACTGGCAAATATTCCGAGTATAAGTTGAGTTCACTCCCATCATTCAGCTGAATGTTCAAAGTGATTTCAACATATCCATAACAGTCCATGAATATCCTGCGATCCGAGCCACCCCCACCTGGGAAGCGTATTACGCCATTATTGTAGGAACAGCTTTCATAGCAGTCATTGACATAGACATAGACACCTTCAATTTTAGAAAGATCTACACCCTCAATAGTAAATTCATAGCTAAGATCGGAATAAATGCTCTTTTTGGAATCAGTCTGTTCAATGATGCAATCAATCTGAGATTGTTTAATCTCAGTATTGGTCATGGCAATAGACATTCTTGGCTTTCCATAAGGTACCAATGTCAATGAACAGCGTTCCATTTCCGATCCTCCTTATGCAAAGAATTGGAAATACTTCATCTGCTGAACACCACGCTCAGTAATATCCTTAACAATTTTTGCAGACATGTTCAAGTCGTTGGTATTAAGAATAGCTCGGAGTTCTTCCAGCCACTTCTCATAATCATCACCATGACCTTGGATCTTCGGCAATACTTTTTGCGCAATAGCATAATCGAGTGCAACAATGGGAGGTTCAATACCGAGTTCTTTCTCGAACCATTTTTCTGCTACAAACCAATACCGCTTAATGGCGATTTCGACACGAGGACTGATATACAGTTTTGCCTTACGGAGATGTGCCGAAACAGCATCGTAAATCTTCTGAATATCGGGAGGTAACATTACACACAGGTTAGAATCCAAGCCGAATGCATTGCGCAGAGAATCCCATGTTATCAGTTCAATTTGATCTTCAGATATTTCTGCATAAGTAGATACAGCGCCAACTTGCTGGGGAAGCTGAACGATCCATGCTCTGTCAATCAAACGAGGAGACAAGGTCTCTGTGGTATGATCATTGTTAATGGTTGCAACAAAGTGAAGTGTATCGGGAATAGCCAACACATTGTTGTCACCAAGATTGATCTGACGCTTCTTTCCAGTATCATCACAGATATACATGAAATCTGCCCAATAATACTCCATAGGGCTAAGATTTGCTTCATCAAGCAGAATTACAAAGGGAAACTTATTTAATCCACTATTATGTTCAATGTGCAAACGGCTCAGCGCATCATATACATCTCGATTGCTCTTATCAAAGGACTTAGATAGGGGGTTATAGTATCCAACAAAATCTCTCTTGGAAGTCCAACCACGCTCAACCGAAACAGGAACATAACGGGCTGCGCTATAATCAGCATTAAAGGATTCAACTAGATCTTCAATCTTATTCAGTCCAAGAACATCAGAATAAATATTGCAAATGGAGGTTTTACCGCAACCAGGTTCACCAGAGAACACCGTCAAGAAACCTTGCGTGGTGCATATTGCTATATTGATAATGGTATTCTTGGAATACTGAGGTCGAACAATCTGAACAGTACGGGTAAGATAATTTACAAGATCTTCGGGAGACTTTTCTTCCGTAGCAATATCATTTGCAGCTTGGACAAAATCAACACCCAATTTCTTTGCTTCTTCTGCTTCCCACTCTGCAGCAGCCTTTAACATCTTACTAGCCATGAAGCCATCAAAGGCAATGTCTAGCATTTTATCATGCTGATTGCTGATTAGCTGTGAGAACTGCGCTTCCAGGTAACGAGCATCATTTTCCAAATGCCGCTTATGAGTTTCGATATAGGTTACATCGCCTTGAATACCAGCGTACTTTTTCTGAAGTGCAGCAATATCCTCCGCCATACCAAGAGTGGCAAGCAAAGAATCCAGCCGAGCCTTGCTTGCTGCATATTCGGTATCAACAGCAAGCATTTCGTTTTTCTTTTCTTCAATCGCTTGAAGATCGATAGAAACAGCTTTTTCTCGTTTTTCTTGAATTTCGGCATCCAGATTGTTTTTCTGCTGCTGTAGTTCTTCAAGAGATTGATTCAATTGATCAATTCGGTTGCCAACAACTCTAACATCACGAATACGATCCCAGAACTCAGGATGCTTGCTTAATATTTCTTGCAGCCATTCATCAACTTCGGCTTCGTCTTTGTGTCTAATAAGCAAACTACACAGAGATTCGGTAATATAGCTTAAAGTATCGGTTAGTTCTTCCTCGGAGGTTAATAACTCAACCAGTCGATTCAGTCGCTTTTTTCTGATTGCCTCAGTAATACCCGACCCCGTAAGGAGAGAAGTTTCGTATTGTTTAAGCAGTTTGTCAATGTCATCAATAATCACTCTGCCATCTTTGATGTTCTCTACACCAATACTTTCACGGAAACTTTCAAGTAGCAAAGCATCTGTAATGACATCCAATTGATCTATCGCCGTACCATCTTTTGTGCACATTACAGTCCAACGATAGTCATCCCAATGATTGTCTAAATCAGAGAGCGTAATCAGAGAATTATGTTTTTTGACATAGCCGTTAATTGTATATTTGCTGTTTTTAATTTGAGGACGAATATAGAAAGATTGTGTAATTTCTCTAAAATCGACCTCATAAGGACCAGCGTAGAAAGTTCCAAGATTGACAAACACTTCGCTGCCGATAGTAATATCACCAGCGTGGATCTCTACAATGGGATCACTGTAAAAATCAGATAATACATCTTCTTTGGGGATAACTTGATATACTCCAACAGTATTTATTTTTCTAATCTTTCCAGCATCAATCATATCAAGCGCATTAACAATATATCCTGTTTGATTTCTGACGCCGTTACGAACATTATCATCGAGATCTGAGAGAACAAATTCAAATACAACTAGACATTTTTCGGAAAAGTAATCTTCCATTTTGTTGCGTTGTTCTGTTGATCCGAATTTATAGGAGAAATTGATATTACGATTTTCGGATTTAGGTAGCAAAGATTCACGGTCAGCGGTAGACAAAATTAAAACATCATTTCCTCGAATCTCTGCTATAGGTTTGAAGTTGAAGAATATTGTTGGCTCGTAGCCTTTTTTCTCTACAAAGCCTATGTAAATGCCCATGATACAACCTCCTTTTGAGAATAAGTGTATTATACATTATTTGATTAGATAATTAAAGACTTTTTTTGCGCATATTCGACAAAAGTAAAGATTTTAAGATATTATAAAAAAGCAAACGGAGGGTTGCCGTTGCTGGCAACCCTCCGTTTGAGTTGATTTGGAATTAGTAATAATAGGTGATTTTATACATATATCTATACTTCAAGTTTCCGTATTGGAAAACACCTAAACTTGTAACAGCTTTCATTTGCCGTTAAATATATTATACACCCAAGGTAGCAGTGAAAGCAAGAGATCCAGAAAAGTGGTCAATCTCTACAATTCTCTTTTACCCATTCTTCTCCAAATTCTTCAACCAGTTTTGCCCTAAGTTGTTTCCATTCTTCGTCAGCCTTTATCTTTTTGGGGAATTAGGATTGGACATTTCTCTTTCGTATTCTTCGTAAAATTCCTTTACATATTGCGGATAGCCGTGCCAGATTTCCTTATATGTTTTCATATCAAAACGGCAATATGCTATATTAAGGCACTCCCAAAACAGATCATAGGTCATTTCTGCTTTCCCATCCCCATGCAGCCCTTTGCAGATCAGTAAAGGGGAGCAGTTGCCGATCTATGGCTTCCACTTGCCGTTTCTACATTGAACTTCCAAACCTCGTGGATACCCTCTAAAGTAATGTCTTTATCCTCTGGAATGATCTTGCCAGTTTTTCCTTTGCTTCGGAAATTGTCCGAAGATTCTACCTCCACTTAGCTTTATATCGGTTTTTCTGTGCGATAGAATCATATTCCTTGAAGTTATACTTCACATCATACCGCTTGGTACTCTCGTTGTAGTATATGTTCTTATACTTGGTCTTGGTTCTCCACACTTTTTCAGCCATAAACAAATACCCCCTAACTCGGAAAATCTAGCTTTTAATATACGAATTCTACCGCTATTACACTACGGATTTGCTACGAATTCAAGCTAAATTATGCGAAATCAGGGGGTATAGATAACCAAAAGTCGTTGCGCTGCAACGCTTTTTTAGTCCAGAGGTTTCATGGTGGGGAACAAAATAACTTCCCGGATGGTATCGGCGCCGGTGAAAAGCATGACTGCACGGTCAATGCCGCAGCCCATGCCACCCGTGGGGGGCATACCATATTCCAGCGCATTGAGGAAATCCTCGTCCAGCATTTCGGTCTCGTCGTCGCCACGCTCGCGCTGCTCCACCTGCTTCTGGAAACGCTCTCTCTGATCCAAAGGATCGTTCAGCTCGGAGTAGGCATTGCCCATCTCGCTGCGGCAGATAAAGAACTCGAACCGCTCGGTCAAGCGAGGATCTTCCGGAGACTTCTTGGTCAGAGGAGACACTTCCACCGGGTACATGGTGATAAAGGTAGGCTGCACCAGATGCTCTTCCACCTTCTGATCGAAGGTAGCATACAGAGCGTTGCCCCAGGTCTTTTCAGCTGCATCAGCCAGTTCCACGCCGATGGCGTTGGCTGCAGCCACAGCTTCTGCATCGTCGGTAATGGCACCGAAGTCAACACCGGCATACTTCTTAACAGCCTCCACCATGGTCAGGCGGGGCCAGCCGGGGGTCAGGTCAACCTTCTCGCCCATCCACTCCAGCTCATAAGTGCCCAGATACTTCTTGGCAAAGGAGCTGTAAATGCCTTCGGCAATGTCCATCATATCGTGGAAGTCGGCGTAAGCCTGATACAGTTCCACGGTGGTAAACTCGGGATTGTGCTTGGGGTCCATACCTTCGTTACGGAAGATACGACCGATCTCGTATACACGATCCATACCGCCCACGATCAGCCGCTTCAGGGGCAGCTCGGTGGCGATGCGCATGTACATATCGATATCCAGCGTATTGTGGTGGGTGATGAAAGGACGGGCGGAAGCACCACCGGCGATGGTGTTCAGCACCGGGGTCTCCACCTCGATATAGCCCATGTTATCCAGATACTCACGCATGTGCTTGATGAACTGGGAACGGATCACAAAATTACGCTTGACCTCGGGGTTGACCATCAGATCCACATAGCGCTGACGGAAACGGGTCTCCTTGTCGGTCAGACCGTGATACTTTTCAGGCAGAGGCAGCAGAGACTTGGACAGCAGAACCACCGCTGTGGCACGGACAGAAACTTCGCCGGTCTTGGTGGTGAACACTTCACCCTCACAGCCCAGAATGTCGCCAATGTCCAGCTTCTTGAATCGGTTATACTCTTCCTCGCCCAGCTCATCGATCTTGACGAACAGCTGAATGCGGCCCTTGGTATCCTGCAAGTCGCAGAACATGACCTTACCCTGGCCACGCTTGCTCATCAGACGACCGGCAACCTTGACAGTCTTGCCTTCGTAGGCTTCATAATCTGCCTTAATGTCAGCAGAATAAGCGTTAAAATCATACTTGGTCTGGACAAAGGGATCCCGACCCTCGGCCTGCAAAGCCGCCAGCTTCTCCCGGCGGATCTGAGCCTGCTCAGAAACAGGCAATTCTGCCTGCGGTACAAACTTTGCCATACTTAGCCCTCCCGGGACAGACTTACGACCTTCATGACATACGCACCGTTGGGTGCGTTGACGGTGAAAGTCTCGCCGGCAGCCTTGCCCACGATAGCACGACCAAAGGGAGAGTCATCAGACAGCTTGCCCTCCATGGGGTTGGCTTCCTGAGAACCGGTGATACGATAGGTGGTACGATTGCCATTTTTATCCTCAACGACAACAGTGCAGCCCAGACCCACACGGCCGGAAGCTTCATTCTCGTCCTCGATGATGACGGCGTGGGACAGGATGTCCTCGATTTCAGCAATGCGGCCGTAGAGCTTTGCCTGCTCGTTCTTGGCGGCATCGTATTCAGAGTTTTCGGACAAGTCGCCGTAAGAACGAGCTTCGGCGATCATAGCAGCGATCTCACGCTCCCGGGTGGTCTTCAGATAATTCAGTTCCTTTTCCAGTTCACCCAGGCGCAGACTGGTAATTTTATATTCCTTTGCCATAATCAGTTTCCTTTCTGTCAGCAAAAATATTCATAGCTTCCTCAATTATATCCGTTTTTCTTCACTTCGTCAAGAATTTTCTGCACTTTTTAAGGCATTTATTGCCGCAAGCACCTGCGGATCGTCCATGGGCTGCAGGGTTCCGGCGTAAATTTGGGCATAGATCTCGTCTGTGACCTCCACCACAACATCCGGTGTCAGGCCAACGCCTTCCAGATCCACCCCATTGGGGGTGGTGTAGCGACCGGTGGAAACGCCCACCGCCGAGCCGTCACGAAGGACAAAAGTTTCCTGATAATGACCCTTGCCCACAGTCTGCTGACCAACAAGGACCGCCCAATCGTATTCTCGCAGGGCGGCAGCAAAGAACTCCGCTGCGGAGTAAGACTCGCTGTTGATCAGCACCGCCATGGGAATCTCCAGGCAATCTTTGTCAGATTTATCCGTTTCCTGTGCGCCGGTGTAGTAATAACTGTGGAACAGTTCTCCCTCCGGCAGAAGATCATCCAAAATTTTTACCAATTCCCTTTTGTAGCCGCCGCCGTTGAAGCGGACATCGAAAATCAGCGCTTTCGCCCCTTGCTCCACCAGGGAATTGACCGCTGCCATAGTCTCTTTATAGCAGTTGGTATTGAAGTTAACAATGGTGACCAGACCGATATTGTCTTCCAGCATGGTAGCCTTGGCAACTGCCGTTTTCACTGTCCTTCGAGTGACGGTAAAGGAATGTTCTTCCTGTCCACGCAGCACCGTGATGACCACCGCAGAACCCTCCGGCCCTCGAACCAACTCTTTGCCTTCGTTGGCGACCATGCCAGCGATGCTTTTTCCGTCCACAGCAGTGATCACATCCCCTGTCAGAATGCCTACTTCCTCTGCCGGGCCGCCTTCGGTCACTTTTACCACCAGATAGCCTTTTTCCTCTGCCTGAATGGTAACGCCGATCCCCACATAGCTGTTGTTCTTGTTTTCCAGATAGGCAGTGTATTCATCTGCCGGGATATAGTAACTCCATCGGTCGCCTAATGCGCCGACCATCGCATCGGCAGCCGCATCCTGCAAAGCATTACGGTCAGCTCCGTCCACAAATTTTTCCGCCAGCAGATTTTCCAGTTCCTGTAATTTGTAGTTCGATGAGCCAACACCATCCTGGGTAAAGAACAGGGTACCCAACACCGTGGCAACGATCACCAACACATAAGAAAGGGGCAATAAAACTTTTTTCACAAGATCACCTCAGAAATAGGTTTCCCACAGCCTTTCCGGCTGTGGGATTTTTCTCAAATATCGCTGCGCTCAGAGCAGTGCGCTGCCCAGCAGGGACAACATCAGGCTCAGCAGCATGACACCGGCCATCACACCCGCCAAAATAGCTGCAAACTTCTTATTATTCTTCATTGATATTCTCCTTTATATTCAGAAGGGCCAATCAGCGTTTAGGCTTCCCTGCTGTTTCTATAAAGAAATTGTACCACAATCAAAAAACGAAGTCAATGTAAAAGGGGGCGAATTCAGTCAAAAACAAAAAACAGAGCCGCATAACGGCTCTGTTTTTATCTGTTATCGCACTTCCCGGGAAGACAGGTATTTACGAACCATGAGTGCTACCTTGAACACGATGGCATGGTCAAATTCCCGCAGATCCAAACCGGTCAGCTTCTTGATCTTCTCCAGACGATACACCAGGGTGTTCCGGTGGACAAACAGCTTTCTGGAAGTCTCGGAGACATTCAGATTGTTCTCAAAGAACTTATTGATGGTAAACAGTGTTTCCTGATCCAGAGAATCGATAGAGTTCTTCTTAAACACTTCCGTCAGGAAAATGTCGCACAGAGTGGTAGGCAGCTGATAGATCAGACGACCAATACCCAGATTTTCATAGTTAATGATGCTCTTCTCAGTGTCGAACACCTTGCCCACATCAATGGCAGTCTGGGCTTCCTTGTAAGCATCTGCCAGGGAGCGCAGGTGCTCTGCCACCGTGCCGATGCCGATGACGGTCTTGACAAACAGCTCGTTTTTCAGAGTCTCCTCGATCTGCACAGCGATCTTTTCCAGATCTTCCACATTGAACTCAGGCTCCAGCTGCTTGATCACAGCAATGTCGGTCTCATTGATGCTCAGCACGAAATCCTGCTGCTTGTCGGGGAACATACCGGACAGCACATCCACCGTCGCCACATCGCCATGACCCACCTGACGAACCAGGAAAACAGCTCTGGGCGCATCGGTAGCAAAATGCAGTTCCTTGGCACGGATATAGATATCACCGGGCAGAATGTTGTCCATGATGATATTCTTCACGAATGTGCCACGGTCGTGCTTCTCTTCATAGAAGCCCTTGGCATCGTTCAGAGCAATGTATGCCATGGAGCAATAAGCTTTTGCCAGCTCATCGTCGCCGGTGCAGAACACGGCATATTCAAAATAATTGCTGTTGTTAAAAATGGGCTTAAAGGTCTTCTGACCGTAAGTAACCACCTGCTCCGGTGCACCCGACACCTTCAGAACGGCTTCCGGCCATCTTTCACCCAAAAAAGTCACATCGGTGCAGGACACCACATGACCGTCGGTATCGATCACGCCAAAGACTCGATCCGTCACTTCCTTCAGCTGGATCATGACACTCTGGAAAACACTGTTAGACATGGACATGCCTCCTCACAAAAATGCATAAATGCGTATTTCACAAATTTACACGAACAGTATACATCACTTTTGCACATTTTGCAAGTACCTTTTGACATAATATTGCAAAAACTTGTCCTGTTTTTATGAAATGTACCTATGTTTTTTCATTTGTCACCGGAAGCAGCACCAAATCTTATTGGTGAAAACGCCCTAATTTACACCTTGTCCAGCTGGGCCACTTCCTCCTCCGTCAGCAGCCGCACCTGTCCTCTGGGCAGGTCGCCCAGGGTCAAAAAGTCTTCCTGCCGCCGCTCCAGATACAGCACTGTCATATTCCGGGATGCCATCATACGCCGCACCTGATGATACTTGCCTTCCTGCACGGTCACAAGGCTCTCCCCCTGCCCCAGAGGCTCCAGCTTTGCAGGCAGACAATGCAGCCCATCCCGAAGCACCAGTCCTTCCCGGAACGCCGCCACATCTTCCTCCGTGGCCACTCCTTCGTGCCGGGCATAGTATACCTTTGAAACCTCCTTTTTCGGCGTGATCAGCCGATGGAGCAGATCCCCATCGTTGGTAAACAGCAGCAGGCCTTCGGTGGCCTTGTCCAGCCTTCCCACCGGTTTCAGATCCAGGTGGCGATACTGTGCCGGGATCAGTTCCATGACCGTTTTGTCCTGCTGGTCTTCCGTAGCAGTCACAAATCCGGCAGGTTTGTTGAGCATCAGAACCGTCCGCTTTTTGCCCCCCAGTACCTGCCCCCGGAGACAAACCGTTGCCTTGGCAGGGTCTATCTTCACACTGCCGTCTTTGACCGGTGCGCCGTCTACCGTTACTGCCCCGGATTTGAGAATGACTTTCACCTGGCTTCGGGTACCGACGCCGCTGTCGCAAAGAAATTTGTCCAATCGTTCCATATTTTCTCCGTTCTATCCCCCGTGAAAAGGGAATAAGGTGTAATGCAAAATTGATTTCATTGGAGGGATTTTCATGTTGGTCATGACCGCAAAGGTGGATATAAAGAAAATCGCCATCATCGCCGGAGCGATTATTGCCGTAATCGCAACCATCGCCCTGCTGCTGTCCGGCAGTTCCGTGTCCACAGGTGGGACAAACGCTGTTACCAGTAACGATGACCGGGTACAGTTTCTCACCAGCTTCGGCTGGGAAGTGGTGACTTCTCCGGCAGAAACCAGTCAGGTGCGCATCCCGGCAGAAACCAGCGAAGTATTCACCCGCTACAACAGTCTGCAAAAGAGTCAGGGCTATGACCTGTCTGCCTACCAGGGCAAGACGGTCATGCGCTATGTCTACAAAATCAAAAACTATCCCGGTGCTACCGAGCCGGTGTATGCCACCATTCTAATCAGCAGCAATCAGGTTATCGGCGGCGATATCACCGACACCTCTGCCGCAGGTGTGGTGCAGGGATTCAAAAAGAATGCCGCTTGACCATTCTTTTCCATCATCATAGCATAAAATCGGGGGCTTGACAAGTATCGCCCCCTGTGCTACCATACTCCCAAGTGGATATGTTTTCAGGGCGGGGCGCAATTCCCCACCGGCGGTACAGCCCGCGAGCGCACAAGCGTTGAATTGGTGAAACTCCAATGCCGACAGTATAGTCTGGATGAAAGAAAACTTTTTACGCAATCTCTGCGCCCTGAGTGTATGCTCAGGGCGTTTTTGTTTTGGGAGGAATGTGCTATGAAATTGCTGGAAGAAATGGGACAAAACCTGTCCTTTATCGCCATCAGTGCCGCCATCGTGGCGCTGCTGTGGATCGGTGCCAAAGTTGCCCAACGGTGGCTGCCAAAGATCCACGCCGTCACCCCTGCCCGGCGGATCACCATTGTGGCGATCTGCGGCGCCATTGCTGCGCTGCTGCACATGCTGGATTTTCCCATTCCCTTTCTTGCCCCCGGATTTTATAAGCTGGACTTTTCGGAAGTTCCGGTCATGCTCTGCGGCTTCTATTTAGGACCGTCCGCTGCGGTGGGCTGTGAAGCACTGAAGATCATTTTAAAGCTGCTGCTCAAGAGCACATCCACCGCCTTTGTGGGTGATTTTGCAAACTTCGTGGTCGGCTGCTCCTTTGCCCTGCCTGCCACCATCATTTACCATATTTTTAAAACAAAGCGTTCTGCCGTCGCAGGCCTTGCTGTGGGTACTGCCGTCATGACGATTTTCGGCACGGCTTTCAACGCCATCTATCTGGTACCCAAATTTGCCCAACTTTATGGAATGCCGCTGGATACCATCATTGCCATGGGCAGCGCCATCTGGGGTGGCGTAAAGGACATCATCACCTTTGTCATTCTTTGTGTTGCGCCGCTGAATCTTGTTAAAGGCATCGCCATCTCGGTGCTGACCATGCTGCTTTACAAGCGAGTTGCCAGCCCCCTTTTCGGTCATCACAAATAATCCAAGGCGTGCGAAAGCACGCCTTTTCTTAATTTCTGCCCTTGCAAAGTACTGAAAAATGCCATATAATAAGGGGGATTGGAGTGATTTTGTGAAAAAGAAAGATTTTAAAAACCGTTCTCCCCTGCGCATTTTTGTCAGCTATTTTAGCAACCATAAAAAGCTGTTTGCCATCGACATTCTCTGCGCCTGCGCCATTGCAGCCATTGACCTTGCATTCCCTCTGGTGACCCGTCAGGCTCTTTACACCTATCTGCCGGAGCAGATGTATTCCATCTTCTTTATCATCATGGGCATCATGCTGGGCGCTTATGTGCTGCGCTCAATATTCAACTATATCGTGGCCTATTATGGACACACCTTTGGCATTCGAGTAGAAGCAGATATCCGTTCCGACCTGTTCGCTCACATGCAAAAGCTGGGCTTTGATTTTTACGATCGCAATCGCACCGGTCAGCTGATGAGCCGACTGACCTCCGACCTGTTCGAGTTGACCGAGCTTGCCCACCACGGCCCGGAAGATCTGCTGACCAGCTGTGTCACCATCATCGGCGCACTGATCGTCATGGCTTCCATTCAGTGGCAGCTGGCGCTGGTTGTTGCCGCCGTGATCCCCGTTGCGCTGGTGGTCATCTTCTCCATGCGCCGGAGCATGGGTCGTGCTTCCAAAGCCGTCAAGCAAAAGACAGGCCACATCAATACCGAAATCGAAAGCAGCCTTTCCGGCATCCGCACCTCCAAGGCCTTTGCCAACGAGGAAGTGGAAAATCGTCGATTTGAAAACGCCAACGATCAGTTCAAAACTTCCAAGCGGCAGTTCCATAAGGCCATGGGACGCTTCCACAGCAGCTTGGAACTGTTCCTATCCAGCCTGAATGTGGTGGTCATCACCGTAGGCGGCTACTTCATCATGAAAGGCCAGATGGACTACAAGGATCTGACGGTGTTCGTACTGTATATCGGCACTTTTGTCAATCCCATGCGAAAACTCGCCAACTTCTCAGAAATGTTCGCCAACGGCTTTGCAGGTCTCAACCGCTTTGTGGACATCATGCGCACCGAGCCTACCATTCAGGACAAGGCCCAGGCATCCGATCTGCAGGATGTGAAAGGCCATCTGGAAGTAAAGGATGTGTCCTTCTCCTACGACGGCGACCTGGGCGTGCTGCATCATGTATCTTTGGATGTGCAGCCCGGCGAGACTGTGGCCATCGTCGGCCCTTCCGGCGGCGGCAAGAGCACATTATGTCAACTTATCCCCCGATTCTACGAGGTTTCCGATGGTGCGATTCTGATCGATGGTCAGGATGTTCGGGATGTGACCCAAATTTCCATCCACCAGAATATTGGCATTGTCCAGCAGGATGTGTTCCTCTTCGCCGACACGATTTTTGAAAATATTCGCTATGGCAAGCCCGATGCTACGGAAGAAGAAGTCATTGCCGCTGCAAAAAAAGCGGAAATTTACGATGATATTCTTGCCATGCCCCAGGGCTTCCAGACCTATGTGGGCGAACGGGGTGCGCTGCTCTCCGGCGGTCAGAAGCAGAGAGTTGCCATTGCCCGTATTTTCCTGAAGAATCCCCCGATCCTGATTTTGGACGAAGCCACCTCCGCTCTGGACTCTGTGACAGAAGCCAAGATCCAGCGAGCTTTTGATGCGCTGGCGCAGGGTCGCACCACCCTCATCATCGCCCACCGGCTGTCCACCATTCGCTCCGCTGACCGGATCGTATCCATTGCCGACGGCGTGATCACCGAGTGCGGCAGCCACGCCGAATTGCTGGAAAAAGGCGGCATTTATGCCGATCTTTACAACACCCAAAACGCCCAAAACTGGCACTAACAGAAAATCCCGGCTGCTTAGGCAGCCGGGATACTTTTTAGTTTTCAGACTGTTCCGCAGATTCCTCAGAAATACTGGGCTGAGGTTCGGGATTTTTCGGGATCATGCCCTCATCTTTGCTCATACACAGGAACAGGAAAATCGCTTCCAATCCGCTGACGGCAAGAAAACTCAGCAGCAAGCTGATCAGCAGATAAGTCTGGGCATTTTTCGGATCGCAGGACTTAAACACATCGTAAATCGCCATCCAGCGGAACACCGCAATGAGGATCAAAAGCACTAGCGCTGGGATCATACACAGGAAAAACAGGATCAAAAATATCGCACCAGCAGTTATGAATGCAGGAATGATGTCCATGAAGTCCGGATCTATAACCTCCGCATCGGACATCGGAGGTCCCATGTTCGGCAGGACGGAATCCAAGTTTTGCAAGGACACAATAAACAGAATGAAGCAGGCGAAAGATACGATAATGGCTGCAATACTCAGCCCCAGCAGGATCTTGCGTTTCTTTTTTGTCTTGCCGTTGGCAACGCTCTGATACTGGTCAGAAATCGCACCCAGAATCCAAATATTGACCAGCGGCACCCAAGCAAGCCAGGGTTTATTCAAACCTCTGCGCTTGGCAATGGTATACAGTGCCAACGCTTGCAGCACATAGGCAACGATCCCCAGCGAGCCGGAGAATAAATTCAGGCTCCATGTGCCACTACTCAATAAATCCAAAAGAAATTCCATGGTTTATCCCCTCCTTTTCCCTTTCAGTTTATCACATTTGTCTATCTCCTGCAACCATTATTTCAAAAGGGCGTGCCGCAGCACGCCCTTTTCTCTTTACTTCATCAGCTTGCACACAAGCTCTGTGTATGCCACGGGGTCATCGATGGGCAGATCTGCCATCAGCTGTGCCTGACAGCACAGAAGCTGGGCATAGTCTCTTGCCTTAATGGGATCTTCTGCCATGGCATTTTGCAGGGCTTTCACGGCCTCATGCTCCGGATTGACCTCCAGAATTCTGCCCACATCATAGGCAAACTCGGGGTTGGCCTTCTTCATATACTTTTCCATCTCGAAGCTCATGCCGCCCTCCGGCACCATGGCAACCGGATGGCTGCCCAAATCCGCAGACAGGCGCACTTCCTTAACGCTCTCGCCCAAAGTCTCCTTGACGAAGGTCAGCAGTCCCTTCATTTCCTCGGCCTTGGTTTCCAGTTCCTTCTTTTCGTCCTCGGACTGCAAGCCCAGATCCTCGGTAGCTGCATTGCAGAAGCTCTTTTCTTCATAAGTCATCAGGGTCTGGGGGATGAACTCGTCCACATCTTCGGTGCACAGCAGCACATCATAGCCTTTCTTGTCCAGGGTCTCCACCTGAGGCAGCTTGGCAAGCCGCTCCTTGCTCTCGCCGGGAATATAGTAGATCTTCTCCTGACCTTCGGGCATAGCCGCCACATACTCGGAAAGGGAGATCAGTTTACCCTGCTTGTGGGAGTAGAACAGCAGCAGATCCTGCACCGCATCTTTGTGGACACCGTACTGGGCAACTGTGCCATACTTCAACTGGCGACCAAAAGCGGCGTAGAATTCTTCGTACTTTTCCCGGTCATTTTCCAGCATGGATTTCAGTTCCGACTTGATCTTCTTCTCGATGTTGCGGGCAATGATGGTCAGCTGTCGATTGTGCTGGAGCATTTCACGGCTGATATTCAGGCTTAAGTCCTGGCTGTCCACGATACCACGGACAAAGCGGAAGTGATCCGGCAGCAGATCTTCACAGTTTTCCATGATCATCACGCCGGAGGAATACAGCTGCAGGCCGGGCTTAAACTCCCGGGAATAGAAATCAAAAGGTGCTTTGGAAGGGATATACAGCAGTGCCTTAAAGGAAACGCTGCCCTCTGCGCTGGTATGGACGACCTTGGCAGGCTTGTTGTAATCAAAGAAACGCTCCCGATAGAAAGCATCGTATTCCTCTTCCGTCACATCCTTCTTGGCTCTCTGCCACAGAGGCACCATGGAGTTGAGGGTCTCTTCCTCCATATAGGACTCGTAGCCATCCTCGTCCTCTTTCTTCCGGGACTTGGAAATCTCCATGCGGATGGGATAGCGGATATAGTCAGAATACTTCTTTACCAAAGAACGAATCTCGTACTCTTCCAGGAATTCCGAGAACTTTTCTTCCTCGGTGTCCTCCTTAATGGTCATGATCACATCGGTACCGGGATTTTCTCTGGTGGTTTCTTCAATGGTATAGCCGTCAGCACCATTGGATACCCACTTATAAGCCTTGTCCTCACCGTACTTTCTGGAAACCACGGTCACAGAGGAAGCTACCATGAATGCAGAATAGAAGCCCACACCGAACTGACCGATGATGTCGATATCCTCCTGCTTTTCCATGGCCTGCTTAAAGCCCAGAGAGCCGGACTTGGCGATGGTGCCCAGATTTTCCTCCATTTCGGCTCGATTCATGCCGATGCCGTTGTCGGAAACGGTCAGGACACGGTTTTTCTCATCTCTTGTGATGGTGATGGCAAAATCTTCCCGGTTCAGGCCAACTTTGTCATCGGTCAGGGCGGTATAGGCCAGCTTGTCGATGGCATCGGAGGCGTTGGAAATGATCTCACGCAGGAAGATCTCCCGGTGGGTGTAGATAGAATGGATCATCATATCCAAGAGCCGTGCGGACTCCGCCTTGAACTGCATTTTCTCCATAAAAATAAACACTTCTTTCGTCAGTTTTTAGCACTCTATTTATCCGAGTGCTAATATTATATCAAGCCTGTCAGAAATTGCAACCCCTTTTTGAAAAGTTATTGGTTTATTCACAAATAAAAGTTTTGAAAATTGTTAAAATGTGCAAAAAATACATTGATTTATTGTGAATATGTGATATAATTAGGCTGTATTTTTATGCCCCATCATCATTGTTAATAATTATTTGGATATATAAGGAGTTAGAAATGATCACAGTCAACAATTTGGGTATGCAGTTTGGCGGTCAGTGGCTGTTCCAGCATGTAGACCTGCAATTTTTGCCCGGCAACTGCTATGGCATTATCGGTGCCAACGGTGCCGGCAAGTCCACCTTCCTGCGGATCCTCACCGGCGAGTTGGACTCCACCAATGGCACCATCTCCATTGAGCCCGGCAAGCGTGTTTCCGTTCTGAAGCAGAACCAGAACGCCTACGACGATTACACCATTCTCGACACCGTCATCATGGGCAACCAGCATCTGTACGATGTGATGAAGGAAAAGGATGCCATCTACGAAAAGGAAGACTTCACCGACGAAGACGGCCTGCGTGCCGCCGACCTGGAAGCAGAGTTTGCTGAACTGGGCGGATGGGAAGCAGAGTCTGATGCATCCCGTCTGTTGCAGGGTCTGGGCATTACCACCGACCTGCACTACGACCTGATGGAGACCACCGACCCCCGTCTGAAAGTGAAAGTCCTGCTTGCTCAGGCACTGTTTGGCAACCCCGATATCATCATGCTGGACGAGCCTACCAACAACCTGGACATTGAAGCCATCAACTGGCTGGAAGACTTCCTGTTGGACTTCCCCGGCATGGTCATCGCCGTGTCCCACGACCGTCACTTCCTGAACACCGTCTGCACCCACACCGTGGATATCGACTACGGCAAGATCAAAATGTATGTGGGTAACTACGACTTCTGGTACGAGTCTTCCCAGATGGTACAGGCTATGATCCGCAACAAGAACAAGAAAAATCAGGAAAAGATCGAAGAGTTGCAGCTGTTCATTCAGCGCTTCTCCGCCAACAAGTCTAAGGCCAAGCAGGCTACCGCCCGCCGGAAACTGCTGGACAAGCTGACCGTAGAAGAAATGCCCTGCTCCACTCGCCGTTATCCCTTTGTGGGCTTCCAGCCGGAGCGTGAACTGGGCAAGGACATTCTGACTGTCAAGGATGTTTCCGTCACCGTGGACGGTGTCAAGCTTTTGGACAAGGTCTACTTCTCCGTGGGTAAGAATGATAAGATCGCATTCGTTGGTGAAAACGAGCTGGCTCAGACCGCACTGTTCCAGATCCTCATGGGCGAACTGGAACCGGACGAAGGCAGCATCAAGTGGGGCATTTCCACCATCCGCTCCTATCTTCCCAAGGACAACAGCCCCTATTTTGAGGGCAACGAGGACGAACTGGTTGACTGGCTGCGCCAGTACAGTGCCAAGAAAGACGATGTTTACCTGCGTGGTTTCCTGGGCCGGATGCTCTTTAGCAACGAAGATGTATTTAAGCATGTGAATGTTCTGTCCGGCGGCGAAAAGGTTCGCTGTATGCTCTCGAAAATGATGCTCAGCGGCGCCAATGTCGTCCTTCTCGACCAGCCCACCAACCACCTGGACATGGAGTCCATTCAGGCCGTGAACAAGGGTCTGGAAGCCTTCCCCGGTGTGGTGCTGCTGGCCTCCCACGACCACGAAATGCTGACTTCCACCTGTAACCGTGTCATTGCTTTCCAGCCTGACGGCACCATCATCGACAAGTACGGCACTTACGATGATTATCTTGCCTGGATGGCAGAGCACAAGAATTAAGAGGAAAAAGATATGCAGAAAATCTTAGATATCATCACATCCAAAATGCAGCAGGCCTTCGCCGATGCAGGTTATGATTCTTCTTTCGGTCGTGTCACCGTGTCCAATCGGCCTGACCTGTGCGAATACCAGTGCAACGGCGCTCTGGCTGCTGCCAAGCAGTATAAGTGCGCACCCATTCAAATCGCCAACGCCGTCGTCGAAAAGCTGAACGCTGACGATTACAGCATGATTGAAGCGGTGATGCCTGGCTTTATCAATCTGAAACTGTCCGGTCACTTCCTGCAAAACTATCTGGAGCAAATGCGTACCGCAGAAGACTTTGGCACCGAAAAAGTGGGCGCAGGAAAAACCATCGTCGTTGACTACGGCGGAGCAAATGTGGCAAAGCCTCTGCACATCGGCCATTTGCGGCCTGCCATCATCGGCGAGACTTTGAAGCGGCTGCACAAGTACCTGGGCTACAACGCCATCGGCGATGTCCACTTGGGCGACTGGGGTCTGCAAATGGGTCTGATCATTGCCGAGCTTCATGAGCGTCAGCCGGAGCTTCCCTATTTTGACCCCGATTTTACCGGCGAATATCCCAAGGAGTCTCCCTTCACCGTGGACGAGCTGGAAGAGATCTACCCCACTGCCTCCGGCAAGAAGAGTGATCCCGAATTTTCTCACAAAGCACATCAGGCAACGCTGGAATTGCAGCAGGGTCGCCGGGGTTACCGTGCCCTGTGGGATCACATCATGAATGTGTCCGTCACCGACCTGAAGAAAAACTACGACAATCTGGATGTCCACTTTGAAAAGTGGCTGGGCGAAAGCGATGCTGACCCCTACATCCCTGCCATGGTCGAGGATATGAAAAACCGTGGCATTGCCGTTCAGTCCGAAGGCGCATGGGTCATCCCCGTGGCTGAGGAGGGCGACAAAAAGGAAATGCCTCCCTGTATTCTGGTCAAGTCCGACGGTTCTTCCATCTACGCTACCACTGACCTTGCCACCATGGTTCAGCGTGTGCAGGACTGGAATCCCGATAAGATCCTGTATGTCACCGACAAGCGGCAGAACCTCCACTTTGAGCAGGTGTTCCGTGCTGCCAGAAAAGCCGGTATCGTCCCCGAGACCACCGTGCTGGAGCATGTAGGCTTCGGCACCATGAACGGTGCTGACGGCAAACCCTTCAAGACCCGTGACGGCGGCGTGCTCCGTCTGGAGCAGCTGATCTCCGACATGACCGATTTTGTCCGCACCAAGGTGGTGGAGAATAAGATCGTAGAAGAGAGCGAAGTGGAAGCTACCACCGCAAAAATCGCCATGGGTGCTCTGAAATACGGCGATCTGAGCAACCAGCCCACCAAAGACTACAACTTCGACATGGAGCGTTTCGCCGCCTTTGAAGGCAACACCGGTCCTTACATTCTCTACACCATCGTGCGTATCAAGTCCATTCTTGCCAAGTACGGTGCATGGGAGAACCTGCCTATTCAGGCACCCGTCAACGACTGCGGCAAGGATCTGATGCTCTCGATCACCAAGTTTGCTCCTGCGCTGGAGTCTGCTCTTGCCAACTCCGCTCCCAACATGATCTGTGCCTACATCTACGATCTGGCTTCCGCCGTCAACAAGTTCTACCACGAGACACCGATCCTCAAGGAAGAAAATGAAGACACCAAGGCAGGCCACATTGCGCTGATTGCTCTGGCAAAGAACATTCTGGAAACCTGTATTGATATTCTGGGCTTCTCCGCCCCGGAGAAAATGTAATTTTTAAGCCGGAGAAGGCAACGCCTTCTCCGGCTTCTCTTTTCACAAAGGAGTGATTTTATGTCACACACCATCGCTGCCGTATCCACCGGCAACTGTGTCAGCGCCATTGGCATCATCCGTCTGACCGGCGACGACTGCGCCAAAATCGCAGGCTCTGTTTTTACTTTGAACAGCGGTAAAGCGCTGGAAGACGCCCCTGACCACAAGCTGGTGCTGGGCACGCTGAAAGACAAGCAGGGGCGTACCATCGATCAGTGCTGCGCCATCTACTGCCGTGCTCCCCACACTTATACCGGCGAAGACACGGTGGAATTTCACTGTCATGGCTCCCCTGCGGTGCTGTCCGCCGGGTTGGAAGCCCTGTATCTGGCAGGTGCTACCCCTGCCAAGCGTGGCGAATATACCAAACGAGCCTTTTTAAACGGCAAACTGGATCTGACCCAGGCAGAAGCGGTCATTGATTTAATCGAAGCAGACACCGCCGATGCCGCCGCCAACGCCGCAGGACAAGTAGGCGGCGCGCTGCAAAAGAAGCTTTTCCCCATCTACAACGATTTGACCAACCTTTGCAGCCATTTCCACGCTGTTCTGGATTACCCGGACGAGGATATCGAAGATTTTGGCCTCGCCAACTATGAAGCGCCCCTGAAAGCCGATGCCAAAGCACTTCAAACCCTTTTGCAAACCTATGGTCAGGGTCGCATTTTGCGGCAAGGCGTAGCCGCCGCCATCGTCGGCCGTCCCAATGTGGGCAAATCCAGCCTTTTGAATGCGCTGGCTGGCTATGACCGGGTCATTGTCACGGAAGTGGCTGGCACCACCCGTGACACGGTGGAAGAGTCTGTCATGGTCGGTTCTACCCGACTGCGGCTCATCGACACCGCCGGTATTCGGGACACGGAAGACAAAATCGAAGCCATGGGCGTGGAACGCTCCAAAGAAGCAGTTAAAAATGCAGATCTGGTGATCTTCGTCTGTGACGGAAGTCAGCCTTTGACAGCAGAAGATCAGGCAATTATTGATTTGTGCTCGGAGCAGGTCAACGCCATCGCCCTTATCAACAAAACCGATTTGGGACAAAAAGTTTTCCCCTATGATCTGCCCTTTATGTATGTGGTGGAGATTTGCGCCAACACCGGAAAAGGTCTTGACCTGTTCGCTCAGGCGGTGGACATGATTTTTGAAAGCAGCCCCCCCTGCGACGGATCCATTCTGACCAACGCCCGACAGGCAGATGCCATTCGGCGTGCCCACGATGCCATTGACCGAGCATTGCAGGGTCTGCGCCTTGGTCTGACCCCCGATGCGGTGTTGACCGATGTGGAAAACGCCATGGAAGCCATGGGCGAAGTCACCGGCGCCACCGTCCGGGAGGATATCACCGCCCGAATTTTTGAAAGATTTTGCGTAGGTAAATAAGATGATCTATTTTGATAATTCCGCCACCACCCGGCCCTGCCCTGCCGCCGTGGATGCCGTGACCAACGCCCTGACAGAAAACTGGGCAAACCCCAGTGCCCTCTACGCTTTCGGCTTTGATGCAGCTAAAATGCTCCGCACCGCCAGAACCCAAGTGGCAGCTGCCATGGGCGCAGAAAGCGATCGTGTATTTTTCACTTCCGGCGGCACAGAAGCCGACAACTGGGCCATCATGGGTGCCGTAAAGAAGCTGGGCAAGCGTGGCAAACACATCGTCACCACCGCCATCGAGCATCACGCCATTTTGCATACCATGGCACAATTGGAAGCTCAAGGGTATGAAGTGACCTACCTGCAGCCGGATCACATGGGGCGCATCACCGTGGAGGATCTAAATGCCGCTCTGCGAGAGGACACTATTCTGGTTTCTGTGATGATGGTCAACAATGAAGTTGGCTCCGTCATGCCCATTGCCCAGATGGCACGGCTGACCCACCGGGTCTGCCCCAACGCTCTGTTCCATACCGATGCGGTGCAGGGATTTCTTAAAATCCCCTTCGCCGCCAAAACACTGGGCGCAGACCTGATTTCCGTCTCTTCCCACAAAGTCCACGGCCCCAAAGGCTGCGGCGCACTCTACATCAGCCCCAAGCTAAAATCCTTCCCTGCCCTGCTGCAAGGGGGCGGTCAGGAAGGCGGCTACCGCAGCGGCACGGAAGGCACCCCTGCCATTTTCGGCTTTGGTGCAGCCTGCGCCGAAGTTTTCCAAACTTTCAAGGCCGATATTGCAAAAGAAAAGGAATTTCTGGACGAAATCATCAGCAAAATCGCCGCTATGGACGGCATTCAGATCAACGGCTGTCACGAAGCACCCCACATTCTGAGCCTGTCCATTCCCGGCGTGCCCACTCAGAATTCCATCAACATTCTGCAAGACCGGGAGATTTTTGTTTCTGCCGGCTCTGCCTGCGCCAAAGGCCACCGCAGCCATGTGCTGACTGCCATGAAGCTGCCCCCGGAAGTGATGGATGGTTCTTTCCGCATTTCCCTCAGCCGGGAAACCAGCCAAGAAGATGTTTTTGCGCTGCTTGCAGGCATTCAGGCCATTCTGGATTGGAAGAATCGATAATTGAAAGTCGCCCTGTGATGGCTCACAGGGCGACTTTCATATATCTTTCTAACAATTCAGTAGCACATATCCTGCCATAAACTCTATTAGTTCCGCCGCGGTACACATCCCCGTTCCGTTTGTAATGGTATTCCACATCTCCATTGCCCTAACATCATTATTCTCCCAGCTTGTTCTTATTGCTTCACGAATGGCTATTTGTACTTCCGCCTCAACTTGTTCCACTGAAACACCGTTTCTTTTTGCAACGATTTCAAGTACACTTTCTTTCTCCATAACCTAACCTCTCTGTATATTGTGCGATTAGTTGCACAAGACTTCTTACAACTACCATTTTAAGTTTAACTTGTGTAGAGTAAAGATGTCAACTGTAATCGTTCGACTTTTTTCGACATATACGAAAATGAGGTAACTATTATGGATTCCCACGGAACAATTCACATCAAGCTCAATGAGTTACTGGAGAAATCCGGCATGAGCAAGAACAAATTGAGCCACCGTGCAGAAATGCAACGCACACAAATCAACAATTTTTGCAACAATAAAATCACACGGCTGGATATTGATGTTCTGGCTCGTCTATGTGCCGCACTTGATTGCAAAATCTCGGATCTTTTGGAGTATATTCCTCCGGAAGAATAATAATTTTGTCGCCCTGTGATGGCTCACAGGGCGACATTTTTACAGACTTTTCAGAAATTTCTTCACCTGACGGCGGTTTTTCAGGGCAATGGTTTCGATGCCTTCCGCTTCATTGAGCAGGCGGTAGTATCTTTCTCTTTTGTTTTTGTTGAAATTCCAAACCCATTTCAGAAATGCAAAGTCGATCCGCTCCGGGCAGCCTTCCCCCATATCGGGGCGCACTTTGCCGTAGGTAGTCAGCGTGCGTTTTGCCACCCCTCTCAGGCAGGCAAAGCGGCTGAAATCCAAATAGATGATGGTATCGCACCGTTCCATCCGTTGCGGCATGGTGCGGTTAAAATTACCATCCATGATCCATTGCGGCTTTTCCAGTTCCTTTGCCAACGCTTCGTCAAATTCGGCAGGTGTTGTCTCCACCCATCCCGGCTTCCAGAAAAGCTTGTCCAGATGCACCACCGGAATATTCAACCTTTCTCCCAGCTGCCGTGCCAGGGTGGATTTCCCCGCACCGCCGCAGCCGATGATCAAAATGCGTTCCATATTTCCCTCCTCAAGCAAAAAGCGGTGCTGTGAAGATCACAGCACCGCTTTCAGAATTTCTTAGATACGGTTCAATTAGTAAGCAACGCCCCAGTAGACCATCTTCTGCGCAGGCTTGCCGCAGCAGGGGCAAACATCGTCCAGCTTCTCCTGAGCAAAGGGGATGCAACGGGAGGACATACCGGCCTTTTCCTTCATAGCCAGTTCGCATTCCAAATCGCCACACCACATGGTCTTGATGTAGCCGCCGTTCTTCTCCTGCAGCTCCTTGGCCTCTTCCAGAGAGTGGGCCTCAAAGATATGCTCGTCCAGATTCTTCTTCGCCTTGTCGAACATCTGCTGCTGAACGATCTTCAGCTGCTCCACAACGGCGGTTTCCAGATCTTCCAGTTTCACGACTACCTTTTCCCGGTCGGTACGACGGACAATGACACATTCGCCATTTTCCAGATCACGCGGGCCGCATTCCACACGAACCGGCACGCCCTTCATTTCGTACTCGGCGCACTTCCAGCCCAGGGAGTTGTCGGAGTCGTCCATCTTAGTACGCAGACCGGCAGCGATCAGACGGCTACGCAGCTGAGCAGCAGCTTCCAGAACACCGGGCTTATGCTGGGCAACAGGCAGGATCACCACCTGCACGGGAGCCACCATGGGAGGCAGGACAAGACCATTGTTATCGCCGTGGGTCATGATGATGCCGCCGATCAGACGGGTGGACACGCCCCAGGAAGTCTCATGGGGATTGGTCTTCTGGTTGTTCTTATCGGTGAACTCAATGTTAAATGCTTTGGCAAAGCCATCGCCAAAGTAGTGGGAGGTACCGGCCTGCAAAGCCTTACGGTCATGCATCATGCACTCGATGGTGTAGGTAGCCTCTGCGCCGTTGAACTTTTCCTTATCGGTCTTCTGACCACGGGTCACAGGCATTGCCAGCACATTCTCGCAGAAGTCAGCGTAGACATTGAGCATGGTCTCGGTAAATCCACGAGCCTCCTCTGCGGTGGCGTGGATGGTGTGGCCTTCCTGCCACAAAAACTCTCTGTGGCGCAGGAAAGGACGAGAAGTCTTCTCCCAGCGCAGAACGGAGCACCACTGGTTATACTTCATAGGCAGGTCACGGTGAGACTGCAGCACATTTGCAAAGTGCTCACAGAACAAAGTCTCGGAAGTGGGGCGAATGGCATAACGCTCTTCCAGCTTTTCGCCGCCGCCCATGGTGACCCATGCGCACTCGGGGGCAAAGCCCTCCACATGATCCTTTTCCTTCTGCA